>NZ_JAWXVZ010000003.1:0-403301 GCF_033843645.1 Nesiotobacter zosterae | reverse complement strand
CCCACGGTCGGGGCATGGCCATCAGGCAGATCCCCATCATCCAGAATGCGCCATTTGGCCCCTTCCAGATCATCATACTGACCGTTCTTCATGGACCACATGAAGGCTATGAGGCCAGAGCCACCAAGCACCAATGCAGCTGGGATCAGGTAGAGCAATACTTCCATTGGTTGTTAGTCCTCTTTCTCCGGCTTGGACATGAACTGCAGGCGCACGGCATTCAAGGTCACTATAACCGAGGAGCCTGCCATGGCCAACGCCGCCACCAATGGTGTTACATACCCAAGAACAGCTATTGGTACAGCAATCATGTTGTAAATAACGGACAGACCCAAATTCTCCTGCATGAGACGATGGGACTTGCGCGCAATATCAAGGGCGTTGGCCACTGGGCGCAGATCCTCGCCCAGGAACACCGCATCTGCTGCGGCCTGACTGACGTGTACAGCGGAAACTGGTGACATGGACACGTTTGCGGCCGCAAGAGCTGGCGCGTCATTGAGGCCATCACCCACCATCAACACGTTATGCCCTTCCGCCTTCAACGCTTCGATCCGGGCGATCTTGTCCTGTGGTTTCACTTCAGCTTGCCACGTATCGATGCCAAGCTGGCTGGCGATGTCGGCCACAGCATCCACGCGATCACCTGACAGCATCTCCAGCGTGTACCCCATGGCCTGCAGGCGCGTCACGGTCTCAACTGCGTCGCTGCGCAGGTACTGGCCAATTGCAAGCAAGGCAAAGGTCTCTTCTCCTTTGCGGAACGCAATCAGCGAACTGCCGGGGTTCTCTCTCCGCTTGGCCTCAACCATGTCCTGCGGGATGCGGCAGTAGGCAGGTGCGCCAAGCAACAGCTCTTGCCCCTCAAAGACAGCCCGCACACCTTTGCCCGTTTCCTCACTTGCTCCCGGGATTGGTTTCAACTCCCCGGTCGCCTTGGCCAAAGCCTTGGACAAGGGATGCTTGGAACTGAGCGCCAAGCGGCCTGCGAGAGCAAGATCCTCTGCGCTCATGCCTCCAGCATCACCAAGAGCTGGTTCAGGCAGCGTCAAAGTGCCGGTCTTGTCGAAGACGATGGTTTTCACCGCTGCCAAGCGCTCGATCGCATCGCCTGAGTTCAAGAGCACGCGTGCGCGGAAAAACAGACCGCTTGCCACAACCTGAACAACAGGAATGGCAAGTCCCAACGCGCAAGGACACGTGATGATCAGCACCGATATGGAAATGACCAGGGCATACTGCCAGTCTGCGCCGACGGCAAAGGTCCAGCCAAGGAATGTGGCCAGCGCAGCAAGATGCACAACGGGCGCATAGAGCTGGGAAGCGCGATCGGCGATCTGTACGTAGGAAGAGCGCCCCTCAAGAGCGGTTTCCAAGAGGCGGTTGACCTCGTCCAGCAGAGTTCCCTTGGCAGACGCCGTGACCCCGAGGGTGAGCGTGCCATTGGCGTTCATGGTGCCTGCAAAAACCGCATCTCCAGCCCCAACTGGTTGCAGCTGGGTTTCTCCCGTCACAAGGCTCTGGTCAATCTCGCTTGTGCCTTCCAGCACCACGCCGTCAACGGAAACCCGCTCGCCAGCCCGCACCAACACCTTGTCGCCGGGCTCCAGCTTTGACAGCGGCACATCCTTGGTGGAGCCGTCAGGCAACAACTTGGCGGCGCTCTCGGCCTTCAACGTGGCGATATTCTCCGCAAAGGCGCGCGTCTTGCGGCGCATCATGTGGTCGAGATAACGACCGGCCAACAGGAAGAACAGCAGCATTACCGCGCTGTCGAAATAGGCATGTTTGGCGGATTGAAAGGTTTGCACCACCGACAAGCCGGTGGCGAGCAGAACACCGATGGAAATCGGTACATCCATGTTCAAGCGGCGGCTTTTGATGGCGATGATCGCACTACGAAAAAACGGCCGCCCTGCATACACAACCGTTGGCAATGCGATGAGAAAAGAGATCCAGTGAAAGAAGTCGCGTGTTTCAACGTCGATGTCGGAAGTGTTGCCAGACCAGACGGAAATGGACAGAAGCATGATGTTCATGGCAGCGAAGCCAGAGACTGCCAATGAACGCAAGAGCTCATTACCGATGCGATCGCCGCGGGCCTTCACCTGCGCAGGATCGAACGGGTACACCTTGTACCCCAGCATCTCCATGATTTTGACAAGACGCGACGGCTCGTAGTTGCTTTGATCCCAGTCCACGGAGAGGCGCTGACTGGACATGTTAACACGGGCGTGTTTGACGCCCTCTTCCTTGGTCAGAGCGCGTTCGATCTCAAAGATGCAAGCAGCACAGGTAATGCCATCGACGGCAAGCTCCATGTGAGCGGTGCCGTCGTCTTTCTGGGTGACAAAGGCCTCCCAGTCTTTGGTGTGAGCGTTCATGGCCGCCCTTACTGTTCTTTAAAGAAGACCTTGTTGCGCGAGCGGAAGACAGGTGTCTCGGCGCTTTCTGCACTGAAGGCTTCTACCACCACGGTCCAATTGCCGTGGCCAAGCTCGGCGATATTGCCAACATAGCGCCCAGCTTCCTGCTCCTGAAGGGTGAGTTCGGTGTCGGTGTTGGTGCTTGTTGGACGCTGGAACTTGACCGTGAACTCATCGCCGTAGACTGGCGCGCCATTCTTGTCCTGCGCCAGAACCAGGATCTGAACGGAGCCATCTGAAGCCTGCTTGATATCGGCTTCAACCTTCCAGGCTTTTGCCTTCATTGTTTCGGCCAGGGCGATTTCATCATTATAGCCCTGGCTCACTTCGTAGGTGCTCTCGACTTCCAGCCCCGGGAAAGTGCCGATAGCCAAGTACATCATGATTGCATTGGCGGCGAAGATGACGCCGAAAAAGACAATAAAGCAAACGAGTACGAACCGGCCAGTGATCTGGCGTGGCTTCTTGGTTCCTTTGTTATCCATGATCAGCGTCATTGCCTCACCTTTTGCAGAAATGGGGATGGGCTCTTTTAAGAGCCCTATTGTGTTGTGTGTTCCGCCGTACGGAAGAAGTCCGTAATCAAGACACTCTCGCCCGTCTCATTGTTTGTGAGAACAAAGTCAAGCGCACTTGAAACCGGCAGGGTTGCATTTGGTTCAGAGAACACAAGAGCACGAACCTGACGGGTACGGTCTGCACCAACCTCGAGAGTGATAGACCCATCTGAATTGGTGTCTTCACCCACGACCTCAGCGCGGAAATTGCCGTCCTGACTGCGCACCATGAGCGTGAAGTCCTGAGCAGAACTTTCCTTGTTGAGCAATCTCAAAGTGTAGCCATTACGGACCACACCCTCGTTCTGCGTTACATAGAGCGGGTTACGGTCATGTACAACAGACAGGTCCATCATCTGGCGGTTGATCAACGTGTAGAGCATGATGCCTGCTGCAATCACGATGATGCCCACATAGATGATCGTACGAGGACGAACAAACCTGTAGATTGGGTCCAGACCCTGCTCACGGCGGTCCATATTGATGTCGGTATCATAGGCGATCAGGCCGGTTGGCTTGCCGACCTTGGTCATGATGTTATCGCAGGCATCAATACACAGACCGCACTGGATGCACTCCAGCTGACTGCCCTTACGAATGTCAACGCCGGTTGGACACACAGCCACACACTGGTGACAGTCAATACAATCACCGGCTGGCAAGCCTTCTTCCAGACGCTTCTTGTTTTCCTTCAGGTGACCACGTGGCTCACCGCGGTCGGCGCGGTAGGTCACGTTGAGTGCGTACTCATCGGTAAGAGCTGCCTGAATGCGCGGCCAAGGGCACATGTAAGTACAGATTTGCTCACGCATGTGACCGGCGAGCGAATAGGTCGTGAAGGTCAGGATCGCAATCCAACCATACACAATAAGGGAGGCCTGACCGGTCGCAAGTTCATAGACAAGAGTTGGTGCATCAGCAAAGTAGAGCACCCAGGCACCGCCGGTCCACCAGGCAATCAGCAGCCAGACGGTGTGTTTGCCGGTCTTGCGTGCGATCTTGGTGCCGGTCCATGGCTCCTTATCCAGATTGATGCGGTCACGGCGATCGCCTTCAAAGAAGCGCTCGACCTTCATGAACAAGTCTGTCCAAACGGTCTGCGGACACAAGTAGCCGCACCACACACGGCCAGCGACCGCATTCATTAGAAACAGAGCAACAGCAGCAATAACAAGAAGACCAGTGAGGTAGTAGACCTCTTGAGGCCAAATTTCGATAAAGAAAAAGTAGGCGCGGCGAGCTTCAAAATCGATCAATACCGCCTGATCAGGTGCCCCAGCACCCCGGTCCCAGCGGACAAATGGAAGAAAGTAATAAATGCCCAGTGTGACGAACAAGATCGCCCACTTAATAGTTCGAAACCGCCCTTTCACCGCTTGAGGATAAACCTTCTCAGCCGAGACAAACCAAGTGTCTTCATCTAGCTGAGCAGTGGGATCCGCGTTCGTTTTCATGGTCGTGCCCGTACCAAATTTATTATTTGAAGTGGCAGAACGGAGGCGCCGTTCAGGACGCCCCCGTTCCTCGTTTTCGGATAAGCTGTTACTGACCGCCGCCCAGAGAGTGAACGTAAACCGCCAGAGACTTAACTGTGGTCTCGCCGAGGCGGTCAATCCACGGAGGCATGACGCCGTGACGTGGGCTGAACACCTGTGCCTCGATGGCTTCTACAGAGTTGCCATAGAGGTAGTTCGGTGAGGTCAGGTTTGGCGCGCCCAGCTCAGGACTTCCCAAGCCTTCATCGCCATGACATGCTGCGCAGTTGTCGACGTAAACAGTTTCACCCAAAGCCAGATCAGCCCCCTCTTCCGGGGTGGAACCAGCAAGGTTGGCCGCAACGTAGTTGGCAACTGCTGCGATTTCTTCCTTGTTCAGGATTTCATCGCGACCAAACGCCATCATCTCGCCAAAGCGTGTGTCTTCATGTTCAGAACGCACACCGTAAGAAATCGTCTGAGCGATATCGTCCATGGTGCCGCCCCAAATCCAGACGTCGTCCTGCAGGTTTGGATATCCCACAAAACCCGTGGCACCGGTGCCGTGACATGGCGCACAGTTGTCAGCAAATGCTGCGCTTCCGCTTGCCATGGCGAACTCCAGAAGCTCTGGTGTGCTGCGAATTTCGTCCAGCGAAGCTTCAAGAAGCTTGGATCCAGTTTCTGCGCGCTCTGCCATTGCCGTATCGAACTCACGGGTGGCGACTTCGCGCTGGCTGTAGCCAATTACACCTGCGGTGTATGAGGAGACCAGCGGCCAAGATGGCATGACAATCCAGTAGCCAATCGACCATACAATCGAGGCGTAAAAGATGTAGAGCCACCACTTTGGCAGAGGGTTGTTCAGTTCTTTCAGGCCGTCCCACTCATGACCAGTGGTTTCAACGCCGGAAAGCTCATCGACTTCTTTTTTCAGCTCACCCATTAGTCGTCCTCCCGAAGCGGGATTTGAGCTGCATCGTCGAAGCGCTCCTTATTCCCCGGCCAAACGGCATAGATTACAACACCGGCGAAAATCGCCATGAAATACAGAAGGCCACCTGTCTGCGCGAAGTTGGCCAGAAGGTTATAGGTTGACTCCATGATGCCTCCTTAACGCAGGTTCGCGTTGTTGTCGTAGAGTTCGAAGTCTACGAGAGTGCCGAGCATCTGCAGATAGGCAATCAACGCGTCCATTTCGGTGATCTGAGAAGGATCACCGTCAAATGAACGTGCCAATGCACCTGGGTAGCGCTCCTCGAAGCCATCGATGTCACCGCGCTCTGGATCCGCCTGTGCAATCAGGTCCGCTCGTGCGTACTTGATCTGATCTTCAGTGTACGGCACGCCATACATTGCATTCAGCTCAAGGTGATCCTGAATGTCACGGGTGTTCAACTTGTTCTCAGCCAGGAATGGGTAGCCAGGCATGATGGAAGTTGGAGACACGGACCGCGGGTTCATCAGGTGGTCGCGCTGCCATTCGTCGGAGTACTTGCCACCGACACGAGCGAGATCCGGACCGGTACGCTTGGAGCCCCACTGGAACGGACGGTCATACATGGACTCCGCTGCCAGAGAATACATGCCGTAACGCTCCAGCTCATCGCGCAATGGGCGGATCTGCTGTGAGTGACAGGTATAGCACCCTTCACGTACATAGATGTTGCGACCAGCAAGCTCCAGAGGGGTGTAAGGACGCATCCCCTCCGTCTTCTCGATGGTGCTCTTGAGATAGTAAAGTGGAACGATTTCCACCAGACCGCCGATGGACACCATGACCACAATGCCAATGGTGAGGATCAGCGAGTTCTTTTCGAATATTTCGTGTTTTTTCCAAGCAGACATTAGCTGTTCCCCTGATTACTCGGCTGCTGCCAGACGGCCATCTGGCTGTGCGGCAACTGCTTCTGCGCTCTCACCATGGCGTGCAGTCATGTAGAGGTTGTAGACCATGATAAGCGCACCAAGGAGGAACAGACCGCCGCCCAGAGCACGCATCACATAGAATGGGTGCATGGCGTCCACGGTTTCGATGAAGGAGTATTCAAGGAAGCCGAGGCTGTCGTATGCGCGCCACATCAGGCCCTGCATGATGCCGGATACCCACATCGCACAGATGTACAGAACGATACCGAGGGTAGACACCCAGAAGTGCCAGTCCACCAGCCTGAGGGAGTAAACGTCCTTCTTGTTGTAGAGCCACGGAATGAGGCAGTACAACGCGCCGAAGGAAATGTAACCAACCCAGCCCAGTGCGCCAGCATGTACGTGACCGATGGTCCAGTCTGTGTAGTGAGACAAAGAGTTCACTGCACGGATGGACATGACCGGACCTTCGAAGGTGGACATGCCGTAGAACGCTACGGACACAACCATCATGCGCAGTACAGGGTCGGTACGTAGCTTGTCCCATGCGCCGGAAAGCGTCATCAGACCGTTGATCATGCCACCCCAAGAAGGCATCCAGAGGATAATGGAGAAGGTCATGCCAAGGGTAGATGCCCACTGTGGCAGGGAGGTGTAGTGCAGGTGGTGTGGACCTGCCCAGATGTAGATGAAGATCAGTGCCCAGAAGTGCACGATAGACAGGCGGTAAGAGTATACCGGACGGTCAGCGCGCTTCGGGATGAAGTAGTACATGATGGCCAGGAAGCCTGCGGTCAGGAAGAAGCCCACCGCGTTGTGACCGTACCACCATTGCACCATCGCATCCTGCACACCAGCCCAGACGATGTAGGACTTGGAGGAGTACATTGAGATCGGCAACGCCATGTTGTTGAACACATGGAGAACCGCGATCGTTACGATGAATGCGAGGTAGAACCAGTTGGCCACGTAGATGTGCGGCTCTTTACGCTTCCAAAGCGTACCGAGGAACAGCAGCAGATAGAACACCCACACAACGGTGAGAAGGTAATCTGCATACCACTCTGGCTCAGCATACTCTTTGCCATGGGTGACACCGAGGAGATAACCGGTACCAGCCACGACAATGAACAGGTTGTAACCCAGAACCACAAACCAAGGCAAAATGCGACCAGGCATTCTTGCGCGGCAGGTACGCTGCACCACATACATGGAGGTAGCAAGGAGTACGTTACCACCGAACGCAAAAATCACTGCAGAGGTGTGCAGTGGACGCATGCGACCGAAGTGGGTCCATGGGAGATCAAGATTGAGTGCCGGGTAAGCCAGCTGGAGAGCGATGATCAGGCCTACGAGGAAGCCTGCGATGCCCCAGAAAACTGATGCCCAAGCAGCGAATTCGACCGGTGCCATGTTGTAGTTTGGCTTACCGTCGACCTCCTGCGGGATCGGCATGGTGTCGCCATCGAAATAGCGACGGAAGATGAAGAAGGTGCCGACTGCTGCCGCAAGCGAAATTAAGCTGGCGTGGAACGCCAACACTTGGTCAAAGGTCTTTCCTGCGATGATCAAACACAGGAAGGCTGTTGCAGCGAGAAGAAGAGCAAATCCCCCCTCCTCTAGCGACAGGTATCTGGCTCTTCGTTCTGACATATTGCTAGCCCCATCCACTGTGACAAAACTTAGATTTGGAATCTCTCGGTATATTTAGTTACCGCGCCATACGACGCCCTTGATCGAAGTCAAAAACCCCGGGGCGCCCTAAGATAAAATTGCTCTAAATCGAAATATTTTTGAGGTCTAGTGACTATAAGGGGAAAACCCTAAACTTTAGTCTTAGGCCCTAATACCAGTCGCGTCGCAAATGGCAAAACGAACAGCATCCCGATGTAGCGAAGAATCTGGTGCGTTGCGACGAAGGCCGGGTCTAGATTAAGCACGAACGCAAGCAGCGTCATCACCTCCAGCCCCCCCGGCGAATAGGCCAGCACAAGCTGCCCAAAGGACAAATCCAGAAAGTAAGACGCGACAGCAGATACGGCGACACAGACTGCAAAAACGATCATAAACGAGCCAATGGAAACCCGTAGCCAGCTCAGAACCTGAGCCGGAGAGGTGGACCCAAAACGAGCCCCGATCATGGCCCCGAAGAACATGAAGACCGGCACCTCAACCCATGAGGGCAAATGAACCGGAACTGTCGCCGTGACGTTGAGCGCTGAGCTGACAATAAAGGCGCCGGTGAGCAGACCTGCGGGTATACCAATTCGGTCGGCAATTAGAGCCATTGGGACGCATGCAGCAACAAGGATGAGCATTTGAAAGGGCGTTGAGTATGGCACCGATGCCACAACCGCTCCCGTAACTGGCTCTGAGGTGGAAACCAACAGACTTGGCAGAAATGCGAGCAAAACAAACAACCGGAACACCTGCACGGTCATGATGCGCGGCAAATCGGAGTTCCGCTCTTCTGCCAACACCGCGACCAGCCCCAGAGTGCCGGGAATCGACGAAAAGTAGGCGGCGTCCTTGCGCCAGTGGCACAACTTGCTCAGAAACTGGTAGGCAGCAAAGACCATCAGCGCCATGGTCGGCCCAATGAGCAAAATTGTGATCGGCCATGAACCAACACGCTCAAATGCCTCCGGGGTCACACCCGCTCCCATGGATATGCCAAGAACGACCATGGCGACCTTTTTCAGTAGCTCCGGAAACTCCAGCGGAACACTGAGAAAGGCGGCAGCCGCGACGGCGATCATTCCCCCTGAAAGATAAGGGGCAGGCAGACCGAGAAGGTCGAAAAAAGCGCCGCCCAAACCGGCGATAACAAGGGCGTTGAACGTCTTTGTTGCAGTGCCAAAATGAACGCCATCAAACAGCTTCATAAAACCTCCGATTTTTGTGAATATTGAAAGGATTTTGCGCTGCGGCGCCAGAGAGTGTTCCCCGCCAGCAAAAATCGCGAGTCACACGGGATGAGAGAGGTTCTAATCTACGAAATTTCGGGGAGCTTGATAAGGATCAAAGTTATTGAAACGGTTCTGCGTATTTTACCGATATGACTTCGCTCGAATTACGTTACGCAACGCAAAGCGTTCCTCGTTACACCTCATATCCAACCGCTCCTCACTTTTCTGAGGCCGTTTCCGGCGCAGATTACGAGGGCTGGCTTGCAGCCATACCAGAGGATGCCCCCCTCTCGCTGTATCTGCATGTGCCGTTTTGCCGTGAAATGTGCCACTATTGTGGCTGTAACACGAAAGCAACCAAGCAAGATGAGCCGGTGGTCGCCTTTGCGAAGACACTTCGAAAAGAAATCTCGCTTGTGCTGCAGAAGCTGGGAAGCAAACGCCCTGTTCAACACATTCACTGGGGTGGTGGCACGCCGAGCCTTTTGCCGCGAGAAGCGTTCTTGGCGACATTCGAGCTGCTGAAGTCCGGCTTCGAATTTCTGCCAGATCTTGAACATGCCATTGAACTGGACCCGCGCACCGTCACTCCCTACCTTGCTGAGACACTGACGATGGCCGGCGTGAACCGCGCCTCCCTTGGCGTGCAGGATTTTGACCTGACCGTTCAGGAGAGTATCGGCCGGGTTCAGTCATTCGAGTGCGTCGAAGAAGCCTGCAAGGCCCTGCGGGGTGCCGGCATCAGCGAGATCAACTTTGATCTCATGTACGGGCTTCCGCATCAAACATCCGAGACCATTCTCAGAACCGTGGATCTGACCAAACAGCTGGCACCGGGCCGCATTGCCCTGTTTGGCTATGCTCATGTGCCATGGTTCAAGAAACACCAAAAGCTGATCAGCGAAGATGCTCTTCCAAAAACACAGGAGCGGATCGAGCTTTCAGATATCGCAAGAGATGCGCTTGTCGCTGCAGGATACACCGCGATTGGACTGGACCATTTCGCGCTGCCAGAAGACAGCATGGCCGTCGCCTTGAATGACGGAACGCTAAAGCGGAACTTCCAGGGCTACACGACCGACAAGGCCGAAACCCTGCTCGGCTTTGGACCCAGCTCCATTGGCTTCCTGCCAAAGGGCTATGTACAGAACATACATGAGACCCGCGAATGGACCCGTCAGGTTGAAGATGGCGCACTGCCAATCAAGAAAGGGATTGCCGTCGACGCGGACGATCTATGCCGGGCTCACATCATTGAACGGCTGATGACCGCCTACGAGGTGGACATCGCAGAGGCTGCAGAACGGTTCGGGCTGAACCTCAACGGCTTTGCTGAAAGCTTTGCGCAGCTTCAACCGTTGCAAGCCGATGGACTGGTGTCCATTGATGGAAGTTTGGTGAAGGTGACCCAAGTGGGCGAGCGCTACGTTCGGGTAGTGGCGGCGGCATTTGACGCTTATCTGCACGCCAACGCCGCGCGGCATTCTGTGGCCGTGTGATCCGGCCACCTTGCTTTGCGGGAAGCCTTTTCAGCTAGGTCCTTAGTGCATTCCGGTAAGCTGGCAAATGCCGCAGACGTTCTGGATCTGGATGCTGTCCTGCTTTTCTACCTTGATCAGACCCTTACGCTTCAGCTGCGAGATGACGCGGCTCACCGTTTCAATTGTCAGGCCGAGATAGTCAGCGATTTCCTGGCGTGTCATGGAAAGAACAACGGACCGCGCATCAGGCACATCGGGGTTTGCGGGACCTGAGCAGTTTGCGCCACCGCGATCCGGCACAAGGCTCATCAGAAACGTCGCAACCCGCTCCATGGCAGACTTGCGGCCCAACAACACGGTGTGATCGTGCAGGTGCTCCATCTGGGAAAGCAGGCATCGATTGACGTAGTGCTGAAGCAGCGGTGACGTTGCCACCTCACGGGTTTCGTAAACCTGAAGCTCAACGGCGGTAAGCGCCTCTGCGGTGCAGTCGAATGTGTCGTGATTGGTGAAGCCCAGCATGTCGCCAGCGCGCAGGACATAAACCACCTGTCGGCGGCCATCAGGCAGCAGCTTGTAGAGCATCATCACGCCTTCCAGCACTTCGTAAATGCGGTCTGCGCGGTCGCCCTCGTAAAACAGGACTTCGTGTGAACCCAAGCGATGTTTGCGACCTGAGCCGCTCTTGGAGCCACTCTCACGGTGCATGTCATTATCGATGTCAGTCAAGGAAGTAGCACCATCCGCCGCACAAGACCCAGCGTACAAAACCCGTTCCATTTTCCCTCCTCGCACCTGAACTCTCAGGTGCATAATGCACTCCGAAAGCAACATCCAAGATATACCTTATCTCGAAAAGCCTTCGAAATACAGAGCATCGACACCCGTCAATATCGACGCTCTGTTGTTACGAGCATGAATTGCAGAAGTACGCGGCTCTTGGCAACGTCAAAATCCGCAAGACCACTTAACTTGGAGATTTTTGGGAAGTTTTTTTGATGTGGCGCAAAGCTTTGCCCGCTAAAATCAAACCGGAACAAATTGCAATAAGCTCTTTTCTTCCAATGGCTTACGTACAATTTTTGGCACAAAGCCATCAACAAAAATTTGATCTAGATCTCTCCGCGGCAAGCCAGTCATTGCGACAATTTGCGGCGGCCCACCTTCTGCGGATAACTTGCGAATGATGTCGCGACCCGCCATTCCTGGCAGGGCAAGATCGACAAAGACAATATCGGATTGCTTGGGGCGCGAGCCCTCAAAAAAAGATTCGCCATCAATGTATGTTTTGGTGTTCAGTCCCAGTTCCTCAAAGAGGCAGCTGATCGCATCCCGGACTGAAGCATCATCTTCGATGACGTAGATCACTGATTACACCAAGTCTTTCTTTACGGAAGCGCCACCGGTTTATACAGAATACAGCGCTTAGTCGTAGTTTAGGCTCTACGCCTTTATATACAACACAGACAATGGTGTAGTGCGTAATTACCCACTCAAGGGTGATCACGCACTTTTATTTGATAGATTCTAAGTAAATGTACGTCAGTATTACTGCGCAGGCGGCTCGCCGGTCAGTACAATACGAACGAGATCTGCCGCATTACGCGCACCAAGCTTTTCCATGATGCGAGCGCGGTGAACTTCCACCGTACGCGGAGAAATCTTGAGATTGCGGCCAGCTTCCTTGTTGGAAGAACCTGCAGTGATCTCCGTCAACACCTGACGTTCACGAGGCGTGAGATTTTCAGCGCCCGGGAAATTGAACTGGCCATGTGCGCCAGCGCGGGTCACAGAAGAGATCGCCTCACGCACGCGAGAGATGATTGCATCAACATCGAATGGCTTTTCGATGAAGTCATATGCGCCATACTTGATCGCCTCCACGGCCATTGGGATATCGCCCTGACCGGAGATGATGAAGATTGGTGCTTCAAATTTTTCAGCGTTCAGCGTTTTCAGGATATCGATACCTGAACGTCCAGGCATATGCACATCGAGCAGTACGCAGTTTGGTACAGTCGCTTCAACGGCACTCAGAAATTCTTCTGCGTTTGCATAAGCCCCGACCTCGAAGCCTTCGGTTTCGAAGAGCAACGAAAGCGCGTCACGAACCGCGGGATCGTCGTCAACGATATGGATCACAGACGGTGCAGACGTCATCACTTTGGTCCTTCAGTTCTCTTGTCTTTGTTTGTGCCACCAAATCAAGAAGAGTGGCACTGGTTACTTTGACGGAAGCCGAAGAACGAAAGTGGCACCCTTGCCCTCTTCCTTCGGCTCTACAAACAAATCCCCACCGTGGTTCTGCGCTATACTGCGAGAAATCGCAAGTCCTACACCCAAACCGCGCCGCTTTGTCCCAGAAAATGCTTTGAATAGCCCATCAATTGCTTCCGGACTGAGACCTGGACCCGTATCGGTTACACGAATGAAGACGTTGTCTTCAGAAAGCTCGACGTCGATGAGGACACGCTTTACCGGTGACTTGGCAACGGCCTGAGCCGCGTTTCTGATCAAGTTCACCAGGATCTGCTGGACCTGTACGCCGTCAATGTTCGCCTTATAGGAGTAATCATCAAAGGTTGACGTAATTTCAACATCTTCAACATCGATGCCGACGCTCACCAGTTCGATGCACTCATCAACCACTGTTGCAAGCGTTTCATCTTTGCGGCGCAAGTCTTGCTTCTCGACGAAGTTGCGCATGCGCTGGATGATCTTGCTGGCACGCTCCGCTTCAACGACCGTTTTTTCCATCAGCTTGACGAGCTGAGCGTCCGGATTTTCCGCAGTGCGGGCACGCCGGGCAGCGGTCTGCAAGTAGAGCATGATTGCCGTAAGCGGCTGATTGACCTCGTGCGCGATAGCAGCGCCCATTTCATCGAGCGCGTTCACGCGGGTCATCTTGACGAGATTTGCCTGCAACTCTGTCAGGCGGGCTTCAATCTCCTTACGGGAGCGCAGGTCACGAACAATCCCGATAAATTGGTGATCGTCAGCCGTTTTTGCCTCGCCGATGGACAGATCAAGCGGGATTGGCGTCCCATCCTTGTGCTGGCCCATTACCTCACGCCCTATACCAATGATACGGCGCTCGCCGGTATCCAGATATCGCTGCATGTAGCTGTGGTGCGCGTGTGCGTCCTTGGCCCCCATCAGAATGCTCACGTTTTGCCCGACGGCCTCATCGCTTGAGTAGCCGAACATTTTCTCGCAAGCCTTATTGAAGAGCAGGATCTTACCGGCCTTATCGGTCACAACAATGCCGTCTGCGGCCGTGTCGAGTACGCTATCTAGACGCGCACTTGAATCCATGATGTGGTTCCTTGGTACATACTGCGTCCTTTGACTTACGCCAAAGGTGGATGGGTATTTTGACTAGGTGCTACCGTATGCAGACTCTCCGGTCAATCACCTATCCAGCGACATAATAGTCTTGATGCATCGTTTAACTGCCCTATATCGCGGGCAAAACATAACCGAAAGAACGGTTTCCCGCCCGGCCCGAAGGCTGTGCCGGGAGCCAACCCAACCCCTGTTTCACGGAGGATTGCGAAAGCAGTTTCACGAGAGTCAGCCAAGCCATCTATCGAGAAAAACAAATAAAACGCCCCGTCAGGCATAGAGAGGTTTAGCCGCGAGTGTTTCACAAAACGCTCGGTCAGGAGCGCGCGACCCCTTTGCGCCTTCTCCACCTGAAATTGCAGAAACTCATCCCCGTTCTGTAATGCGGCAACTGCCGCGCGCTGCATAAATGCCGCAGTTCCAGAAGTGGAATATTGGACAAGGTTTTCCACTATTTGGCCCATCCCCTTAGGGCAGGAAAGCCACCCGATTCGCCATCCTGTCATGGCCCAGTTTTTCGAAAACGTGTTCACATAGAGAATTGGGTCATCATCCTGAGCCACATCGTAGAAAGATGGGGCACGTTTTTCCTCGCCGAATACGAACCGACCATAGACCTCATCGGCTATGATCCAAAGGTTGTTCTTCAGAGCGAATTCACGGAGTTCGGCGAGAGTTTCGCGGGTCGCAACCCAGCCAGTTGGGTTGCAAGGAGAGTTGATGAACAGGGCCTTGGTTTTTGCGGTAACCGACGCCTGGAGAAGCTCCATATCGAGCTCCCACCGCCCCTCAGAAAACTGCATTGGAACAAAGACAGGATGCGCTCCTGCGATCCCGGCACAGGCAGACAAATTTGGCCAAACAGGGCTTGGAACGAGAATCTCTTCCCCTGCGGATACAGTTGCTTGGAGCGCAATGAGGATTGCATGCATACCTGACCCGGTGACGAAAAAGCGATCAGACGAGAAAGGCCGCCCGTACACGCTTTCATGGTAGTTCGCCAGAGCCTCTCGTAACTCTGGAAGGCCACGCTGATAGGTATAAAAGGTCTCGCCATCCCGAAGGGATTTGTAGGCTGCCTCGCAAATGAAATCCGGTGTTGGAAGCTCTCCTTCACCCACCCAAAGAGGAATGAGATTTTCCTGTTCCCTCCCCGCATTGACGAGTTCGACAATGCCACTTTCTGGCGCGCTGAGCGCCTGTGAACGCAACGTTCCCAGCACCCCTTCAATTCCTTGCATGCGATGCATCCCCCCGTATTAAGCGGCCGTGTTTTTTCCGGCTCACAGACTAACCCATTCGTCAAGGAACGGAAGAGCCCTCATTGGGGGCAAGACTTAGTTTATTGCGTTATTCTCAACGATCAGAACGCAAATGCTCCAGTATTTGTACAGCGTCGAATTGCAAAGCCCACACACGCTCAATGCCGGGGTTTGGGCGGCTCTCGCTTGGGCTGTGCGCAAGACGATGTTGGAGAGACAATAAATGCCTCCAAGGCGTAGGCATCGCTGCGCCAGCGGAACTCATCGTGCATCTGACTCAAGTGAACGCGCATGCTGTTGAGCAAAGTGAGTTCATCATGACCGCCGAGCTTGCAGTGGATGGGTAGATTTTCGAAGAACTCTGAGAACCGACCTGCCGGAATATCCTGAACAGGGCGCGCATTGACCATTGCAGCCGTACGAAGACGATAGCGCGTGTTCAACGTCATCTTGCGCCACTCCTCACAGGGCATGGCAGTCATGTCGCCATAACTCTGCATTATGGTGTTCGCGCATTTTCCCAAAAAGCCTGCAATTTCCTGCGGCGGATGCTTGCTCTTTCGGCGCAAAGAGTTCAGCGCCATTTCGCTAACATAGTCCAATGCAATGGCGTAGTTGGACCACCGTGCCTTTTCCAAGGCATCAAGGAATGCTCTGTCCTCCGACAAAACCGGCCAGTGCCGCCCCGCTCGGTATCGGGTGTATTCCAGCACAGACTTCTGCACTAGAAATGCCGCCCTGTGATCGAGATAGACCGACACAGCCCTCGGGTCACTAATGTCCCGATTTGAACGTAAAAACAAAAGGATACGTTGCCAAAGCTTCGGTTTTTCTATTTTAATTGGACTGGAATCACGAAAATCCCGGTGAGCGAGCTTTTTGATTTCTTCTTTGTTATTGCTCAAGTCCGGCCTCCACAAACTTATCATGTGCGTGGTTATGCGCTCGAGTTCTCTTTATATGGCAAGACTCTTGCCTTTCCATGAAGTTCGGTCAACTGTGATTTTCGAAAAGCCTAAAAATAACCCATTAAAGACGCGGGGTAACTATGCTTCAGGGCTGGGTGGTCGTGCTTGTGGCACTGGCCTACATACTGCTCCTCTTTCTCGTCGCCAGCTATGGAGACAGAGCAGCAAGGCTCAAGGGTTTTTCGGGTGCAGGCCGACCGCTGATCTATGCATTATCCCTGTCAGTCTACTGCACTTCCTGGACCTTTTTCGGCTCCGTCGGGCTGGCGACACGGAGCGGCATCGAGTTTCTGGGCATCTATATTGGCCCGATCCTGATGTTCTTTTTGGGCTACCCGCTTTTACGGCGCATTATCCATCTTGCCAAAAGTGAGCGCATTACCTCGGTAGCGGACTTCATTGCGGCCCGATACGGCAAGAGCCAGATGGTCGCCGCCATGGTGACGTTGATCGCCGTCATCGGCATGACGCCTTACATCGCCCTGCAACTGAAGGCACTGTCCCTTTCGGTCAGCACCATTGTGCAGAACCCGATCATGGCCACCTCAGTGGCACCGGAATACGTGTTCGGTGACGAGACCCTCCTGATTGCCATCTTCATGGCGGTGTTCACCTGGCTTTTCGGCACCCGCCACACCGATGCCACCGAGCATCAGGAAGGCCTCATGCTGGCCATTGCCATGGAGGCGATGGTAAAGCTGATTGCCTTCCTTGCGGTCGGCATCTGGGCCACATTCGTGCTGTTTGACGGGCCGGGCGAACTGCTGGCAAAGGCCAGCGAAGAAGGGGTGAAAAGCGCCCTGATCTTTGAAAGCGCAAACCTCAGCAACTTGCTGATCCTGACCATGTTGAGCCTGTTCGCCATCGTCTTGTTGCCGCGCCAGTTCCATGTGACGGTGACTGAAAACAACAGTCCCGACGAGCTGCGCCGCGCTTCCTGGCTGTTTCCAAGCTATCTGATTGCAATCAACCTGTTTGTGATCCCTATTGCGCTGGCCGGCATGGCTCTCTTTTCGTCTGGCGTTAATCCGGACATGTTCGTCCTTGCACTGCCCCGCACTTTTGATGCGCCTCTGCTTACCCTCGTGGTTTTCGTGGGCGGGCTTTCTGCCGCAACTGCCATGGTGATCGTTACAACGGTGGCGCTCTCCATCATGGTCTCAAATGACCTTGTGATGCCGCTAATTCTGCGGCGCCGGACAGAAGATGAGATCATCGCCTCTTCCGGTGAGGACATGAGCCAGCTGATCTTGAACATTCGGCGAATGTCGATCTTCATCATCATACTGGGGGGCTACATCTACTACAGGGTTGCAGGCGATAGCGCAGCCCTTGCCTCAATCGGCCTGCTGTCGTTTGCGGCGATTGCCCAATTCGCGCCCTCGTTCTTTGGCGGACTGATCTGGCGCCGAGCAACGGCGCGGGGTGCCAAAGCAGCCATGATGGGCGGTTTCTTCCTGTGGTTCTATACGCTGCTGCTGCCGGTGTTCGCCAAGGAAGGCATTTTGAATCCCGAACTGCTGGAAACAGGCCTTTTCGGCATTGCGGCCCTGCGCCCTGAAGCGCTGTTTTTCACGGACATCTCTGATCCCTTCATCCACGGCGTGTTGTGGAGCTTGGGTTTCAACATCTTCTGCTACGTAGCGTTTTCACTGAGCCGCCAACCAACGTCCATCGAGCGGTTGCAGGCAAATGTTTTCGTTCCAGCGGAGATCCACACCCCTCCTGCTCTCAGGCTCTGGCGTACCGCGATTACGACCGGCGATCTTCAGGCCACCATCGCGCGGTACATTGGTGAGGAACGCACCCAGCGCTCGTTTGATACCTACGCGCGCGACAACGGCATTGAGCTGAACGAGTATCAGGAGGCAGACGCCCGCCTCATCCGCTTCTCCGAACAACTGCTTGCAAGCGCCATCGGCTCGGCTTCCGCCCGCCTCGTGCTTTCCCTGCTGTTCAAGCGCCGAGATCCGAACACCAAAGGCACCATAAAGCTTCTGGACGATGCCACCGAAGCCATCCAATACAACCGCGACCTGCTACAGGTGGCGCTTGACCAAGTGCGACAGGGCCTTGCGGTGTTTGACCGCGACCTGCATCTCATTTTTTGGAATCGCAACTTTCGAGAGATCCTGTCCCTGCCTATCGAGTTCGGTCAGGTGGGTGTGCCGCTGGAGCGTATTCTGACATACAGCGCGGAACGAGGAGAGTTTGGCGACGGTGTGGTGGCCGACCTTGTCAGCGATCGGCTGAGCAACTTCATCGGCGCTCAGGACACCTATCAGGAACGCATGATGATGTCCGGCAACGTGCTGGAAGTGCGCACCAGTCCGATGCCTAATGGCGGATTGGTGATCACCTACAGCGACATCACAGAGCGCGTGATGGCGGAAGATGCGCTTGCTCACGCAAACGAGACGCTAGAGCGGCGCGTGCGCCAGCGAACAGCAGAACTCACAAGCGTTAATGACGAACTCATGGAGGCCCGACAAAAGGCTGAGCTGGCAAACCAGGACAAAACACGGTTTCTGGCTGCGGCGGGGCACGACATCTTGCAACCACTTAACGCAGCAAAGCTCTATTCCTCGGCGCTGAGCGACAAGTTCGCCACCCAGAACAATCCCAACAGTGATCTGGTGCGCAATGTTGAAGCCTCTCTTGAATCGGTTGAGGAAATCATCGGCACCGTCCTTGAGATCTCTCGGCTCGATACGGCAACGTTCCAACCTGAGTTCTCGGTGTTCCGTTTGGACGACATTCTGAAACCGCTGGAAACCCAATTCCGGCCGATTGCAGAGGAGAAAGGGTTGCGCCTTAAGGTCATGCCAACGGACCTTACCTTGCACTCCGACAGGCGCCTGATGCGACGCCTACTGCAAAACCTCATCTCCAACGCCATCAAGTACACTGAAACCGGTGGGGTATTGGTCGCCACCCGAAAACGAAAGCCTTCACTTGGAATTGTGGAGGTGTTTGACACGGGGCTAGGCATCCCCGAGGAACAACAGAAAGCGGTGTTCAAGGAGTTCCAACGGCTCGACTCTGGTGCACGTATCGCCTCTGGACTAGGCCTTGGACTCTCTATCGTGGAGCGCATTAGCCGCGTTCTCGATCACAAGGTCTCGCTTACTTCTAAGGTTGGTAAGGGGACCCGTTTTTCGGTCCAGTTCAAGGCTGCTGGCAACCTGCCGAAGGTGGCGGCTTCACCTGCAGCCAGCAAAACTGCAGGTCAGCTGGATGGACTGGTGGTACTGGCCATCGACAATGAGCCGAAAATCCTTGAGGGCATGACCACCCTCCTCAACACGTGGAACTGTACTGTCATCGGCGCTGAAAGCGGGATAGCCGCTGCCAAGAACGTTCACAAGACCGGCAAACTGCCAGACATCATCCTTGCGGACTATCATCTTGATGAGGGAACCGGCATTGAAGCCATTGGCCAGTTGCGGTGGAAGTTTGGCAATGACCTTCCGGCCATTTTGATCACGGCTGACCGCAGCAAAGACGTACGCGGTGAGGCGGAGGAGAAAAACATCCTGATCCTCAACAAGCCACTGAAGCCCGCAGCACTTCGGGCTCATCTTGCAAGGCGCAAGTCCGAGCTGGATGAAGCGGCTCAGGAAACCGTCTGAAACATACACGCCAAGACGAAAAAGGCTCCGAACCAGCAGGTCCGGAGCCTATTGTTTCAAGTCCTGTGCGCCACGACAGCTGATCAGGCCAGAGCGTTCGCCATCTGCTGCCACTGGCCAGCTTCAATCTTGGCGGCGGCAATGACAGCCTGCGTCCGGCTCTCAACACCGAGCTTCTGCAAAATCGCAGATACGTGGGCCTTGACGGTCGCTTCCGACACGGACAGCTCATAGGCGATCTGCTTGTTCAGCAGCCCTTGACTGAGCATCATCAACACACGCACCTGCTGCGGCGTGAGGCTCGCCAAGCGCCGTGCCATTTTCGAGGCTTCGTCTTCCACGCTCAAGTCAATATCCGGCGGCGTCCAAACACCCCCAGCCATGACCGTGGAAACAGCTTCCTGAATAACGTCTACCCCAAGGGACTTCGGAATGAAGCCCGATGCGCCAAACTCAATACAGCTGCGGATGGTTGCAGGGTCTTCTGTGGCAGATACCACCAACACCGGGACGCCTACATATTGAGCTCGGAGATACATAAGGCCTGAGAACCCTCTCATGCCGGGCATCGTCAAGTCCAGAAACACCAGATCCACGTCCTCCTCGCGGTCCAGCGTTTGGGTAACCTCTTCAAGGCTGCCAACTTCGATAATTGATGCGCCAGTGAAGAGCTTTTCGATTGTCTGTCGCATTGCCCCGCGGAAAAGCGGGTGATCATCTGCGATGACGAAGTTCTGCTTTTCGGTTTGCACGCCGTGCTCCTTCATAGCTTAGCTTGCACGACCTCTTTCAGACGTCAGGTCTCCCTAGTCTCAGGTCCAGCAAACACGGACGTTGCCCTCCTCAACATTTTGAGTAAGTGCAACTGACGTTCCTCCTCGTGCTGCGGTTGCTGCGCCGCAACACCCTTCCCTATAAGTAATAGGGCATTACCAACGAAAGTAGCAAGCAATAAGTCAATAATTTTCACTTAGAATTGCATAAGGCAACCACTAATGCACATGGAAACAATTGATTTCAATTTATGCACTTTCAAATGAAACTCATATAATCCGAAAATTTCCAATAGAAGATAATCTGTTCTTTTTGGTAAACACCCCAAATCGTTGAGATTTAGATCTTTGAAAATCGCCCCTCCTCAGCCGAAGACTTAGCTCATCAAAGCCGAGTGACACATCTGGGGTAGCGCTTTTATTGTCTGGATACGCGACTTTGCGTCAGATGTGAATATTCGCAAAAACTCAACATCTTAACAATCTTGAAGCGACTACTACCCCACTCACACGAATATCAACTTTTAGTTGTGTATTTTAAGCATAGTCCGAGCTGAGTTGTCTCAACGACTCTATTCACAGCAACCCACGGGATAAGAACTACTTTGATTTCAAGTGCTCGCAACCATGTGAAGTGGATTTTTACATCAATCAAAAAATCCAATTGCGTTTTTCACCCCTACTAGGGTTATGATTGGATGTTACCGTAACGTCACTGTGGAGCACACAATGAACAACGACGGACATACAGCAGCAATGACTGTTGCACGCACTTGCATATTGTATTCGACCGGCACCCTCCTCATCATGGCCGGACTGAGTTTCGATCCAGCAGTGTCTTTCAAGTATGGCGCGCTCTTGACCTTCCTCCTTGCTGGCTTTTTGTTGATCAAAGGAACTGAAACCACAACGCAGACACAGCATTCAGATGCAACGGTTCCATCTTCCAGCCAATTGACCAGCCGCGACGTAGAGGATAACCAAAATCCCGAAACCGAGGCGCTGACCGCCGCCTATCTTAAAGGTTGCCAAGTCACTCTCATTTCAGCCCTTCTGTTGTGGCTGGTTTCTATCTGCCTGGCGGGGATGAACTAATCCCGTCAGGTGGGAAGGTACGACTATTTCATTTAGTTTTTGCGGAGCGTTGCGCATGGGCTCATTCATGTTTCCAGCCATCCAGCCCTTTAACAGTGGCTATTTGAATGTGAGCCCTCTTCATCGGATCTATTTCGAGGAGTCAGGCAACCCCGAGGGAAAACCGGTTGTTATTCTTCATGGTGGACCGGGAGGCGGTTCAAGCCCGGCGATGCGCCGTTTCCACGATCCCCGGCACTATCGCATCGTGATCTTTGATCAGCGCGGCTGCGGCCGTTCCACGCCCTATGCGGAGCTGCGTGAAAACACCACGTGGGACCTCGTCGCTGACATCGAACGTTTGCGGCTTCATCTTGGTGTTGAAAATTGGCAGGTTTTTGGAGGGTCTTGGGGCTCAACGCTCGCGCTTGCCTATGCCCAAACCCACCCCGGTCGGGTTGCGGAACTCATACTACGCGGCATCTTCTTGCTGCGTCGTCAAGAAGTGGAGTGGTTTTATCAAAAGGGAGCCAGCGCGTTGTTCCCGGACTACTTTGCAGCCTACCGTGATTATATCCCAGAGGAGGAGCGGGCCGACCTCGTTGCGGCCTATTACAAGCGCCTGACCGGGGATGACAGAGATGAGCGCCGGGAAGCAGCGCGCCGTTGGGCTCAGTGGGAAGGCAGCACGCTCTCCCTAATGCCAAACCCTAGCCGCATTGACCAGTTCGGCGAAGAGAGGATGGCAATCGCCTTTGCCCGGATTGAATGCCATTTCTTCCAGCATCGAGGCTTTTTTGAGGTAGATGGCCAGCTCCTGAGAGATATCGATCGCATCCGCCATATCCCCGGAAGTATCATTCAGGGGCGCTACGACGTGGTGACGCCGGTGGAAGCCGCATGGGATCTGCACCAAGCCTGGCCAGAAGCCGACTTTACCATCGTGGATGACGCGGGTCACACAATGAGCGAGCCCGGTCTGACCGAAGCTCTGATCGCGGCGACGGAAAAATACAAATCCGCTTACGTCCCAGCACAGCGCGCTCACTCTGCTTCTTAGCGGTATTTATAGGGGCGCATCGGCGATATGGGTCCCTTGATAAACAAAGGTTAGCGAACGTCGGTGCGGCGGTCTGCGATATTCTGCCACGTAGATGCCTTGCCAAGTGCCCAAATCCAACTGGCCTACAAGAACAGGGATTTGCAGCTGCACGCCAGTCATCACACTCTTGATGTGGGCGGGCATGTCATCAGGCCCTTCGATGGTGTGCCTCCACGGACCATTTTCCGGCGCAAGACGATCCATAGCGGTTTTAAGGTCGAACAGCACATCAGGATCAGCGTTTTCCTGAATGGTAAGCCCAGCAGATGTGTGACGCATGAAAATGGTCAGCAATCCATCACGAACACCAACCTGCCCCAACCAATCAGAGACTTCCTGACTTATATCATAGAAGCCGATGCCATCAGTTTGTACCAGCAAACGACCCATGCTTTGGCGAAGCGGTGCTTCGGCACTATCCAGTGTCCAGACCTCAGTTGAGGCAACGTTACCCTTCCAACTTCGCATGGGTTTACTAACCTTTCTCACGTAGTCTTCACGTTTGAAGCAACAAAATGGCAGCGTCGGCACACTACAGCCCACAAGTGCTTTTGCCTAGTTAAGGGACCAGTCATGACATTCTCATTTCCTCACATTTCGATCTCCACAGAACTTGAGGAAGAGGCCCGTCAATTCAATGCAGCTTTGGAAGCGCAAATGACAGCCCTCCCCGATCAGTGGAGCTTTCCACCGAGTGTGTCGCGGGAGCGCCGCCTTCAAGGACTGGGAGCTTTTCCCGCGCCACAAATGAGCCCGACAGCCATCATGCTGAGCATCAACGGCCCCAAGGCACCGATACCGCTGCGCCTGTTCAAGGCCCCATCAGGAAACCCTCAGGGTGTCTTGCTGCATATCCACGGCGGCGGCTTCGTATTTGGATCGTGCGCTCACCAAGACCCGTACCTTGAAGCCCTCGCCGCCAGCGCCGACATTGACATCGTGTCAGTCGAGTACCGGCTGGCACCGGAGTACCCTTTCCCTGCGGGCCTGGAGGACTGCGAGGCTGCGGCCCTATGGATTACAGGGGAAGGTGCGAAACAGCACCAATGGCAAAAAATACTCATCGGCGGAGAAAGTGCCGGGGCAAATCTCGCGCTCGCCACCATGATCCGACTTCGCGACAGCCACAAAAAGGCGCCGTTTGAGGGGGCAATCCTGTCAGCTGGTTTCTATGATCTCAACTTGACGCCGAGTGCTCGAAACTGGGGCACTCGTCCATTACTTCTGAATACTAGAGACCTTGAGCTATTTGCCAAACACTACGTTCTGAGAGGACCGGATAAAACCCATCCGGAAGTTTCACCTTTGTATGCAAAACTCCATGACTTGCCACCTACGATTGTAACTGTAGGCACAGAAGATCCTTTACTTGACGATAGTCTTTTCCTGGCGGCGCGATTACAGGCCACAAACTGCGAAGTTCACGTGGAAATCTATCCAAACGGATGTCACGTGTTTCAAAGTTTTGATCTCGGACTTGCCAAACTTAGCGGGGAAAGTATAGATACATTTATAAAGGACCGGCTTGGTCCACGGCGCTGACCGCCTACATATAAAGAAAATTGTCTATTTGCCGGATTTCTGGCCAAATCTATTCAAAAGGATAAGCAATGCCTGCCCTTGAAACACTATTGTCTTTCGTGAACACATGGGAGTGCGATGAGAACGACCATCTTAATGTTCAGTTTTACTTTGCAAAGTTTGAAGAGGCAGATCGTCAGTTCCGCTTGTTGACAGGTTTCAGTGATGCTGTTGCCGGTCCGCGTCGGGTACGCCATGTGCGCTACCACGCTGAATTGCGCTCAGCGGTTCCAATCAAGATCCGGTCGTACATTGCTTTCGACGGCCCGCATATGCTCAGTGTTGTCCACGAGATGATCGAGACATCCACCAACGAAATCTCAGCAACGGCCATTGATGGTTACACGCCGAACCAAAGCGCCGCCAAACAGCTCCGCACCCGGTTCAAGGATGTTGAGGACACCATGAACGCCAAGGCGAATCCAAGAGGTGTTTCGCCTTCACCGTTCGTCGGCAAGCCCACAATTGATGACCTAACATCCAACGGCTCCACCGTGACATGCCGCGGCACCGTTCTGCCACGCGATGTAACTCCAGAGGGCAAAGCGGATGATGGCTTTGCCATTGGCCTGATCAGTGATGCAGTGAGCCATGCTTGGGAACGCACGCCCATGAAAACGTCTTGGCTTGATGAGAACTACTATGGCCGTATTGCCATGGAGCAGAAGTTGACCTGGATCAGCCCATTGAAAACTGGTGACGCTGTTGTGGTGCTTTCCAGCTTCACCGGTGTGCAGAACAACGTGTTCAGCCTACGCCATCACATTTATGAGTCACGCACCAACCGACTTGCTGCGGTTTGCGACATGGTCGCGCTGACCATGGATCTTGAGAAGCGCAGTATTGTGCCGATCGAGAACGATGTGCGAGAGAAGATCCTGTCTCTTCAAGCAAGTTGATCCAAAGATATCTACCGAATGTAAAGAGGCCGCAGAGAAGTTCCGCGGCCTTTACTTTGCCAAGGCTGGAACACCCAAACTACTCGCTTGAAGGCTCCTGAGGCGCAGGATTATCAAAATCCTGGCGCAGGCCTTCCACCATGTTGAAGAAACGGCGCATCGCTTTCTCTGTAAAATCAAGCGCCTGATCCAGCTTTTCCTCTTCATCAGGACCAAACCAGCCGTTCGATGAGGTGGTGGTTTCCTTCTCTTTCAAGACCGGCTTTATACCCTTGGCATCTGCAATGGTCGCAAGCTCGCGCAGTTTGGTGCTGATGTCGGCAAGGTCTTCGCGCAACTGCCTGTTCTCCGCTTCCAGAACCGCGATTTCCGCCTCATAGGCCAACACGGCATCTGCTGAAGGTGTGCACACCAGCTTGCCCTGCCGTTCCTCGCAGAACGATATCGTACCGTCCGATTGGTCGAGGCGCATGACACCCGTGGCCGTCTCGGTTAGCACAAAGCGCGCGTCGCGAGCCTGAGCTGTTACCTCTTCTGCGCCAACGCCAAAGGAAGCTCCCGCACTGGCAGCAAGCAGCGCTATCGCGATCAGGGATGTGAGTGGCTTTGCCATAGTCTCTCTTCAGTGTGTTCAACCGCATCTGTCAGAAATGCATGTTTGCATCCAACTACCTTAGGTCAGTTTAAGGTCCATTGAAGATTCTACAAAGGACTATAGGGTGCACGCGAAGACCGCAGTGCATCCTCAAGTAGATCCAACCGATCTTGCCCCCAGAAAGGCTCGCCTTTCAGAACATAAGCCGGTGACCCTACTACTCCCATTGATATTGCGTGTTTTTTATTCTCTTCGAAAGCCTCCAAGATGTGGGGATCACGCGTCTTCTTCATGACCTCCTCCGCCTTGAGGCCCATCTGCAAGAGAATGTCGGATACAACTCGCTCGTCCCCAATATCCTTGTCTTCCGCCCATATTGCCTGAAACACCCTTAGGGAAAATTGCCCCACTGGCCCATCGGTTTCCTGCAAAACAACCGCCGCCAGATCAGATGGCAAAGGATTGGTAGGAAAGAAAGCTGGTTTGAAATTGAGCGCAACCTGACGCTTCTCCTTCCAGCGCTGTAGCTCGATCCAGCGGTAGGCCTGACGTGCCGGGTGGCGCTGACCAAGTGGCAAACCCCCGGTTTGCTCAAAGACCTGACCAAGCGCTAAAGGACGAAAATGAACCTTAACGTGGTATTGCTTCGTCAAACGAAGAAAGTCCTGATGCCCAAGATAGGCCCAAGGCGACATATGGGTGTAGAAGTAATCGATTTGCTCAGACATGGTTCCTCCGGTTTCAAGCGCTGCCGCCACATTGGTGCCCCAAGGGAATCCGCTTAGCAACTGTTTTAGGCTGCTAAAGGCCCAATCGGCGTTTCAACACTATCAAATTATCGGGATCAGCTTCTGGTAGAAACTCTTCAAGCCGCAACTCAGAAAGCTCAACTCCTGCTTTGCGGCGCGGGGCAGCGTGACCATCGCGAAAGCTGAGCCGAAAGACCATCTTCGTTTCAGGCAACTGCTCCAGCTCACGCAATGGGCCAAACCGCGCCAAAGTATGCTCCTTGAAGGCCTTGGCAACAATACGCCATGCCTCGGGTTTCTCTGAAAGCAGCGCCTTGCCAATTGGAAGCAGCGACCCTCCAGCCGCGTCGCTGGGAACGCCAAACGACAACAATACCGGGCCGGGTCTGGTCAGCCCCTTGGCGAACTCCGCATGCATGACTTGCGCACGCACTTGTTGGCTCGGGCGTTTCAACAGGTAGCAAGGCAGCCCTGCATCCTTGCCCAATGGCACCAGTGCAATGGCTTCAGTGTCCGCAGATGTCCAAAACGCCTCAATTGCTTCCGGCCCCAACCCAACCGCTGCCATGTAGCCCAGCGCGTCGGGGGAAGAGCCCGAAAGCCCCAGAGGCACGAACGACCACCTGCACTGTTGCTTGTTTGTGCCCAGTGCCCTTTCAATCTCTTTTGCAGACAGAAGCCGGTTCTTGTTCCGACAGCACAAAATCCCTTCATGGGCACCAAAGGCCAATGAGTTTGGAAACTCGACGTTCCCGAGAGGTGCGATCAGGTTGCCTTCAAGGTCATGAAGCTCTGTGTTCTCTGCGCGAACCGCGATGCATCTCAGTCCCCTAGGTTGGCCTTTAAAAGCATAGCGAGCAAGATCCAGCCTACCGATGTCCTGAGCTTCCAGCGGCTGCCAGGCAACCCCGTGAACCTTAGGCACGCTGCCAGTCGTTATTGGCTGCTCGGCCTCACCGTTTAACCAGCGCATCAAGGAGACGGGAGGGTGCGGGTGTTGACGCCATACATGCGAAATGGCCTCAGCGCTAATGTTTGAATACTCGGAAAGCGCCTGCCAGATAAACACAGGTGGCAGGACTGGAAGCTTTGTCCCCCGCAGCAAGCGCAGCAACATGGGCCGCCCGGCGCGCGGCACTTCATCTAGTAGGGATGCAAGCAGATTTATCTGTTCGCTTTTGTCAGTTTTCTGCCAACTCTGGATTACGGCAGATAGCCCGGGCGCATTATCCCCAGAGACGCCGTCGCCCGGCCACATGAGCGCCAGCGTTTCAGCCAGATCTCCGGAGAATTTGTAGGAAAGCTCAAAGAATTCCGGTTCGAACGTCTGTAATGCAAGCAACTTTACGGCACGTGGCGGCAAACTTGGTTTTAGTTTCCACGTGCCAGCCATCAGCGCCAACGCATGGGCGGCGTCGAGGGAGGAGGAATGGGAGAGAAAGTCCTTGAGATAGGCACTCTGCCGCGCTTCGCTTGTCTCCAAACTGAGCGCTTCACAAAGCTCTGCAAATGCCCTCAAGGCCTCCCCCTCATTGGCCTAGCACCTTTGGTTAGGCCGGCTCATTCACGATGTTCATGATGCGCCATGCATCATCGATCTGGATAACCGTGTAATGGCAAGTGAAGTCAAAAACAGCCTCACCGTCATCATCTTCCTGCTGCCAGTCCAGCGTTACATGTGCTGTGGTACCAGAGATGTGGGTGGAAATGACTTCGTACGTGGACTGGGTAACCCCATTTTCCCGATGCACTTCCAACAGCGCATCGATGTTCTCCGTCAGCTCTTCAATATCTGCGAAGACATGCCCTTGATCCATTTGCCAGACAACACATGGAAAAGCGAAGCAATCTACAATGGCTGCAGCATCATAGTCGTCATAACCGTCTGCGTATCTGTCAAACAGCTCGGACAGCTGCAGTTCTACATCGCTCTCATCACTCATTAATCACGCCCTGTGATTTACATGTTTAGCGGGCTCTGCAACCTTGTTGCGCTGCCCTGAAAAAATAAAAACAGCATTTGAGGTCGAATGTCATCAGGTCTCTTTGTTATTCCCTGCCAAATATTCATCGGCAGGTGCTAAAGCATGTCCAATCCCTCACAATTCACAGTGGATGCGCTGAAAGCCGCCTTCAGTGCCTGCTTTGACCCATGGGTCACGAGGACCGTTTCAGCCTTGGTATCGCGAATGGTTCGCAACAAATCACCCCAATCGGCGTGATCAGAGATCACCAGCGGCAGATGCGCTTTTCCTCTGCCTCGACCCTTTTTGGTGTGCATCCAACCGGATGCAAAGACAGAGCGATGGTCACCAAATTGTTCTTCAAAGCCCATGGAAAGGCTTCCCGGCGGCACCACAGCAACGCCATTGAACTCCTTTGTCGCAACTTCTGGCAGGCGTCGGAGCGCCCCCATTGGCACACCTAGCCGTTCGTAAAGCTGGCAAACGCCCCAGACGCTGGGATGCACCATGACCTCCTGATGATGCCCTTGCTCGCGCAAAAGCGCGATCATCTGCTGCGCTTTACCAAGGGAGTAGGCCATGATTACGTGTGCCGTGTTGGGAAAGAGGCGCAGAGACCGCATCAGTTTGCCGATTTCCTCTTCCGCTGGAGGCAAGTTGAATAGCGGCAGCGCGAAAGTCGCCTCGGTAATGAAGCAGTTGCAGGGCACTGGCTCAAAAGCAAGGCAAGTCGGGTCAGGTGCGCGCTTATAATCCCCTGAAACCACGACACGGTAACCATTGTAGGTGATCGAGACCTGCGCCGAACCGAGCACGTGACCGGCAGGATGCAATGACACCAGCGCATCGCCAATACGCAAGGTCTCACCCAGCGCCAAGCTTTGGAAGTGTTTGGCGCAGTTCTTTCCGGATCGAACCTTCATGATCTCGATGGTTTCATAGGTGGCCAACACATGCTCATGCCCTGAACGGGCATGGTCAGCATGACCATGAGTGATGATCGCACGCTCAACACGGGCGTGCGGGTCCACATAAAAGTCACCCGGAATGCAGTAGAGACCCGCCTTGCGGTTCTCCAAAATACTCCTGATTGGATCCCAGAAGGATGCAACCGACACGTCCACTCTCCTCAGATTGCTTCAAGAAAGGGTCGTAGCATGAAACTTTGCGCCCTACTATAAGTCGTGGCGAGTCATCAGGCAGGAGAGCGGCCGCGTGCTACCGGAAAAGTTTGAGAGTTGGTTCCAGTCCCGCCGATGGCATGTGCGCCCCCATCAGCTTGATCTGCTTGAGAAGGCCAATCTCGGAAAATCAGCTCTGCTCATTGCGCCAACCGGCGCAGGCAAGACGCTGGCAGGTTTTCTGCCCTCCCTGATTGAACTGAGTTCCGACTGCGACCGCGAGACAGCGCCGCCAAGGGGTGTTCATACACTCTACATTTCGCCATTGAAGGCGTTGGCCACGGACATCAAGCGAAATCTGGAAGTCCCGATCTCCGAAATGAAGCTTCCAATCAGGATGGAAACCCGGACTGGGGATACTCCTGCGCACAAAAGGCAACGTCAGAAACGACAGCCGCCCGATATTCTCCTGACCACCCCAGAACAGATTGCCCTTCTTCTGGCGGACAAAACCAGCGCCAGCTTGTTTCGGGATCTTAAGACGATCGTGCTCGATGAACTGCACGAGCTGGTCACCTCCAAACGCGGCGATCTGTTGGCGCTCGGGCTGGCGAGATTGCGAACCATCGCGCCGGACTTGCGCTGTATCGGCTTATCCGCAACGGTGGCAGAGCCGGATGATCTTCGGGCTTTCTTGATGCCCCAAGGCCTTGATGCCGAAACGCCCAACCTTGCCGATCTGGTGCTGGCCAAAACGGGGGTCACACCTAACATCTCAATACTGGAAACTCAGCAGCGGCTGCCGTGGGCGGGTCATTCCGCTCACTACGCTCTAGGTGAAATCTATCAGGAAATACGGGACCATCAGACGACATTGGTGTTTGTGAACACCCGTTCGCAGGCAGAGGTGCTGTTTCAGGAGCTGTGGCGGATCAATGAGGACACCCTGCCCATTGCCCTGCACCATGGCTCATTGGATGTGGGACAGCGCCGACGCGTGGAAGAGGCCATGGCGCGCGGGGAGCTGAAAGCGGTGGTCTGCACCTCCTCTCTCGATCTGGGCATCGACTGGGGTGACATCGATCTTGTAATCAACGTAGGCGCCCCGAAGGGCGCCAGTCGGCTGGCCCAGCGCATTGGCCGCGCCAATCACCGCATGGATGAGCCATCCAAGGCCATATTGGTGCCCGCCAACCGTTTCGAGGTGTTGGAGTGTCAAGCAGCGCTAGCGGCGTCCACGGCAGGCGAGCAAGACACACCGCCCCTGCGCCATGGCGGGCTTGATGTCCTTGCCCAGCACATCATGGGTATGGCCTGCGCAGAACCGTTTGACGCAGACGAGCTTTATGCGGAAGTCAAGACTTGCCACACCTACAGAACCTTGACCCGAGAGCTGTTTGATCAAGCCTTGAACTTCGTGGCCACGGGAGGCTATGCGCTCAAGGTCTACGACCGCTTTGCCCGGCTGCGACAAACCAAAGAAGGCAAGTACCGCGTTTCACACCCCCAAATAGCGCAGGGGTACCGGCTTAATGTGGGCACCATCGTCGCTGATGCCATGCTCAAGGTCCGTCTTGTTAAGCCGCAGAGTGCGCGCCGCAACAAGCCGCTTGGACGCGGCGGCCGCATGCTGGGTGAGGTTGAGGAATGGTTCATTGACCAGCTCACCCATGGAGACACCTTCATATTCGGCGGCGAAGTGCTGCGTTTTGAGGGCTTGAACGAAAATGAAGCCTACGTTTCGAGGGCGACCTCGAGTGACCCCATGATCCCCTCCTACCAAGGGGGGAAGTTCCCGCTCTCCACCTATCTGGCAGAGCGGGTACGCACGATGCTTTCGCATCCGGATGATTGGCACAAACTGCCCGACCAGGTCGCGGAATGGCTCGAACTGCAAAAACTGAAGTCAAAGTTGCCCAATAAGGATCGCCTGCTGGTAGAGACTTTTCCGCGCAACAACAAATCCTACATGGTCTGTTATCCATTTGAAGGCCGCCTTGCCCATCAGACCCTCGGCATGCTGCTGACCCGGCGCCTGGACCGGGCCGGCCTCCACCCGCTTGGCTTTGTGGCTTCGGACTATGCTCTGGCCTTGTGGTCGCTAAAGGACATGGGATCGGCCATCGAGACCGGGCGTCTGGACCTGAACCAGTTGTTTGACGCAGACATGCTGGGCGATGACCTTGACGCTTGGCTGTCGGAATCAAGCCTGATGAAGCGCACGTTCCGGACCTGTGCGGTTATCGCCGGATTGATAGAACGCCGCTTCCCCGGGCAAGAGAAAACGGGACGGCAGGTCACCATAAGCTCAGATTTGATTTACGATGTCCTGCGTAGCCATGAACCTGATCACCTGCTGCTGAAGGCAACTTGGGCAGATGCTGCCACAGGTCTTTTGGATATCTCGCGCCTGTCAGCTTTTCTCACTCGAATTCAGGGAAGAATCGATCCTATCCTTCTTCAACGGGTTTCTCCACTAGCGGTGCCGGTTCTGCTTGAGATCGGTCGCGAACCAATTTATGGCGAAACCAACGAAGCCTTGCTGGCTTCTGCTGCAGATGACCTTGCTCTGGAGGCAATGGAGTGATTACTGCCCGCGCGCTGAACACAAAACGCATGACCGTTCCCGTGTGCCATGATTTGGCGATCGGTAACGAAATTGTTGGCATGCATGACAGCGGAGCGCTGTGGTGGCCCGATCAAAGTGCACTCATCATCTCCGACTTGCACATGGAAAAAGGCTCGTCCTTCGCCCGACGGGGCGTGATGCTACCTCCTTACGATACGGGCGAAACTCTGGAACGCCTTGCAGCTTTGGTGGAAGTGTTCCGGCCCCGCCGCATCATTGCTCTGGGTGACAGCTTCCACGATGCAGATGGTGCCGACCGCCTGCCGCGCTCCTATCGCGCGATGCTTTCCATGATCCAGCTTGGGCGTGAGTGGGTCTGGATTTCCGGCAACCACGATCCAGTCATTCCGCAGAGTGTTGGCGGGGATCGCTGTGACGAGCTTACAATGGGCACCCTCACTTTCCGCCACGAGCCGACAGAAGGCCCAATCACAGGGGAAGTGTGTGGTCACCTGCATCCGGTGGCAAAGGTTAGACGCCTGGGTCGCAGCATTCGCAGGCCCTGCTTTGCGACCAACGGCAATCGCCTCATCATGCCTTCTTTCGGTGCGCTCACTGGTGGCTTGAACGTGATGGACGAAGCTTGGAAGCCCGTTTTTGAGGGCAAGAGATTTTCCGTGTTCATGCTGGGCTCTGGTCGCCTGTTCCCATTCACAGCCAGCAAGTTGATTGCGGATTAGGCTGGTTCGGGCATGCCCGTAGCGTGGCGCTCTTCAAGCACTACGCCTTTAGAAAACTGTCAATCCTTCCGGAAGATGACGCCTGCAAGCCATCCCGTGAACAAGGCGAGGATGACGGCAATGACGCCGTAAAGGGCCGGGTTCTCATTTGCCAGATCAAAGGTAAACTGCTCAAACCCCTTCTTGGCCACAGTCAGTTCCTGATGCCCTTCGGACAGCACCACGCCCCCATTGTAAAGAAACGTGGTTACCTTGAACTCGCCAACAGGTACATTGGCTGGGATCGGGATGCTCGTTGCAAACAAAGTGGGGCTTAAAAGCTTGATGGTGTCTGGACGCTCGGCATAAAGGCCAAGATCAACGCGCTCCTGCAAGAAAGCTTTTCTGAACGCCCGACGATCCTCCGCCGAACTCAGGCGCACCCCAAAAGGTGCAAGCGGCAAGTTCACCAAGCCTGTCCGCTGGTCTTCAAGCGTATCATCCTCGGTTATTTCCTGAAGCGGGCGCGTTGAATGTACCGCGTAGAATGACGGTACATTGGTGTAGGTCTTGGAATGGGCGTTGATCCAGAGACCAAAGATGCGCTCCTTGCGCCAGGTCGTTACCCGCTCAGGCGGCCCCTCAACGACAACAACAATGTCATAGGGTCCTGATCGAGGAACGGTGGCAGCATCGCGCGTGATTTCACCAAAGACAGTGATGTCGGTGCCGGTAAAGTTGGAGGTGATGTTCACCTCCTCAGACGACAGAGCGGACACAAGCGTTTCAGCCTGAGACTGCATTGGCGCGGCAAACGCCAGACCAAGACCAACCACACAGGAGATGAGGAGCTGCTTCATCATTGTGGCAGCCTCATATCGATGGTGACCGAGTACAGATCACTTGGCTCCACAATCAGGTTGAAGGCAAAGCGCAGGCCGACGGACAGCACCAGCAGGGCCAGCATCAAGCGCAGATGCTCGCCGCGAATACCCTGGCCGATTTGCGCCCCGAACTGAGCACCTATAACACTTCCCACCATGAGAGTAAGCGCCAGCACAACATCAACGGTCTGCGTGTTGATGGAGTGCAGTATTGTCGCCACGGCCATGGTCACAAGGATCTGCAACAGCGAGGTGCCGATCACCACGTTGGTTGGCACGCGCAGTAGATAGATAAGCGCTGGCACCATCATGAAGCCGCCACCAAGGCCCAAGATCGAACCTAAAAAGCCAATGGTGCTGCCGATGACGAAAATCGGAATAACGCTCACGTAAATCTTCGAGCGGCGGAACCGCATTTTGAAGGGCAATCCGTGAACCCAATTGTGCTGCCCTGGCCGGCGGAGTTCAGCCTGCCCACCGGTACGCTTTCGGGAGATGGCTTTCATGGACTCCACAAGCATCAAGATGCCGATGGCTCCAAGAAACGTCACATAAGCGAGCGAGATCACCAGATCGAGCTGCCCGAGTTCCTGCAACACACCAAAGAGCCAGACACCTATGAAGGAGCCCACAATACCAGCGCAAAGCAGCACGAAAGCCAGCTTGAAGTCGATCGCGTTGCGCCGGATATAGGCAAGCACACCAGAAGAGGATGAGGCCACAGTTTGGGTCGTAACCGTTGCAACGGCCACTGCTGGCGGGATGCCCGAAAAGATGAGCAAGGGGGTGAGCAGAAAGCCGCCACCGATGCCGAACAGGCCTGAGAGAAAGCCCACGGCCCCGCCCATGCCAAAGATCATGAACATATTGATCGGAATTTCGGCAATGGGTAGGTAGATCTGCAAGGCGTCACCAGGCCGGTTGAACCGATTACATCGGATGCGCGTCGAAAGTTGTGGGTTTAATGCTTGAGAGCGTTTCTCGTGTCAACGCGAGTCTTAGCAGATAAGCGCTTATAGACCGTTTAAATCGACTGTGCCTTCAACGCATTCAATAGTTCGCCGTCAACAACGCCCGTTGGCTTAAGTCCCGAGCGGCGCTGAAAGTCTTTGATTGCCAGCAAGGTGCGCGGTCCCATGCGTCCATCTACGGACCCAAGATCGTACCCAAGTCCCTGCAACCGCTCCTGAACCTGTCGAATCTGGCCGGGGATATTGAAGGAAATTGGGGTGGCCGGACTCATGGTCCAGGATGGCTTCTTCTCCACCTCATTGGCCAGTGGGTCAGCCTTCTTGCGCGCATAGCGATCAACGGAGTCGCGGGCCGCAGCCAGATCTTCATCTGACAGCATGTTGGCGATTTCATCGCGCTTTTGGGCAGCGCCCTGATCACCTTGCTGCGCGGCGATTGCAAACCACTTGTAGCTTTCTTTCAGATCCTGTGGGGTGCCAAGACCTCGTGCAGTCAAGATGCCCAAGTTGAAGACGCTATCTGCTACACCGTAGTCAGCCGCCATGCGGAACCAACGGATCGCCTCAATGAAGTCCGGCTCACCCGTGACGCCTTCCGCATAAAGCACGGCAAGGTTATGCATCGCTTTGATGTTGCCTTGCGCAGCAGCAAGGGAATACCAATCCCGTGCCTTTTCAAGATCACGCTCCACACCACGACCGCGTTCATAGAGCATGCCGAGACGATACTGTGCGGGGGCGAGCCCTTGAGCGGCGGCTCTGCGGTACCATGATGCAGCTTGATCCAAATCCGCGGTAACGACTTCGCCTTCCGTGAAGCGCACAGCCACTTCAAACTGTGCTGCAGCGTCGCCATTGGCAGCAGCTTGGCGCAGTGCCAAAGAGCCAACCGCTTCCGGAGGCATGGCGCCTGCAGGTTCTGCTTGCTTTGGTGCTGTTTCCTGAGCGCCTGGGGCGGTCGTGGAGACCTGCGGTCGCGGCGCATTGTCAACGCTCAACTTCTCAGCCATTGCGGAAGTTGGCTGAGCGAACGGCTCATTGTTCAACTGCTTTGAATCTGGCTTGGGTGCAGTGATTGTGCCCACATCACCCATATCTCCAAAGATCACATCCTTGGGCAATTCCGTCGGCTGCGAGGGCGGATTCTCCACTTCCGCCACCACTACTTCGCCCTGCTCTGAAGTCGGCTCGGCAAACTCGTTGCGCGCTTCAACTTCTTCCTGAACTCTTTCAGTCTGCGCTGTGAGTGTAGCGTCATCGCTGCCGGACAAGAGGCCCGAGTTGAACACCTGGAAAGCACCAAGGGTCAGCACGACAGCCGCAACGGCCAAAACAACAGCGCGGCGGCGACTGTTGTTGCCCTGTTCGTTGTCCTGTTCTGCAGCTGGCTTCTTATCTGGATTGCGACTGTACAGCTTGAACAAGCCTTTGCGCTTGTCTTCTTCCGCCTGAGGCTGATCGACAATCAGTTCCTCTGTCAGTTCCACCGCCTCATCAAAGGCCGCATCTGAGGCAGGATTGGTTGAAGCATGCGGCGCGTGTGCGCTCTGGGACTTCAGATGGTCCGGCACTTCAACGCTTGGCTGTTCGTTGTGGCTTTGCAGATAGTCTCTGAGGCGACGCGCGCGATCCGGCATTGCGGACTTGCGCTTCGGCTGCACACCGCCTGCTGCTTCCTCAGCCCTCACCTCATCCGCCGCCGCCTGCGCTGCACGGCGTGCTGCTGCAATAAAGTCGGCTGTCTTGTCACGAGTTCGGCTTAGCTCGACACCCTGCTCGGGTTGCTCTGCGTTGCTGTGACGGTGACGCTTTGTAAATGCGGAAAGCACACCGCGTGCATGATTGTCGCCGACAAGCTTCTGATGTTCCTTGCCGATTGGTGTCGCACCCACTTTCGTGCGCGCTTCATCAAGCGCTGAAATGCGATCCGCAATGGTAGACAGCGTGTGCTTCACTTCATCCAGTGAATGATCTGCATCCCGCTCTCCACGGGAGAGCAAGCTCTGCAAATCATTGCGAAGCTCGGAAATCGCATCTTCAATTGGCTTGGTAGAAGGGGCTTGGCCAACGCCCATTTTGCGGGTCGCCGCCTCTACTGCCTCATGCGCTGCCATTTGCACGGTGCGCAGCATCTCTTCCTTGTTGCCAGAGATCTGAGCGTCCATACGGGCAATGGCGCTTTCAATGTCTTCAGCCGCAAGCATGCGGTCCGATGTCTGATCCAGCTTCATCGCCAGAACGGAAATCTGGTCTTCGATCTGACTGAGCTGCGCATCGTCCATGAGGGCCGACGGCTGAGAAATGCTTGCAGCCAGTGCCTGAACTTGCGCTTCAATATCTTCCGGCGTGGCAAGGGTTGCGATTTGCTGGCGAAGCGCGTGCACCTCTTCGCGTAGTTCAAACACAGAATGGTCTGCTTCACCGCTGGCTGAACGCGTTTCCACCAAGCGCGTCAAATCCACGACTTGCTGCTCAAGCCGGGTCAACAGGGCATTGTCGAGATCCGAAGCTCCCTCATTCGCGGGAAGGTTCGCCACGCGATCTTCCAGCGTGTTCACATGGCTCGCCAGGTCATCGATACGGCTTTCAATCCGCTCAAAGGCCTGTTCAAATCCATTGGGCGCACGTTGCTCTGCTTCAATACCTTCCAGCTTGTCCGTGATGGATTGCAGGCGTTGCTCCACGCGGTCGAGCTGGGCAGTCGTATCTGGCCCGCGCTGGTCTTCCGAGAGCAGCGATGTAATGGTTTCGAGACGCGTTTGAAGCTGATCATATGCCCCCGCCTCTGGTAGACGGGTTTCAACATGAGTCAAGCGGGCTTGTATGTCCCGCTGTATCTCGCTGAAATGCTCAAGCTCATCCATACGCGCGATCAGGAACCGGATGCGCTGATCCACTTCCATGATGGTACGCCCAGAGTCCAGCGTGTCGACAACGGCCCGCAAATTGCGAATATCGGCCCTTAAAGCGTCTACGCCTTCACTTCCTGACTGGCGCAGTACGTATTCCAGACGATCACCCATCGCCGTCAGACGGTCGTCAAGCGCTTCGAGTTGATCAACGCGGGGCAGTTGCTGCAAGTACCCCTCAAGATCATGCAGGCGGCCAACAAGGCTGTCCAGAATGGTTGGGTCCACATTCTGCCGTGACAGCTCGTCAAGCCGCTCGACTGTTTCCCTGTAGCCTGTTTCCAGCGCCTTCAGAGAGGCCTCCGTCTCACCGCGAGACAGGGCCGCCTTCATGGAGGCAATCTCACGGCGCAGCTCGGACAGCATTTCGCCGTGGTCTTCATTATGGCGGAGGCGATCAACAATTTCGGAGAGCTGTTGACGTTGAGCGCCACTACGGATGGCGACATCATCGCGCAACTGGCTCATTTCGCGGCCCACATGGGCGCGCAACTCATCTACCCTCGGATCGGCAGGCGGCGGCAAATCGGAAATCTGCCGCATCAGTTGGTCGTAGTGCCCTTTGATCAGGTTTTGCAGATCATCGCGGCGTGGATTTTGAAAAGAAGCTGAATGACGTTCAGCATTTCGTTTTTCTCCACGATCCACATCCCAGTCTTGAGAACGAGGCTCGAATTGCGTCTGATGCATTGGACGGGCCTGCGCAGGCCGGTTGGCAGCCGATTGCGCATCGCCTGTAAGGGAGTTCAAACGCGCATCCAGACGGTCTAGTGCGTCCAAAACGGAAGAAACGCGCTTAGCACGAGAAGCATCGCTGCCTGTAGATGCGGATTCTTTTGGGTGGTGCGCAGGTGCTTTGCGCGCAGCCGCACCGACGGGGTCCCTGCCCGCACTTTCAAAACCTGCCGGCAGCAATTCATTGAGCGCATCGGCTACATCGCCTATCTGCGCTTCGATCCGCTCCAAGGGGTCAGGAGCATCAATTTCTCCTGTGCCAAAATGGTCTTCAGGTGCTTCGAAAACGTTTGCTTCAGCGTTAATTTTGTCAAGATAACGGTTATCTGGGTGCAATTTTGAAGCTAATTTGCTGCGATTTTTTTGCGTTTTTTCGGCAAGCAAAGAGGCATAGATTTTCTGCGCCGAAATACCCGTATTGCGGGTACCAGCGGTATCCATCTCCGAATCTGGAGTGAAATGTCCACTCGTCTTCCAGGACATGCGCTCTTGCCTCGTAAATCGCCCCAGAATCTCGAGAGCGTCGCGGCGGTTCCCCTAAATCGCAAACACCACACGAATCAGCACTCTCATGAAACCGGGCTTCCATGACTTCTGAGCCAAACTTTTACTTGTTAGGGTAAATAGGCAGTTAATAGATGCGGTTCTGGCTGGATAAAGGCCATAATACTGCCATTTTCACTGAATTTTTTTTAATAACGCATAGGTTGCACCTTTACAGCGCCCCTAAGTTCCGTGCAGTACATTTTTACCCCTGACTTAACGGTTACCACACCGAAAAAGACTGGCAGATTACGTAAGGGACAGACTATCCCAGAAGTCAGTTGACGCACAGTCACCACGGAAGGCGCTCTTAAAGGCGCTGTCATTACCGGGTCCGGACCAAGCGTCATGGCAACAGGGTCTAAGAGGGCTCGGCGATTAAAGGACGGGTGAATGCAATGAGCGAAGCGCTACAGATCAACGATACGTTTGTTCAGGCCGTGACTGGCGACACCGATGACCTTACCAAGTCACAGTTTACGATTGGCGAACTCGCCAAGGAATTTGATATCACGCTGCGGACGCTACGGTTCTATGAGGACAAGGGTCTAATCAACCCACGTCGTGAGGGAATGAACCGAATTTACAACCGTCGGGATCGGGCAAGACTGAAGCTGGTGCTTATGGGCAAGCGCGTTGGCTTCTCCCTGACGGAAATCCGGGATCTTCTGGATCTCTACGACCTGCGCGACGGTCAAGTGACCCAGTTGCGCGTGGCACTGGAGCGTTTCAACGCTCAAATCGCTGTACTTGAAGAACAGCGACGCAACATCGACCAAGCTACGGATGAGCTGCAGAGGACGGTGGACATCGTGTCTGGCCTGCTTAAGCAGAAGGAAGCAGAGCCAGCCTAACCACCTAGGGCAAATGTGATCGCGCCGGCGCTAATAATCGGGGCAGCGCCAAGTCATACGCGGGGGTTTCTGCGGGGGAGCCACTGTGACGCGGATTGCGATTGCGAGCACCGGGCGAGCATCATGGGGGTGATGCTCGCCCGGCAGCTTGTTTGAACGACTGAAATTTTACACAGGCCTCTTTCTTCAGATGGAAGCCTTCCTTCCAAACCAAATTCTTCTCTTTTTTGCTAAAATTGCGATCGGCTGCAGCTGCCAGTTTCAGTGCTGAGCATGAGGCATCGACATGCATTCCGCATACTCTCTCATATATTTCAGCACCTTACCTTGAAGGGCCATCAAAACACCTGTGGCCTCAACATATTTGAGTGCGCATTCAAGGTGTTCGAGCCTTCTCTCCACGGGCCATTCCCCAGCTGCCATACAAATTGAGACTTTCGGCGCATTTTTAAATTTTCGGCGGGTTTCCGCCAAAACTGAGCCAGAAGTTCGGGTTGTCGCTTACAGGGTTGAGACGTATATCTGTTGTCAGATCACGTTGACGATAACGTCAACTAAGTACCATAAGGGTCTGTGTGGGAAGGAACAAGGTATGCCAAGCTATAGCGCTCCTGTAGAAGACACCCTATTTTTGTTGAATGATGTGCTGGGTTATCAGAACTACAGCCATCTTCCACGCTTCTCAGAAGCTACTCCAGATGTTGTCGAAGCAATCCTCAAGGAAGGTGCCAAGTTCTGCGAAGAACGGATGCAGCCCCTGAACCAGTCAGGCGACCATGAGGGCTGTACGCGTCACGAAGATGGTACCGTGACGACGCCAAAAGGCTTCAAGGAACTGTATGACGCTTTCGGAGAAGCAGGCTGGGGTTCCCTTGCCATTCCAGAGCAGTACGGCGGTCAGAACCTTCCTGCCAGCCTTGCAGTGATCCTGAACGAATACATGTGCTCTTCCAACATGGCGTTCGCCATGTATCCAGGTTTGACACAGGGTGCTATCGCTGCCCTGTTGGAGCACGCTTCCGATGAGCTGAAGGACCGCTACGTGCCGAAGATGACCACCGGCGAGTGGAGCGGCACCATGAACTTGACCGAGCCGCATTGCGGTACGGACCTTGGCATGCTGCGCACCAAGGCAGTGCCACAGCCAGACGGCAGCTACAAGATCACCGGAACCAAGATCTTCATCTCTGCAGGTGAGCACGATCTTTCTGAAAACATCATTCACCTGGTTCTCGCTCGCATTGAAGGCGCGCCTGCCGGAACGAAGGGCATCTCCCTGTTCCTCGTTCCCAAGAAGCGCCTTGATGAAAACGACAATCCAGCCGAAGACAACGGCGTAAGCTGCGGCTCCATTGAAGAAAAAATGGGCATTCACGGCAACGCCACATGCGTCATGAACTATGATGACGCCACGGGCTGGCTCGTTGGTGAAGAGAACAAGGGTCTGCGTGCGATGTTCGTCATGATGAACGAAGCACGTCTCGGCGTGGCCATTCAGGGCGTCTCCCAGTCTGAAGTGGCCTATCAAAACGCTGTTGCCTATGCGAAGGACCGCATCCAGGGCCGCTCCCTCACAGGCCCTAAAGCTCCGGACAAAGCCGCAGACCCGATCATCGTTCACCCGGACGTCCGCCGCGTATTGATGACCATTCGCGCTTTCAACGAGGCCGCGCGTGCTCTTTACATCTACACCGCGATCAAGGGCGATGTTTCCCACGTCTCCAGTGACGAGGCTGAGCGTCAGGCCGCTGATGACTTCATGGGTCTGCTGACCCCGGTCCTGAAGGGCGTATTCACTGACAAGGGCTTTGACTACGCAGTCATGGCGCAGCAGATGTTCGGTGGCCACGGCTACATCACTGAATGGGGCATGGAACAGTTCGTGCGTGATGCACGTATCGCCATGATCTATGAGGGTGCGAACGGCATTCAGGCACTTGACCTTGTAGGCCGCAAGCTGCCAGCGAACGGTGGTCGTGCAATTCAGGCCTTCTTCAAGGAAGTTGGTGGCTTCCTGAAGGAAAACAGCGACAACGAGGAGCTGAAAGGCTTCACCAAGCCGCTGAAGAAGGGTCTGGACGATCTGCAAGGCGCAACCATGTGGCTCATGCAGAATGGCATGGCAAACCCTGACAATGCGGGCGCGGCTTCCACTGACTACATGCACATGTTCGGTCTGGTCGCCATGGGCTACATGTGGGGCAAGATCGCCGTTGTCGCACAGCAAAAACTGGCAGATGGCGCGGGCGATCAGGAAGAAATGCTGAAGAACAAGCTGACGCTTGGCACCTTCTACATGGAGCGCCTGATGCCTGAGACAGGAGCACAGCTTGCTCGCCTCTCCACAGGTGCGGCAACCATGATGAGCCTGGCAGAAGAGGCATTCTAAGGGTGATTTAAAGAACCGGCGAGAGAGGGCTGCCCTCCCTCGCCTATTTGGTGTTCGAACTAGGCCCTGACTGGAGACCGTGAATGACTGCAGGTTCCGTAGTACGCCGGTTTTATGCCCGAGCAACCTTTGTGTTGTGCAAGGCACTGGCGAAGCTCGGCAAACTTGGCATTCCAGGTCATTTGCGACACCGATCAGTGGATCAAGCTTCAATCATCATCGGCGAGTGGTCGTTCATCTCTCGCCTCAACCATTTGTTTCCCACTATCAATCATTGGCCGCATACCTTGCAAAGCTCGGACGGAGGGCACACGCGCTGTGCGCTGGTGCACGAGAAATGCTCGCCGGGTATGGCCTTATAATTTTCAGCTGCGGAGGAGATCATGGCTGACGCCTTTATTTACGATCATGTGAGAACCCCACGAGGGCGCGGCAAGAAGGATGGATCGCTGCATGAAGTAGCGCCTGTTCGCCTTGCAGCTTCCACGTTGGAAGCTATTCGCGACCGCAATGGCCTCGACACCAAGCTGGTGGACGATGTCGTTCTGGGGTGCGTTGATCCAGTTGGTGAGGCTGGCGGCGACATCGCCCGCGCAGCAACTTTCACTGCCGATTACGACCGCTCTGTACCAGGCATGCAGATCAACCGTTTCTGCGCTTCCGGTCTGGACGCGGTCAACATGGCATCTGCTCAGGTCATGTCTGGTCAGCACCAGATGGTGATTGCAGGCGGCGTTGAAAGCATGAGCCGCATTGGCCTTGGTGCATCTGGTGGCGCATGGCCAGTAGACCCGCAGGTGGCGGTTCCTTCCTACTTCATGCCACAGGGTGTATCAGCGGATCTGATCGCCACGAAGTACGGCTTCACACGCGACGATGCTGATGCTTATGCAATCCAGTCCCAGAAGCGCGCTCAGACCGCTTGGGATGAAGGTCGCTTCGAAAAGTCCGTCATTCCTGTGAAGGACATCAACGGCCTGACCATTCTGGCACGTGATGAGCACATGCGCCCAGAGACCGACATGCAGTCTTTGGCAAGCCTGAACCCATCCTTCGAAATGATGGGCACCATGGGCGGCTTTGATGCAGTTGGCATTCAGGCGCATCCGGAGTTGGAAAACGTTACTCATATCCACCACGCTGGTAACTCCTCCGGCATCGTGGATGGTGCAGCTGCTGTTCTGATCGGGTCACGCCGCGCAGGCCGGTCCGCTGGAATGACCCCGCGCGCACGCATCAAGGCGTTTGCGAACATCGGTTCTGAGCCAGCTCTGATGCTGACCGGTCCAGTGGATGTGACCAACAAGCTTTTGAAGAATGCGAAGATGGAATGGTCTGACATTGACCTCATCGAAATCAACGAAGCGTTCTCTTCCGTTGTTCTGCGCTACATGCAGGCGTTCGATCTGGATCCTGAAACGGTGAATGTGAACGGCGGCGCAATTGCCATGGGTCACCCACTGGGCGCAACCGGCGCAATGATCCTTGGCACCGTTCTGGACGAGTTGGAACGTCGCGACCTGAACACCGCGCTGGTCACCCTTTGCATCGGCGCAGGTATGGGCACAGCAACAATCATTGAACGCGTTTAAAGGGGGGAACCGATGACCTACAAAAACTTTACCCTTGAGACCGACGAGAACGGTTTTGCCCTTCTGACATGGGACTCTCCCGGCAAGACCATGAATGTGTTCGATCAATCCGTGATCGAAGAGTTGGACAAGGTCGTTGATGCGGTTGCAGCAGATGACGCCATCAAGGGCGTTGTTGTGACCTCCGGCAAGGCTGGCTTCTCCGCCGGTGCTGACCTGACCATGCTGGAAGGCATGCTGGGCGAGTACAAGAAGCTGAAGGAAGAGGACGAAGAAAAGGCCGCTCAGCTGCTCTTTGACAAGTCCCGCCATCTTTCTTTGGTGTTCCGCAAGCTTGAGACCTGCGGCAAGCCTTGGGTTGCTGCGATCAACGGCGTTTGCATGGGCGGCGCCACAGAACTTGCGCTGGCCTGTCACAAGCGCATCGCAGTAGAGTCCGATGCCTTCAAGATGGCCCTGCCAGAAGTAAAGGTTGGCCTGTTCCCGGGCGCAGGTGGCACCCAGCGTGTCATGCGCATGGTTACCGACCTGCAGGGGGGCATGCAGTTCCTGCTTCAGGGGCGAACGCTCGACGCAAAGAAGGCCAAGAGCCTGAAGCTCATCGACGAAGTTGCTCCTGCAAAGAAGCTGGTTGAGGCTGCCAAAAAGGCCCTCGCTGACGGCGTAGACCCGGTTCAGCCATGGGACAAGAAGGGCTTCAAGCTGCCAAGCGGCCGCATCTACTCTCCAGGCGGCATGCAGTTCTGGCCAGCAGCCAACGCGATCTATCGCAAGGAAACCTTCGACAACTACCCAGGCCCACGCGGCTTGATGCACTCCGTTGTTGAGGGCCTCATGGTGCCAATGGATCTGGGCCTGAAGATTGAGAGCCGTTACTTTGCGAACGTGCTTCAGTCCAAGGAAGCTGGTGCAATGATCCGCTCCCTGTTTGTCTCCATGCAGGAGCTGAACAAGGGTGCACGCCGTCCAGCTGACCAGAAAGAGAACAAGATCAAGAAGGTCGGTGTTCTCGGTGCGGGCTTCATGGGCGCTGGTATCGCTTATGTGACTGCCAAGGCAGGCATCAAGGTTGTTCTGATCGACCGTGATCAGGCTGCGGCTGACAAGGGCAAGGCCTACTCTGAAGGTCTGATGGACAAAGCCATCAAGCGCGGCAAGTCCACGGATGCAGACAAGGAAAAGCTTCTGGACCTCATTGAGGCGACCACTGACTATGACGGTCTGGCCGACTGTGATCTGGTGATCGAGGCTGTGTTTGAGGACCGTGAGATCAAGCGCGAGGTGACCGAGAAAGCAGAAGCGGTCATGAAGACCCGTGCGATCTACGCCTCCAACACCTCCACCCTGCCTATTACGTCCCTTGCTCAAGCTTCTTCTCGTCCGAAGAACTTCATCGGCATTCACTTCTTCTCCCCAGTGGACAAGATGATGCTGGTGGAAGTGATCATGGGCAAGAAGACCGGCGACAAGGCACTGGCCATGGCTCTGGATTACATCCGCGCCATCAAGAAGACCCCGATTGTCGTCAACGATAGCCGTGGCTTCTACACCTCCCGTGTTGTGATGACCTACGTCCGCGAAGGCATCCTGATGCTTGGCGACGGTGTGCCAGCAGCGATGATTGAAAACGCTGGCCGCATGGCCGGTATGCCGGTTGGTCCTTTGGCTCTGGCCGATGAAGTGGCGCTTGACCTTGCCCACCGCATCACCAGCGCAACCCGCAAGGACATGGGCGACAAGTACGTTGTCTCCAAGCTGGATGACATCCTGGAAGAGATGGTTGTTAAGCGCGAGCGCTTTGGCCGCAAGAACGCCAAGGGCTTCTATGACTACGATGGCCGCAACAAGTCGCTGTGGAAGGGCATTGAGGAAGTAACAGGCCCATCCAAACCAGCGGAAGAGTTCGACATTGAAGAACTGAAGCAGCGCCTTCTGGCCATGCAGGCTTTGGAAACCGTTCGTGTTTTCGAAGAAAAGTGTCTTACAGACGTGCGTGAAGCCGATGTGGGCTCCATTCTGGGCTTTGGCTTTGCCCCTTACACTGGTGGCACCCTGTCCTACGTTGATGGCATGGGTACAGCTGAGTTCCTTGAGGTCTGCAAGAAGTTCACCCGCAAGTGGGGTGATCGTTTCAAGCCAAACCGCTTGCTGCGTGAAATGGCCAAGGAAAATGAGCTGTTTTACGAGAAGTTCGCGCCTCAAGAGGCTGAGCAGATTGCAGAAGCAGCAGAGTAAGGCTTTCCATTGCAAACATGAGTTTGAGGGGCGGTTTTCCGCCCCTTTTTCTTTGTGCAATCTGGAGCCTACACTCACTTTGCAGTTCCGTGATGGATGCAATTGCGTTAGGACTGCCTATATCACTGGGAACGCCCCTAAGTTGGAGAGTGACGCATGCAGAATGAGAAGCTGACACGTTTTCTTGGTGGATCACCGGGCCGTGTGGCGCTGCGTCTTGTGTTTTTGTCCTTCGTGGTTGGCATTGTCCTGTCCGCGTTGAACATATCTCCGCTGGATATTTACTACGGCATCCAGGACTTCTTCCTGCGCATCTGGAACATGGGTTTTGATGTGCTCGGTCAGCTCGGTTCGTACTTGCTCATTGGTGCCGTTGTCGTGATACCGATCTGGTTCATCTCCCGCCTGCTGCAATCCGGCAAGAGCTAGGTTTTTTCAAGCAAATCCGGAAGCAACGCGGTGGACGATGGTGTGGCGCCGTGCAAGGACAGGAATGTCTTTGGAGTACCCGCCGCCCAGCACGCAAGCGAGTGGCAGCCCGCGACCACGCACTGAAGCCATCACCCGCGCATCTCTCTCATAAAGGCCTGCATCGGTCAGCGCCAAGCGTCCAAGTCGGTCATCCATGTGCGGGTCAACGCCTGCGTTGTAGAACACGATGTCTGGATCAAAAGAGCGCAGCATGGCCTCCAACACCTCATCCAGCGCTTCCAGATAGGGACCGTCTTCCATATTGTCCGGCAGCGGAATATCCAGATCGGAGGGCACCTTGCGAACTGGATAGTTCTTCTCGCTGTGCATGGAAAACGTGAAAACGGATGGGTCCTCACGGAAAATCTCCGCCGTCCCGTCGCCCTGATGAACGTCCAGATCGACCACAAGCGCCCGCCTGATCAGGCCTTCGGCTTGCAGCGCCCGCACAGCAACGGCCACGTCATTGAAAACGCAAAAGCCTGCGCCATGCAGCCGCCGCGCGTGGTGGGAGCCGCCAGCCGTGTTGCATGCAATGCCGTGCCGCAGGGCCAACCGTCCCGTCTCGATGGAACCGCCAGTCGCGCACTGACCACGAAACCCCACAGAATGGGTCATGGGAAAGCCAATCTCCCGCGCAACCTTGTCCGGCACGGTGGCGGAAAGCACTTGATCCACATAGGTCTCGTCATGAGCCCTAATGAGCTGCTCTCGCGTTGCAGGAGCAGGCTCGACAAATCCGCCGGGCAGCACAATGCCATCTGCCAGAAGCGTATCGGCAACGCCCTTGAACTTGAGCATAGGAAACCGATGGTTGCTCGGAATATCGGCGGTAAAGGCGGGATGATGAACGACAGGCAACTTCATAGGCCAAAGCTAGTGTATTTTGCCGCGATTGCCAGTACCGACCCCATGAAAGCATCTGTTGTCTTTGGCAGGATAGCCTAGTAAGACCTGCGGGTGTTTCTTCGCATCCTCAGGATGAGCTTTCCATGTCACAGTCTTTTGCGGTCACCAACCGCCTGTTCCTGTCCATTTCCATACCCATGACGCTGGCGTACATCTCAACGCCGCTTCTGGGCTTGGTGGATACTGCGGTGATTGGCCAAATCGACGATGCGGCGCTGCTTGGCGGCCTCGCGGTAGGGTCGGTGATCTTTGACATCGTGTTCGTGACCTTCAACTTCCTGCGCTCAGGCACAACTGGCCTTGCAGCACAAGCGTTGGGTGCTGGCAACGCGCTGGAGATCAAGGCTGTTCTGTTCCGGGCCGTCCTGCTCGGTCTTGCTTGCGGGCTCATCCTGTTTGCCGTTCACCCCCCGATTGTTAGTGTGGGCCTCAGCCTGATGGGCGGTTCTGATGAGGTGCAGGCAGCCGCAAGCGCTTACTTCTCGATCCGCATCCTCGCCGCTCCGCTAACCCTCGCCAACTACGCGGTTCTGGGCTGGTTCCTTGGCCTCGGCAAGGCAAAGACTGGCCTCTTCATTCAAACCCTACTGAATGGCCTCAACATCATTCTCAGCGTTTGGTTTGTACTCGGGCTGGACTGGGGCATCACCGGGGTCGCGGCAGCCACGGCGATCAGTGAACTCATCACGTTTTTCGTCGGCGGTGCCTTGGCCTATGCAAACATGAAAGGTACGCGGCAGCCCAGTTGGAGCGACGTGCTGGAGCGCCACAAGCTGGTTGCCATGATGGCGCTGAACCGGGACATCATGATCCGCTCCTTCACGCTCTTGTTCGCCTTTGCTTTCTTCATGGCTCGCAGTGCAGATCAAGGCGACACCATTCTCGCGGCCAACGCGGTTCTGGAGAAGTTCCTTCTCATTGCAGGCTACTTTCTGGATGGCAATGCAACCGCAGCAGAACAGATCGCGGGTCGGGCCGTGGGCGCGCGCCATCGCCCCGCCTTCAAACGCGCTGTCAAGCTTTCTCTCCTGTGGGGCTTCGGTCTTGGCGGGGCCGCAACGCTGATCTTCTTTGGCGTCGGCCCGTACATCGTAGACTTCATGACCGTCAACGAAGCCGTGCGCAGTGTTTCAAGGGATTACCTGTTCTGGGCTTGCCTTGGCCCATTGGTCGGCACCCTTGCCTATCAGATGGATGGCATCTTCATTGGTGCGACCTGGTCCAAGGACATGCGGAACATGATGCTGATTTCGCTCGCCGTATTCCTTGCCAGCTACTACGCCCTGTTCCCGGTTCTGGGGAACCACGGGCTGTGGCTTGCCATGCTGATCTTTCTCGGGGCACGGGGCATCAGTCTGCTGATCATGTGCGGTATCCGTGAAGAAAAGCAGTTTGCCGTGGTACCTGCTCACCCCTGAGAACAGGCACCAACGGCTTGCACTATTCACTCAAGCTGAGATCGGCCCAGGCATCCACGTTTGAGCCTACCGCTTGCTGAAGGTTGGTCAGCCCTTCCTTCTCGATCTGCTGCAGAAGGAAGCGGTTGATGTCCTTGATCACGTCTGGTCCCTTAAACACCATTGAGGTGTAAAGCTGCAGAAGGTTGGCCCCTGCGGTGATCTTGGTCCACGCTGCCGGCCCGCCATCGATACCACCAACACCAATGATCGGCAGGTCAGGCCCTACAAGACGGCGCATCTTGGCCAGCGCAATGGTGGACTTGCGGAACAGCGGCTTGCCCGACAGCCCGCCGGCTTCGCCCGCCTGCTTGGCGTCTTTCAGTCGCGGCCGATCAACAGTGGTGTTGGACACGATCAACCCGTCAATCTTCAGGGCCAGCACCTCCTCCGCAATGTCCTTGAGTTGCGCGTCCCCCATATCGGGTGCGATCTTCAAGAACACAGGGACCCGACGGCCCAATTTTTCGGCCTCCTCATCGCGTGCTGTCAACGATCGCTTCAACAGGTCGGACAGAGCATCACGTTCTTGAAGGGCTCGCAGGCCCGGTGTGTTGGGCGAAGAAATGTTCACGGTAAAGTAGGACGCGATATCCGCGAAGCGGTGGACGCCCGCCGCATAGTCTGCCGCCTTGTCCTCGGTGGTTTTGTTGGCACCGATGTTGATGCCGACCACACCGCCGTTGCGGGCACGCCTCTTCAGGCGGTTGTAGACCACTTCATGGCCGTCGTTGTTGAAGCCGTAGCGATTGATCACAGCCTCATCAGCGGTCAGGCGGAAGTTGCGCGGCTTCGGGTTTCCCTCTTGCGGCACGGGCGTCACCGTTCCTGCCTCGGCAAAACCAAAGCCCATTTTCAAGAGCGCATCCGGCACCTCGCCGTTCTTGTCAAAACCTGCGGCCATGCCCAGCGGATTGGCAAAAAAAAGGTCGCCTAACTGGAAAGAAAGGCGACCATCAGAAACAGGGGAACACGGCATCGACAACCCGGTCTTCAAGAGCCGGATTGTGGCCTCGTGAGCAGCCTCTGGCTCCAACATGTGAAGCGATTTAAGGCCAATCTTGTTGGCGATCCTGATAAAGCCCATTACACGTCCTCCGGAAACTGATGAGTGCCTTCGACAAGCGGCAGCGGCTTCACCCAGACCACAGCATCCATTTGCATTGGGGCATAAAGGTGGGGAAACAAAGCGCCACCTCGTGAGGGTTCCCACTTCAGGTGTTCTTCAGGCAACCTGTCACTCTCAATTGCGATAAGCAGAAGATCGTCTTTGTTTTTGAAGTGTTTCGCCGCCGTTTCCTTAACGGTGTCAGCGGTCGAGTAGTGAATAAACCCGTCTTCCAGGTCGATAGGCGCGCCAACGAACACGCCGGCATCTTCGGCTGCGTGCCAAAGATCCTTCTCAGCGATCTTGTAAATCAGAGACATTCAGGGGATTACCTTTTCAGCGGAGTGACAACCTCAACTGAAAGCAGTGTCATACGGCTGGTTTTGCCGGATTGCAAGGGGCAGAGTGGCAAAATGTGCGTCCTTGCCTTGCGGCATGCAACCTAAGATAACAAAAGCCATTGCAATTCTTGGCAGGGAGACGAGCTCATGTTCACACACAGCGACCTTTGGTTCGCTCTGGATGAAATCGCAGCGCGCAATGGGCTGACGCCTTCCGGGCTGGCGCGCCTTGCCGGGCTCGACTCGACGGCGCTCAACAAGTCAAAGCGCGTTACCGCTGAAGGCCGTCTGCGCTGGCCCTCAACAGAATCCCTTGCGAAAATTCTTGAGGTCACAAACACCGGCTTGGAAGATTTTTGCCGACTCGCAACAGGGAAGCGCTCGCGAAACCCGAAAACCTCACCGGTGACAGCGGCCCGCTTCACAACACTCCAAGCACTGCGGGAGAAGATGCCCCAAAATCTGGAGAGTTTTGACACTGCGGAAGATTGGGAATACATCGCCTTTCCTGTGCCTCACGCAAACAATGTCTTTGTGCTTGAAGTTTCTGGTAATAGTCTTGAGCCATATTACCAAGATGGTGAGATGCTGGTTGTATCTCCAGATGCGCCGCTCCGCAGAGGAGACCGTGTTCTGTTTGCCCGAAAAAGCGGGTTCATAGGCGCGCGGCGTCTCCTGCGAAAAACCCTCACCTCCTATGAATTTCAGGGACTTGTGGCGGGCGATGGGCCGCTTATCGTCCCGGAAGACGACCTGAACTGGGTTTTGCGCATTGTCTGGGTCAGCCAATAGCTGCAGCATCCCGGAAGCCACAACCTTATGGCGACTGTAACCGGAGGAAGTTGAGATGAAGGGCGCTTTTCCATTCGCATTGAGTGTGTTTGGAATTGGCTTGCTCGCCTGTATTGCCCTCCTCGCCGTAGATGAAGTGGAGGAACCGAAGGAACAGGCCGCCATCGTCTACAAGCCTTCTTCGCTTCCAGAGCCAGACCCCACGCCAGAAGAGCTGGCGCAAGCACAGGCGGTACAAAACCCCAACAACCTGCGCGCAATCACCGGAAACGGCATCACGCCCCCTCCCCCGGTTACAGGGCCCCTGAAGCGCATTGCAGCAGCCGAGAAGCCGGTAGAGGAAGTGGAGATCCCCGAGGAGATGACCATCTTTCGGCCCGTGATCGAGGATGGGGCCACGTTTCTTTTCAAGAACAACCGGTACAGGCTGCGCTACGTGAAGCCATTGGCGGTGGATGAGACCTGCGAAAGCTGGCTCGGCGGCACCTGGCCTTGCGGAATGCGTGCCCGCACCGCTTTACGAGCTTTTCTGCTTCAGGTGGCCATGACGTGCCGCGACTTCGAACAGGCTGAAAGTGGGCCTATCGCGGCCACCTGCAATCGTGGTCCAATCGATGTGGCCCATTGGATCGTTCAGAACGGTTGGGCGCATGTTACTGACGACGCGCCACTGGACCTGAAAATGAAAGCCAAAGCCGCAGAGCAAGAACGAAAAGGCATATGGCAAACGGAGCGCAAGACGCTGGATCTGGTTGAGGCAGAATTGCAACCTGAGCTTGGCGACGACATCAATTCGCCACGAGAGGGCACCATCCTGATTGAAACGTCTCCGCCCATCTTGTGGGTCCCGTCGGAGACTGAGCCTGCCGATATGCCACTTTCAGAATAGGACAGCGTTTGAGTACATCCCCATTGAGAGCTGTGACCAAGGAAACGAGTTTTCTGGTTGGCGCCTTCACCGCTGGCATCTTCTACACCTACCCTGAGGCCCTGCTGGGCGCAGGTGCCCCGGTGCCAGTGTTGGCGCTGAGCTTTCTTTGGATTTTCGGTGCCATGCTGTGGGGTGCGTTCGGCGTTGTGCGCCATGCGGATTGTCTGGCGGTGCGGCTCGGCGAGCCCTATGGGACGCTGATCCTGACCCTCTCTGTTATTGGCATCGAAGTCTCGCTGATCATATCGATCATGCTCACGGGCTCGGCCAATGCGACACTGGCAAGGGACACCATGCTGGCCGTGCTCAACATTGTGCTGAATGGCATGGTTGGCTTGTCGCTGCTGCTCGGCGGGCTGCGCCACGGAGAGCAACCCTTCAACACACAAGGGGCCCGCAGTTACCTTGCCGTGCTCATTCCTCTTGCGACGTTTTCCATGATCCTGCCGCGCTACACCACTTCGACCAGTGACCCTTCGCTGTCTCCGGTGCAGCAGATCACCTTCGCGCTGATTATTGTCATGCTGTACGCCGTGTTTCTCGCCATTCAAAGCAAGCGACACAAGTCGTTCTTCCAGCAGCCCTCTTCACACCCCGGCATTGCGCTCTCCTTCCTTTTGGAAGGGAAAAAAGAAGGGCTTGAGCCGGATACCATGAGCGATCATCACGACGACGAGCATGGCAACTTGGAGATCCATTCCACTCCCTATCATGCGGCTTTGTTGCTGCTGACCATGCTTCCGATTGTGCTGCTTTCCAAGAAGCTGGCCGTCCTCGTTGATTTCGGCATTGACGAGATGGCCTTGCCTGTCGCCTTGGGCGGTGTGCTGGTCGCGCTTCTGGTGCTGACGCCTGAAGGCTTGAGCAGCTTCAAAGCGGCGCTGAACAACAAGGTCCAGCGCTCCATCAACATTTGCCTTGGCTCGGCACTGGCAACCATTGGCCTGACCGTGCCAGCGGTGCTGTTGGTGGCTGGCTTCCTGGACATCCACGTGGTGCTTGGCCTCAAGTCCACCGACATGGTGCTGTTGATCCTGACGCTTGCGCTCAGCCTCAACACCTTCAGCGGCACCCGCACCAACATGCTACAGGGCGCGGTTCATCTTGTGCTGTTCGTGGTGTACTTCGTTCTGATCTTCCAGCCTTAAAACGGATGGAGCCAAGGCTTCTTCCACCACGTGGTCAGCCCAGTCCTTGTTGCCCCGCTCAGAGGCATGAACGCCATCCTCGCAAAAGTGCACCCGGCCAATGCCCGGCATACTGGAGACCCACTGCCCACCCCGTTCTTCACAGAGGGTGCGTCCGATCTTGTTGATCATCGGACGTCTGAGGCCAAGCACATAGGCAAGGCCGGGCGTAAGCGCCGGAACACCGTGTGGAGACATGAGGCAGGACCAGAAGATCTTTGCGCCGGGGTACTTGGCTTTGAGCGCATAGATCAGCTCCCCAAACCCTTTTTTCCACTTGGTGCCGGAGTGGAAGTTCTTCAGGTCATTGAAGCCGACGCTAACATAGATGTGGGTGTAATCGGTGGCTGGAAGGTGCGGCACGACCACATCGCAGAGCTGATTGGCTGTGGCGCTGTTAAAACCCGCCGCGCGCCATTCCACGGCCCGCCCGGTTTGACGCGCCAGCGACTGGGCAAGCTGATAGGACAGACCGTTTTCAAGCGTGCCAATGCCAACACCGGCAACAGATGAATCCCCCAGTACCAGAAGGCGTAGTGGTGCTCCTGCGCCCTCAAAACGGCCTTCATAGGGACCGGTGCCAGGACGCAGACGCGGGGTTTTTAGCCGTGTGCGGATGCCTTCAACTGCGTATAGCGGGAACAAGGCCCATGAAAGCAAACTACTTAGACTCATAAAAAAGCCCCCTCTTGGTCAGAGGGGGCAATTCATCACGCTCCGAGCTCTCCTGCAAGTGCTTTTGCAATCAGAGCTCGTGTCTCATCAATGCCGTAGAGGGCCACAAAAGACCCAAAACGCGGCCCCTTCTCCTGCCCCAGAAGTACTTGATAAATCGCAGAAAAGAAGTTCTGTGCAACCCCTGGGCGACCATCTGGACCTGGCTTTTCGACGTTCTGGTAACGCTCGATATTGCGACCAATGTCGTAAATTGCATTCTGAATATCGGCGCCGTCCGTGTCCTTGTCCAGACCGGCCAAAACCGCGTCCAGCTGCTGGAGCATTTCCGTTTCAACTTCATCAGCCGGCTTAAATTGTTTGTTCGGCTTTACAAAGTCGTCGTAGTAGCGGATCGCATAACCCACCAGCTGATTGAGGATCGGGTGGGTTTCAGCACTGGTGCCCGGTGCGTAGCGAGAAATGAACGCCCACAACACATCCGAGTTTTCCGCGTTTGATGCTGAGACCAAGTTCAGCAGCATGGCGAAGGAAATCGGCACTTCCTCTTGTGGCGGCTGACCGTTGTGAACATACCAGACCGGGTTCATGAGCTTTTGCTCAGGCTTCATGGTGGGGTATTTGTTCAAGAACGTGCAGTACTCGTCGACCGCCTTTGGGATCACGTCGAAGTAGAGCTTCTTGGCAGTCTTTGGCTTTTGATAGTTGAACAGCGACAGGCTCTCGTTTGACGCATATGTCAGCCATTCTTCCATGGTCAGGCCGTTACCCTTGGACTTGGAGATCTTCTGGCCTTTTTCGTCGAGGAACAGCTCGTAGTTAAAGCCCTCCGGCGCGGGCTTGCCCAGCGCACGACAAATCTTGGAGGACAAGTTCACACTGTCGATCAAGTCCTTGCCTGCCATTTCGTAGTCCACGCCGAGAGCGTACCAACGCAGCGCCCAGTCGGCCTTCCACTGGCACTTTACGTGACCACCTGTGACTGGCACCTCAATGCGTTCGCTGGTCTCCGGGTCAATGTAGGTAACAGTGCCCTTTTCCACGTTGCGGTCGACCATTGGCACCTGCAGCACAATACCAGTGCGCGGGCAAATCGGCAGGAACGGAGAATAGGTGGCCTGACGCTCCTCACCAAGTGTCGGCAGAATGATCGCCATCACGTCGTCATAGACTTCGAGCATGCGCAGCAGCGCCGCATCCAGCTTGCCCGAGGTGTAGTAGTCGGTAGATGAGGCAAACTCGTAGTCAAAGCCGAAACAGTCGAGGAAAGCCATCAGTTTGGCGTTGTTGGACTGGGCAAAGCCCTCATACTCGCCAAACGGATCTGGCACCCGCGTCAACGGCTTGCCAAGGCTTTCGGCAAGCAGCTCCTGATTTGGAACGTTGGTCGGCACCTTGCGGAAACCGTCCATATCGTCGGAGAAGCAGATGAGCTTGGTCTCGATCTTGTCTTCAGTGAGCAAACGGAACGCGGTACGCACCATGGAGGTACGCGCCACTTCGCCGAAGGTGCCCATGTGCGGCAGACCGGAAGGACCATAGCCCGTCTCAAACAAGACGGGCCTCGGTTTGCCCTCTTTTTCGAGACGTTTGACCAGTTTGCGCGCTTCTTCGAAAGGCCAGGCTTTAGATACCTTGGCGGCCTCGATAAATTCAGGACTGAGGTCGAGCTGCGGCAAACGTTGATTGGTCATGGCTTTAAACCATCTAACTTTCATACTTGAGTGGAAAAAACTAAGCCTGTCCGCGAGTACTAACTGCGACAGGCTGCCGGAACTTAAGTAAAACAAGGGGCTCCGTCAATGACCGTTCGGTGACAATAGCAGTGCTCCCTTGCATCTATGTGGTTTTACCCCTAATCCTGCAGAATGAGTGAGCATGATGCTTAGGGTTTAAGCATCGACCCTTTCTAGAGACGAGAGAAACATGAATAAGCTACTGAGTGTTCAAGAAGCACTGGTCCATATTATGGTCATGACCGCCGCCGCTGATAGCAGCATGACAGATTCCGAGCTGCGGACGATTGGTGAAGTGGTCCAATTCATGCCTGTTTTCAGAGGGTTCGACGAGACGGAGCTGGTGCGCATCAGTGGTGAATGTGGCGAGCGCATGAGCGCTGAAAACGGTCTGGGCGACACGCTGGACCTGATCGCACAGTCCCTGCCCTCAAAGCTCTATGACACAGGCTACGCGGTTGCTGTAGAAGTTGCCGCAGCGGACCTGCGCCTTCAGCAGGAAGAGCTACGCATGCTGCAGCTGTTCCGTGACCGCTTCAATCTGGACAAGCTCACGGTTGCGGCCATCGAGCGCGGCGCACAGGCGCGCTACCGCACCGAGTAAGTTTCATAGGGCTATTGGAATGGTAAGGCGGCTCTTTGGGCCGCCTTTTTTGTTTGTTTCTCAGGCAATAGAATCAAAAGGCACAGGTTCCCGAACCTCAAGGCAATGCATGAGTGCTTTCCTGACGGCGTTTGAACTTGGGAAAGGCTTGGTTTCAAAGCCTTGCTGTTCGCGCATGCGCTCAAACGCGAGCACCTTGGGCAGCCACAACAGCTCACATACATGCAGCATGTCGTCGTTTACCCGGCCACCAGATGAACTGTAGCCTTCAAGGAACTGATTGTAGGCGTTCGTATCAGCCACCAGATGGCCCTCCGCGTTCAATCGGGTCCAATGGCGCATCTTGACCAGATCCAATTCGGGAGGGGCAATCATCGCATTGTCCCAGTCGATCACCTTGAGGCCCTCTTCGGTATCCAGCCAGTTAAGGGGATGGTAATCGTTGTGGGCGAGCACAAAGCGTTCAGGCGTTTTGAGAAGCGGGAGAACAGCATCCTTTACTCGGGCGGCCTCCAGATCAACACCGGTGAGCTTTTCCAGCTGCTCCAGTTGCACGCCCACCCAGTCTTCCGGGGCACGCCATTCTTCGTCCAAGCGCCGCTTGAAGCGGGAAAACTCAACCCGGTGAATACTGGCGAGCGTCTTGCCCGCGCGGGTGTAAATGTCGTCAGCCCTCTCCCGCCGATCATTCAGCCATTCATGCAAAACAAATGCATGCGGTACCATGGTTCGGGCGAAGTCGAAGAATACGGTCTCCGGCATGATGGGGTGACGTTCCCCCATGCCGATGGGCATTGAAGAAAGCCGTGCCACATGCCGATCCAGCTCTTCTTCGAGGTTATGTTCTGGCTCTTCACTCAAGGTCAGGAGCGCTGCAACCAGTAGATCTTTTGGAAACCCGGTCTCGTAACCAAACAGCTGCTCATTGGCACGCACGCGAATGCAGTAGCTGCGCGCATAGTGATCGAGCCTGTAAATGTGATTGATCGCCCCTTTGAAGCTTGGAACGGACGTTTTGTCCCGCAACAGCTCGTAGGCGGCGTTGTAAACCGCTTTGCTTGCCCGCATGAATGCCCCGGCGTTTGGGACCCGCCTTGAGGCGAGTCACAGCACGCTAAATTGTTGTTGGTGGAACCTGGCGCTGCACCCACCCGCAGGCCAAGCATCTCCCTTAATTCAGGGTACGCACTTGATCAGGCAGATCCAAGGAGAAAGCGGGGATCTCAACATCAAACCGCTCACCTGATAGCGTTTCCATCTGGTAATCCCCAGACATGATGCCCGAGGGTGTCCCAAGCGGACAACCAGAGGTGTACTGGAAGCTACCACCCGGTTCTATAACGGGTTCTTCCCCAACGACACCAGCGCCGCGCACCTCTTGCAGGTGGCCGGTCTCGTCGATGATTTTCCAATGGCGCGCACGCAGGCAAACGGTGCGATCGCTGAAATTCTCTATTGCGACCTTATAGGCCCAAAAATATTGATCTTCTTCCGGTCGAGATTCCTCTGAAAGATAGTAGGGCTCGACAGTAACCTGTATGTCTCGGGTGATGGAGCGATACATCACAAGTTTCCTTTAGTTATACGGCCTAGAGGTAGCCTTTTATTGTTCCATTTTAATGCAGCACCGGCGTGGCGGACAAGCCCAAGCTAGCCTAGTGAAAATGTTCACTGAACTATGGTGGACACCTCGTTTCCATAGATGGGTCAAAGCCCTCGGCGTTCAAAGCCTCTCGCCACAACACAATACCCAGAGCTCCCCTAAAAGTTCTGGGATTTGGCCGTGCAGCGGCCCTTGTCCGGCGATCGACGACACCGTGCCGTGCCCTACCCCTCCAACAGCGCCTTCACCAGGAAAATGCGTGCGATGGCTGAGATAAAGCACACGCAGGCAAAGCCCCAGGCGATGTAAACAAACAACGACGGGAAAAGGCAAAATGCGATAAAGACCGCAATGGTTTCGAGCCCTTCGGCCAAGCCACCCAGATAGTAGAATGACTTGATGCCTTGCGCCCGCGTGTTCATGCCGCGCTTTGCCGCCAGTGTCGCGAAGGCAAGGAACGTGGCGCCGTTCAGATAGAAACTCAGCAGCAGAACGGCACCGGCCACAGCATTGCCCACCGGATCATAAACCACGAAGGCAAACGGAATGGCACCATAGAAAATGAAGTCGAACACGATATCGAGGAAGCCGCCAAGATCGGTTTTTTCGGTCGCGCGCGCCACCGCTCCGTCAAGGCCATCGGCCAATCGGTTGATGATGATCGCAACCAGCGCCGCCTCGAACTGTCCAAGAGCAATACAGAGCGCCGCTACGCCAGCGAACAACAGGCCGATGACCGAAACGGTGTTGGCACTCAAGCCCGCATTGGCAATCATCTTGCCAAGGCGGTTCAGTGGTGGGTCAATGTATCGGCGCGCAGTGGCATCAAGCATCAGGCTCTCCCTGAGTATTTATATACTACAGGGAATAGTAGGCCTTAAGCCAAATGGCTAGAGCACTCCGACACATTATCCAGTCAAGTCTGATTGAGGACGTCCGCTCAGGTCTTTTCCGAGCTTTGGTTTCTCAGCTCTGCCACTTCGCGCCGCAAGGCCCGCACTTCCTGAAGCACCAGCTCTGTTTCCGAATGGATCAGCTGACGATCCTTTTCAGCGCTTGCGTCGTGCTCCTGCTGCATGGCCGAAACCATGATACCAATGAACAGGTTAAGCACCGTAAACGCAGTACACAGGATGAACGGCAGGAAGAAGAGCCATGCGCTTGGGTAAACCTCCATAACCGGACGGACAATGCCCATGCTCCAGCTTTCCAGCGTCATCACCTGAAACAGCGTATAGGCGGAGGCGGCGATCGAGCCAAACCAGTCCGGGAATGAGGCACCGTAAAGCTTGGTGGCCATCACTGAGAACACATAGAACACCAGCGTCATCAGGAGGACCACAGAGCCCATGCCCGGAAGCGCGGCCATCAGGCCGCCAATTACCTTGCGCAGCGAAGGCACCACCGAAATGAGGCGGAGCACACGCAAAATACGCAGAGCACGCAGCACACTTGCAGGACCCGTTGCTGGCACCAAGGCAATGCCGATGATGAAGGTATCAAACAGGTTCCACGCGCCGGTGAAGAAACGTGGCCCATAGGCGAATATGCGCAGGGTCAGTTCCACCACGAAAATGGCAAGGATGGTCCTGTCCATGGCGATCAGCACGGGACCAAACGCGTCCATCGCTGTCTGACTGGTTTCCAGACCCAATGTGACTGCATTGATCAGAATAAGCGTGACAATGGTGTATTCCCAGCGTTTGCCCTCAATGAGAGCACGAAGCCTCGCCCGCATCATGTTCAACCTGATTTGATTCAAACTGAGGGTAACCTATGAATTACTACGAGTAGATCAAGGCCTGTTTCGACCGGTTTGTTCGCAATCCCTGAGTAATTTTGTGCATCTTGCCATCAGCGCGTGCAAACGGGCCGAAAAGCCTTGCCAGCTGCGCCAAGGACAACTGGTTATCAACCTCTCCCTATTTCAAGCGCCTTGACACCTGCAGGTTCCTTGCTGATAAGAGCAACAAGCGCGCGGGTGTAGCTCAATGGTAGAGCAGTAGCTTCCCAAGCTAACGACGAGGGTTCGATTCCCTTCACCCGCTCCATTTCCGCTAGATTAACACTAGTAAACTTTCCCACACCGCTCTTCGAGATTTCTGGTAGGCTGCCCCACCTTCCGCAACGGAATGAGGCTACCTCATGAGACTTCTTGTCGTCGCACTCCTTGCCTTCAGCCTGGAAATGGCACAGGCCCAAGCTTACACCGGCACCATCACCACCAAGGTGAATTTTCGAGAGGGGCCGGGAACGAACTTCCAATCCATGGGCACACTTGATGCCGGCACAAGTGTCGAGATCACCGAATGTGATGAGAGTGGCTCATGGTGCGCCGTTTCCATATCTGGTCAGTCCGGATTTGTAAGTGGCGAGTACATCAGTGTCTCGGAAGAAGAAGGCGGCTGGCCACGCACCTTTCAGGCCGAGGACGGTGCGGTCATCGTGCTGTACCAGCCTCAAATCACGGAGTGGGCCAACTTCACCACCCTGAAAGCGATGGTGGCTACCGAATATCGCCCAGCCGCCAATGAAGCTCCGGTTTTTGGCGTCATAAATCTGGAGGGCAAGACCTTTGCCAATGAGGACAGCGACGAGGTGTTCCTTCAAGGCATCAAGGTAACCGGCCTTGTTTTTTCCGTCCTCTCCAAGGATCAGCTGAGCAAACTCAATCTTGAGGTCGGCAAGCTGATCCCGGTCGATACCATCACCTTGTCCAAGCAGCGCATCGCCGCCTCGCTTGCCAATTCCCAGCAGATGCAGAACGTGGAAGGGTTGCAGGCCGAAGCGCCGCCCATCTTTCACAGCACACAGGATGCCGTTCTGCTTCAAACCGATGGCGAACCCATTGAAGCGCCTGTTCAAGGGGTGGATGAGCTTCTTTTCATCGTGAATACCAACTGGGACCTGTTCAAGCTGAATGAAACCGGCACCTACTACCTGCGAGATGAGGAGGCTTGGCTTTCTTCGGACAAGCTGGATGGCACCTGGATAGACGCGGGGCAGCTGCCCGAGGTTTTTTCCAAGCTGCCGGATGACGAGAGCTGGCAGAACGCGAAGGCTGCTTTTCCCAACAAGGGATTGGAGGGCGCTGCAGTGCCCGTTGTGTTCTACAGCGACCGACCAGCAGAACTGTTGCTCTTCGAAGGTGAACCAACCTTGGAGGATGTCGGCACGACGGAACTGCAATGGGCTTCCAACTCAACCAGTGACGTGTTCTTCCACAAAACGGAGAAGAACTGGTACACCTTGCTTTCAGGTCGCTGGTTCCGCGCCCAAAGCCTTGATGGGCCTTGGACATTTGCCACACCGGACTTGCCACAGGACTTTCAGTTCATCCCTGAGGATGCCCCTTACTACTCTGTGCGTGCGTCCATTCCGGGTACTTCGGAAAGTGCGGAGGCAAGGCTGCTTGCCAGCATTCCAACCACCGCCCGTGTGGAAGTGGGGTCCATTCAGCCAGAGGTCAGCTACGCGGGAAACCCTGATTTCCAGCCCATAGACGGCACCTCCCTGTCCTATGCTGTGAATACGAGCAGTCAGGTGCTTCAAGTGGGCACCGCCTATTATGTGGTGCAAGACGGCGTGTGGTTTACTGGCCCCAGTGCCAACGGACCGTGGGAAGTGGCGACTTCCGTGCCCGATGAGATCTACGAGATCCCGCCCAGCTCCCCGGTTTACAACACTACCTACGTGCGGGTCTACGAGAGCGAACCGGCCAGCGACACCTCAGCTGGTGCCGTGTGGTTTGGCTTCACCATGGGTTATCTTTGGAGCTATCTGGCATGGGACACCTACGTCTATGGCAATGGGTATTGGTATCCGCCCTACTACCGGCCATGGCGACCAGGGTACTATCCGCCCTACTTCCCTCGCCCTGTCACTTTCGGCTCCGGGATCTACTACAACCCGGCGCGCGGTGTTTTTGGCCGATATGGCTATGCCTATGGCCCCAACCGGGGCATCGCGGTGGGCCGGGTGTATAACCCTTCTACGGGCCGTTACATTCGCGGCGGCTATGCCTCAGGCCCGCGTGGCGCTGCGGGCTTCATCTCCGTTACCAACCCCATCACCGGCAACAAGGCCTTCGTGGGCGGAGGCAGAAACATCTACGGCAGTTGGAACACCGGCGGTGTGAAGCTTGGCAGTGAGTGGGCGCGGGCCAATCCGGCAGACCGCTTGCGGGACGGGGCCGGACCGGGGCGCTGGAACCGTGCGTCGAAGGAAGGTCTTGTTGAACGCGGTCGCCGTGGAGAGATCTTTGCCGGACAGGATGGCAAGGTCTATCGCAACATGGAGGGCAAATGGCAGCAGTTTGACCGCGGCAACTGGGAAGGTATAGACGGCCCAGCAGCAGAACGGCTTGACAGGGATCGCCTGGAAACCGTGGCCGCAGGCGCAGCAGGCGCTGCAATTGGAGCCGGAGCTGTTCAAGGCCTTAAAGGAACAGGCGCTGGGCAAACGGTTCGGGATCGCGCCGCAGCCTCCGGCGCGGGGCAAACGGTTCGGGATCGCGCCGCAGCCTCCGGCGCTGGGCAAACAGTCCGGGATCGCGCCGCAGGCTCTGGCGCTGGACAGACCATCAAGGACCGTGCCCAGCAACGCCCTGACGGCGTTCAACGCCCGGCAGCACGGCCGGACCAACCACGCGCTGAACGTCCCGCTGCCAGACCCCAAACACGGGAGGCGGTAAAACAGAGGAAGCCCGCTGCCGTTCAGCGCCCCGCAGCACGAAAAGCCCCTACCCACTTGCGCAAGGACCAAAGAGCACGGCAAGTTGGGAACAAACGGGTTCATAAAAGCCGCGAGGCTCGCAAGCCGGCTACACGGCAGGCCAGACCACAAGCGCGCAAGGCAAGCCACCGTTCAAGAGGAGGTGGCGGGAAAAGGCGGAGATAATGAGTGCAGGCAAGACCGATCTTTTGCGATTTGTCGAAGCTCAAGAGAAAGTATGGCCCACGGTCGTCAGCGAACTGACCCTGGGCAAAAAAGCAAGTCACTGGATGTGGTTCATCTTCCCCCAGCTAAGGGAACTGGGGCGTTCAGGCACTGCTCACTTCTATGGGATTGAAGACCTTGTGGAAGCCAAGGCTTATCTGGCTCACCCAGTGCTTGGTCCGCGCTTGACCGAGGCTATGGCGTTGATGTTGAGCCATCCGGATGTAAGCGCGGAGGCGGTGCTTGGCCCCATTGACGCCAAGAAGCTGAGATCCAGCGCCACGCTGTTTGCTTTGGCGAGCCAGAATGCCGCTCCCTTCACTCAAGTGCTGGACGTGTTTTATGACGGCGTGCGCTGCGATCTGACAACATCCTTCCTTTCTGAAGCGTAGTCGCCCAGCGCTACACTTTTACAAAGCGGCCTCTCGTCACCCAGCAGCACGAGGGGAAACCCGTAAATTTGGTTGCAAATGGCAGACTTGCACACGCCAAGCTTGACCCCAATGATCCCTGCGCAGTAGGTGAAACGATAAACCTAACTGACCCATCGACCCATTTTGGAGATAATCATGCACGCAACCACCAAGGCGCTGCTTGACGCACGGGCGCACAAAACCCCAGTTCCCCTATCAAAGTTTGCAGAGTTGACGCCATCGCGGGACGGCGCGCTTGCTGTTCAACGCGAGGTCGCCGCTGACCTTGGCGAAGTTGGCGCATGGAAGGTTGCGGTCACGCCGGACGGGGAAGCGCTGTTTGCCCCCATCTTCACGCCGACCATCAAGGAAGACGGCGCGGTGTTTTCTGAAGGCAGCGAGAAGCCGATTGGCGTTGAGATTGAACTGGCGTTCCGTCTTTGCAAGGATCTGCCTGTGCTTCCGGAAAAGGACGAGGACCTCATCGCCGCCATTGATGGCCTTTACGCGGTGATTGAGCTGATCGATAGCCGTCTTGAAGACATGAACCAGGCTTCACTGGATTTGAAACTGGCGGACTACCTTTCCAACGCGGGCTTCATTGTCGGCGAAAAGATCGAAACATGGGATCCATACGCGCTGACCACTGTCGATCTCAAGCTTGTCGTCAACGATGAAACCGTCATCGATGGCAGCGTTACCAATGTACTTGGCGCACCACTCGACTTGCTGAAGGGCGCGGTGAAAGCGGCGGGCGATCACTGCGGTGGTTTCAAGGCGGGTCAGTATGTCACGACAGGCTCTCTGTCGGTCTGCGTCTTTTATCCTGCAGGATCCAAGGTCACTGCAAAGTACCCTGCGCTCAAGGCCGCCGTCAGCGCAACACTTTGAAGCAAAATGAAAAAGGCGCGCCCAGCGGACGCGCCTTTCTGCCTCCTCTGCCGTCTCTTAGTTCTCCTTGAACGCTCTTGACATGCTGTCACGAAGCGGACGGGTGAGGTAATCGAAGAAGGTACGCTCTTTCGTCGTAATGTGGACCTCGGCAGGCATGCCGGGTAACGGCGTGAAGTCTGCCATTTCGGCCCGCATACCCTCCATATGGGATTTGTCGAGCTTCACACGCGCCAGATAGATGTCACCCACCTGACCGATTTCGTCCGTTGGCTTGGAATCCGGCGAAACGTAGATCACTTCGCCGTACATGGTGGGCGTCGTGCGCTGGTTCAGGGCCGTCAACCGTATTGTCGCTTGCTGGCCCACATGCACCGTATCGATGTCCTGCGGGCGGATGCGAACTTCCAACAGCATCTCGCTGTCCAGCGGCACAATTTCAAGGATGTTCTTGCCGCTCTCAATCACCCCGCCGGAGGTGTGGTAGTAAAGATTGCCGATCACCCCAGCATTGGGGGCCAAAATGTTGACGCGGTTGAGCACGTCCTTTGCGGCCCGGATTTGCTCCTGCACATCATCAATCTGCGCTTCAATGTCTTGCAACTGGACGGTCGCCTTTTGGCGGGTGATGGACTTTACCCGCAAGATCTCTTCCTGCGTGCGGGCGATGCGCTCGTTAATGTCCCCGATCTCCCCCAGCAGGCGGCCGATATCGCCCTTCAGGTTGGCCTGCGCCCGCTGAATTGCGAGGATTTCCGGCTTGCGGATCAGGTTTTTCTTCATGAGTTCACGCTTGTCTGCCAGCTCCGCCTCAAGGTACTCAAGCTGAAGCCGGGCAGATTCCTGCTGTGCCTCGTTGCCTCTGATGCGCTGATGCAAACTGTCGATGCTGTGCTCCAGAATGGCCGTCTCGCTCTGCAATTGTCCCATGTCCACTGCAAAGGCCGCCTTCTGGCTGTTGATGATTTCCACCACATCCGGATCCTGACGGCGGTTCAAAAGCTCCTGAGGAAAGACAATTGCCTCTTTGCCCGAGATCAACGCGTTGAGCCGGGCTTCAATGGCCTGAAAGCGGCTGAGCCGCAGTTCCAGACGGCGCAGGTTGGCAAGGGGCGCAGTCTTGTCGAGGCGCACCAGCGTCTGCCCCTTCTCAACCACATCGCCTTCTTGAACCAAAATGTCTTGAATGATGCCGCCTTCCAGATGCTGCACCATCTTGTTCTGGCCGGTCACCACAAAGCTGCCTTTGGAGATGGTTGCACCCGCTATCGGAGCCATGCTGCCCCACACACCAAAGCCAGCCACCAGCAAGATGAGGAGCGCAAAGCCGATGAAGGCCGGGACCCCGATTTTGTGGGGCACATCGTGGTGCCACTGTTGAAGATCGGTAGGGACGAGCGTCATGACTGTTTCCTGTTATCGTTTCTTTTTGAGTGGTTTCAGTCTTGTGCCATCACTCGGATGGCGGCTCGATGGACCCTTCTGGACCATTTTGCGGACCCTTCTGGTCCGGCAGTCTGCGCGCACGCTGCTTTGCGGCGGAAAGCTGCTCGCTCACTTCATCACGTGGGCCTTGCAGCTGAACGCTGCCGTTCTTCAGCACCATGATGCGATCCACGCTGCGCAAAAGCGACGGACGCTGGGTAATCACGACGATGGAGATGCCTTCTTGTTTGGCCCGCCCCATGGCACGGGCCAGAGCCTGTTCGCCGATGGGATCAAGGTTGGAGTTGGGCTCATCCAGCACCACCAGTCTTGGGCTGCCATAGAAGGCACGCGCCAGACCAATCCGCTGCTTTTGCCCGCCCGAGAGGGGAGCGCCATCCATGGATATCATCGTCTCATAGCCCTGATGAAAGCCTGAGATCATGTCGTGCACGTCAGCGAGTTCCGCCGCCCGGAAGATCTGCGCATCGGTCGCATCGTCACGCATTCGGGCGATGTTTGCCTTGATGGTGGACGGAAACAGCTGCACGTCCTGCGGCAGATAGCCAATGCTTTCGCCGAGCTGGCGTGGGTCCCAGTTGCGAAGGTCCATGCGGTCGAGGCGAATATTGCCCGCCGTTGGCGTGATGGACCCCACCAACATCTTGGCGAGCGTGGATTTACCAGCTCCGGAGTTGCCGATGATTGCAAGGCTCTCGCCCGGATCAAGCGCAAAGGAGATACCGTTCAAAATCACCTTTTTGCTTGGCTTTGGCACGTACAGGATGCGCTCCACATCAAGGCGACCTTTTGGATCAGGCAAGCGCAGTCGGTCCACGTTGAGCGGCGAGCTGTTCAAGAGGTTACGAATCCGGGAGTAGGCCGAGCGCGCCTGGATCATGTTCTTCCAGCCTTCGATCGCCCCTTCAATGGGTGCCAGCGCACGGGAGGCGATGATAGAACCTGCGATCACCATTCCGCCGGTCACCTCATTTTCCAGTGCGAGGAAGGCCCCCCACCCCAGCATGCCAACCTGTGTGGCGAGGCGAACCAGCTTGGAAATGCCGGACATCACCACGTTGCGGTCCTGACCGCTGACCTGCGCCTTCAGGGATTCAGCGGTGTCCTTGCCCCACATCATCACGCTTTCCGGCACCATACCCATGGCATTGATGACCTGCGAGTTGCGGGACATGGCATCGGCCTGAAGGTTTGCGCGGGAAGCAAAGGCGTTGGCACGGCTGAAGGGAACTACGGTCAAGCGCTGGTTGATCAGCGCCACGATGAACAGAAGACCGATAGCGCCGGAGACGATCATACCCAGATGGGGGTGGATCATGAAGACGGCCAGCAGGAAAACCGGGGCGATGGGCACATCGAAGATCGTGAGCAAAGTGGAACCGGTAATGAAGTTCCGGATCATCTGCAAATCGCCCAGCGCCTGAAACTCGCGGTTGGACCCATCGATGGATGCTTTGGCCGCCGCATTCATCACCGGGCCGCCAAGGCGGGTTTCCAGATGCACGGCCGTGCGCATCAAGATGAACCGCCGGATCATGTCGAGCATGACGTGGAAAGTCAGGGCGCCCATCACGATCACCGTCAGCATCATCAAGGTATCAGTGCTGCGCGAGGTCAAAACTCGGTCTGAAATCTGGAACAGATAGATGGGAATGGACAGAACCAACAGGTTCACAAATAAGGAGAAAATAAAGACGATCATGAGGTTCTTGCGGCACACGGCCAACCCGTCTGCCATGATCTTGCGGAAATTGGGCGCTCCGCCACGCACCTGCAAGGGGGAACCGTTGTCGCCGCCGCCACCGCCGCCACCTGGTCCGCCGCCGCCATCCGTCGGCGGTTTGCCACCACCTCCCGTGCTTGGTTCCTTGACCGGGGTTTTGTCATGGGCATTCGTTTTGGTGTTCACAGCTCCATCAATGGTCTGGCCATCTTTTTTGCCGTGCTCACGGGCCTCTTCCGGTGCCTTGCCTGTCTCTGGCTGTTGTTCGCCTGCTTGCGCAGGATCCGCGGCCGCAGGCTCTTCTGCGGCTTTGTTCTCGGAGGGATCAGGTGACGCGACGGTCTGGTCATGATCCGTGGCCTTGTCGTCTTGGCTCTGCTGCTTGTCCCAAAGATAGACCAGCTTGCCGCTCACAGTTCCGTCGCTCGGAGGCTGGGGTGGGCCCTGCCAGTCCTCCGCTGTGTTCTTGTTGTTTTTTGAAACCATACTAAGCCAAAACCGATGCGAGCATGTCGTCACTGGAAGCGTCTGGTTTGACGATTTCAGCATCACTACCCGTTACGGTTTCCTCCTTGGATCCTTCGACAGCAAACACGACCACTTCAGATGCCAGCGCATCCATCGCTTCTTCGTTTTCCAGATCTTCTGGAAGCAGGTTGGCCTGCATGAGGAAGCTTTCCTCGTAGTGGTCGCCTTCAAGCATTTTCAGCTCGGAGGCGCTGTCATATTCAATGATGCTCGCCGTGTTGATTGTAGTGTTGCCCCCCAAGGACACCGTCACGTCGGTATCCACTGAGGTAGACGAGGCCACTGCCACGGCGTCGGCGTCTTCTATGATGTTGGTCTGAAAGATCGCCTTCGTGTCATAGTAGTTTCCGGTGACGTACAGCACGCTGAATGTGCCGCCGCCATTGCCAGCGAACATGCTGGTCAGCAATGGGTCCAGTTCGGTCTCACCGGCCTGGATCAGACTGCTCAGCTCAGCTGCGTTCTCTGTCATGAAATCAAAGGCAATAGGTGTGCCAGCATCACCAATGCTGGCGCTGTTGATCAGCGTATTGCCACTTGTTGAAGACGAAATACCATCATCGTCAAATGCTTGCCCCATGCCCTGCATGTAGTCCGCATCGTAAATGATGTTCTTCTGATAGATGTAACTTGTCTCATAATAGTCCCCACCAACGATAATGAGATCATAGTTGGTGGAAAGTTCCAGAAATGAAGCAGAGTTTTGCGCGTAGTTGTTGCCCACTACAATCGACATTTTATCGGTGATCTCGATCTGCCCAACAACATCGTTGTCAACGATGTGGTTGATTTGAGTAAACCGCAGCGCGTCATAGTAGTCGCCATACGCGTAATCAATGGTCCAGAGCGCGTTTGATGCCCCTGCTCCAACTTCAAGAATGGGCGCTTCTGTCGGCGCTGGAGCCTCCACCACGTCGTCAAACCGCGCGAAATTGTCCATGGTGTTTGTATTGGACGCACTGCTGGTGGTCCCTGCGCTCACCATGGATGAAACGATGGTCTGCTGTTGCGCTAAACTGGAGATGAACTGTTCGGATGACTGGTCTTGCACATTCCAGTACGTGTCTGGCACCATATCGCCATCATGCAGGATGTTGATCTGGGCAATCACATTGATGTCGTAGTAGTCACCATGGATCATCGCAGAACCATAGGTCTCCGGTCCGTCCACGATAGAGGCGGTGTTGATTGCCGTATTGCCCCCCACGTCAAGCGTGCCGACGTCCGCCTCGGGATCGACCTTGCCGTCTATCGGGTTCGGCGACTGGGTTCTCAGATACAACGATAGGTCCAACTCGAATGAAGCCTCACCCTCCTCGCCATTGTGGCTGTAGACGGTCACCGTATCTCCGGGCTGTGGGCCTTCTGGCACTTCGCCATTTTCGATGGCTTCCTGCATCTCTTCCATTTCGAGACGCCGCTCTTCCAATAGAGCTTCATATTCTTCCTGACTGAGCACACCGTAGGAGGCGACGGCCGTAAGCGAGATCTGGGTGGTCAGGGTCGTCGCGAGCTGCGCAGCCATGTCATTGGGGCCCATGCCCGAAACATCGCCGACACTGGCTACATTCCAGAAGGCTTCAACTACAAACTGCCCAGAAGCAGCAGATGCGCTGTTGTAATAGGAAAGGCCAACGTCGAACTCTCCGTTCAGCAGAATGTCATCGTCCCAGAGGTAGTGAAGTTGCGTGATTACACCCGCAACACCGCCGTTTTCGCCATAGGTATAGAGTGCTGGCGTGAACACTTCCCCGTTAACGCGCACAGTGAATGAGCCGCCAAAGCCACCCGTTGATGAGGTTGCTTCAACTTCTTGAGCTGGAAGGGCGCGGTCAGAGATGCTGAAGAAACGGTTTGGATAGATATCCGGGCGCTCCAGATCGCTCAGGTTTGACGACGGCAACTTGATGTCTTTCAAATCAATGCCGAACTCACCATCTTGCACTCGTCCCAGATATAGTTCGCGAGCTGCCCACCCCAAGTCGGGCCCTGCCAGCTCCACTTCCATATCCTCGTAGAAGTTTTTCCAAAAGCCAAAGTCTTCTGGAATTTTCCACTCGCCTGTAAACCTTTGCAAAATTTCAGAGACGCCTGGACTATACATGCTGCATCCTCCACAGCCCACCTCTTGGACCTGGTCAAGCATTGATCAAGTTGTGAGAGACGGAGTTAAGGGAGACGAGGCGGGCCCTCGCTCTGGAGCAAGAACCCGCCTCGGTTGTGAGCGTAGCTAGAACTTAGGCGCCATCTTCGCCAGTGTCGTTGTCGTAGTTGTTACCACCAACAACGGTTGCATCAACGAGGTTGTACTGCAGGTTCGCACCCATCACGATGTCCTGATTGAATGCTTCCATGTCTGCAGACTTGTCAGCGGACGCTTCAGCAGTACCAGCAACGGAACCGTCATCTTTGTTACCGGAACCCCAATCGCCATCTGCGTTGTCAGCATCGATACCGTCTTCGGTCCGTGCGCGACCACCAGACTGCGTCACATCAGCATCATAGCTTGCGTCATTGGAGACGGTTGGGCTTGACAGACGATCGTTGTCCACCAAGTCGCCGATCTGCGAGATGTTGAAGGCAGCGTCGTTACCAGCACCGTCGGCGTAAACATTGACGTCATCGCCAGGATTATAATCGACCGAGCTGTTGTTCTGGGCTGCGAGGATCGGAGCGTTCACATCATCATCAATGTCGATGAAGTCATTATCTTCCGGACGCATCCAGTCTTCTGGCAGAAGATCCTGAATGGTGATGTCGATGTCGTTACCGTTCTCGACTTTGTTGTCAACGTCGGTCTTGACGTCGGTATCAACGTCAGTCTTGTTTGCGGCTAGGGCACCGGATTCAGAGGATTGAGCCTGACCTTGGTCCTGACCCTGGCCCTGATCCTGTCCTTGGCCTTGATCCTGTCCTTGGCCCTGAGCTTGTCCCTGACCTTGGTCCTGACCCTGACCCTGTTCGTTCTTGTTTTCGCTTTCTACCTTGTTGTCGACGTCGTTATCGTTCTGGTTGCTCTGGAGCGAAGCTTCATCGATTTCCACGTCGTCAAACTTCACATCTACATCGAAATCAGCATCTTCAACTTTGATGTCATCGAACAAAATATTGGTATTGCTGTTGTTACGACCCAAAACCATGGTCTTCTCCACTTTTTGTGGAGTGATCAAGAACGCACCGTCTTCTTCGCGTGTGCTTTACTCTCGTCACTCTTCTTATGTTGTGGGGCTTTTTAGTACTCACCCCGGCTCAGACACAGCTCTCCCGTTCTTGGAAATGACCAAGCCGTCTTCGAAATTTTGTGAAGGTCGGACAGCGCGATGTTTTTCTTCTTTTACGCGCCTAACGGTTCGTTGTGTCTCTCGTTAACCTCGCGACTTCTTTTTTCAGCCGAAGCTGGTTGGTCCGTTGGTAACGAGATCAGTAAAACGCCCGCCTTCCGTTAAGTCAACGTAAAATTCGATTATATTTTTACGTTAGCGTAATACAAAGTTTTAACTATAAAAACATGGTTAACACTTAAGATTTTAGTGAGTTTAATCGCGTAAGGCCCTCACAATTCCTAGGAGATTTTTGTGATTTAACAGGAACTCCAGCTGCGCCAGGACCATTGACAGAGCGTGATATATGAAATTCGAAGTAAAAAAGCTCAGGAGAGACCGCGATCAAGTGACAAGCGCCAAGCAGCAACTACTCTGGGGTCGTAATTCAGCAGTTCAACTTCGTTTGACGGCGAAAATACATCAAATATCTCGTAGGAATCCAGCACGCTTTCTTCGTTTTCTACTTCCGGCTGCTCCACATCAAAGTACAACGAAAACACTTCTGGGTCGGCCAACACTTCACAAAAGCGCGCGCCCATTTCCCACCCTTTCAAGAAAGCCTCTGACTGCCTTACGCTTTCCTGGCTCATCAAATCGCCGATGGCTGGATCATCTATGCCGGTAATCTCCTGCCACACCTTTACCTGCAGCACCCCGACAAGATCCACATCCTGGGTGTGTCCTTCGACCCGGGCCATGCCGTCAATGACATGTCCGAGGAAGCCGATGGCAAAAGGGCGATAGAACAACGCGGGATTTGAGCCATACCGGTTCCTGGCTTCTGCCATGAAGGGCCGCAGCCTCTTGGCAATCCGCTTGACGGGGGCATGGAGCGACTGCCCCATTCGAAGCTTGCTGGACAGGCTGCGAAGAAAAGACCGAACACCACCCATCCCTCTCCCCTCGCGAAGTCACAGGAAAACTATTTGATGAAGCAATCAAGGTGCCTCACTTTAGATGGAAATGGCTTTTGCCGTAACACAGACAAAAGTGGGCTTAAATATAATGACAAAACTGCCCCCAACACCCGACTTCGCTTCGATTGAGGCCGCAGCCGACCAGACCTCGGAGCAAAGGACACGCTTTCTGGCACAAATTGGCACCCTGAATTTCAGTTGGTCCAACAATGAGAGCCTGTTTGTTTATGTGATGATGCTTTTGCTGGGCATCGATCAGAAATCAGCCGCCATCATTTTCTTTACGCTCAACACCTCCCGTGCGCGCCTTGATTTGGTGGCCCGTCTCAGCAAGGCGAACCTGCGCAATGAGGCGGTTCGCAAGGAACTCACTTCGCTGATCCGCAAGTTTGAAAAGGTCACTCGGATCCGCAACGAACTGAACCACTGCATGTTTACCTTGAGCGACCAAGGAGCCATTACCCACACCCATTCCATGCGCATTACGGAGACAAAGGATCAGGTCTTTCTTGGGCGTGTGCGCCCCGTCAACGCCAAGCGCTTTCAGGAGATTGACGAGACAATCGCCAACCTCAAGAGCTTCAATCGCGACTTTTGGAGCTTTCTTCCAAAGCTGGAGAAGGCCATGACCTCTCCAGCGCCTCAAGCTTGAGAAGGCGCATCAGTTTGGTTCCCGTCCGTTTTGATGTGTCCATGGCTTGTCTTGCGCCAGTGGTGTGGACGCCACCAAAACTCAATGGCCGCCTTGTAACAGGCCCAGCTGCCCAACAACCAATAGGCGGGGATGGTGAGCATCTCGAACAAAGTTGGATTGAAGCCCCGATAGTTGGCCCCACGCCATATGCTGAGGATTGATCCCCCAAGGCTGATGAGAAAACTGGCAATCCCCAACGTACCCAAGAAAACCAATATGGCGGAGCTGATGCCGTCTCGTACCACCATATAGCCGACATAGCACGCCGCCACGATTGTCCAAGGTGCCACCAACAGGCAAAACAGCCCGCCGACCAGCCAAAGGTAGAAAACCGCAGCGCTTTTTACCCCCAACTCCTGCCAGAGACGCCACGGATCACGCAGATGCACCACGGCGGTCTGCATCCAGCCCTTGTGCCAGCGCGTGCGTTGGGCCACCCAGGCCTTCACCGTTAGCGGGGCCTCTTCGCGGGTGGTGCTGCTCAACGTTTTCACCTGATACCCCTTGCGAGCCAGCCGCACGCCAAGGTCTGCATCCTCCGTCACATTGAAGGGGTCCCATCCGCCGACATCCTTCAAGGCAGCAACCCGAAAGTGGTTCGACGTTCCCCCCAATGGCAACAGGACACCGCGGCGGGAAAACCAAGGCAGGATCACATCGAACAGTGCAGCATATTCGAATGCAAACTGGCGAAGCAGCCACCCCTTTTGAGCATGGTCAATGAACAAGGAGGCTTGCAGACAGGCTGTTGTGTCCGGGGCTTGGGCAAAGGCGGCGGCAGCACGCTTGAGCTGGTCGGCGTCAGGCCGGTCCTCTGCATCAAAAACCGTGATGAGGTCGCCTCGGGCAAGCTGCAACCCCACGCCCAGCGCCCTTGGCTTGGTGCGCGGGCGGCCATCTGGCAGTGCGATGACCTTCATGTGCGGTTCGATCAGCTTGTTCAGTCTGGTCCGGGTTTTGGTGTCGTCTTGCTCGGTCAAGAACAGAATCTCGAGCCGGTTCTTGGGATAGTCCAACCGTGACATGGACCGCACAAGCTGTTCGCAGACGGCATCCTCATCGTAGAGCGGCACCAGAACCGTATAGCGTGGCAGGTCGAAGAGCGGGCCAATCGGCACGGAAGGCTCCTCATCCGCGCCCAACAACTTGTGCTCCTGTGCGGCACTCAGGCGTATGACCCCCAACGCGATTGCCAGCAGCTTCACAAACAGCGAGAGAATTCCCAGAACGTGCCAGATGGTAAAGAAGGCGGCGATGGGAACTAACCCGGTGAAGGAGAACAAGGTCTTTTGCCCTGACGAAAGGCGCTTTTGCGCTGAATATTCTTCACCCGCCTCCGCAAGCGCGGCCGTGCTGTGGCCGGTATACACAAGACGGCGCAGCTCAGATGGCGTGACAACGACCATTCGGTAGCGCTTGCCCAGTTCTCCTGAGGCCACCCGAGCCAGCACGTCAACCTGAGCGCCGATGGGCGCAGCAGCAAGAACAAGGCGCTCATTCGCATCTCTGGCAGGCACCAACAGCAGGCCCTCAATCCGCCTTGGGCGTTCGCTGAACAGCGCATCACACGCCACCCGCAGGGCGCCGGTTTGCGCAAACCGCAGGTTCAACTTGCCCGCCAGAACGAAGTAATAATGCGAGGTGGAGAGTTTGGCCTGCTCTGTCAGCACCAGACTGAGCGGCTTGCCCAGCAACTTCATCTGCCGAAGCCCCTCCAACATATCGATGTCGGTCACATTGCATTGCCGCAAAATGGCCAGCTCCAGCGCAGACACGCTGAGATACCGTTGCGGCGTGGACTGTGCCGGTCGGACCTTGGGCATCATGGCAACCGGGGACATGTCGGCCTCACCGCTCATGAAATGCCCGCGCTTGGTCATGGAATTTTCCAGCCCCTCAGCCTTCCGGGAGGACTTAACAAACAGGCTTCGTAAAAACAGTGCATTGGACAGCTTTCGCTTGCCGCCGTTCACCAGTTTTTCTGATCTTTCCCATATGCTGGCATTCACCTAGTATCTCCTTCAGTGTGGAGCCAAGGGACTTGTTGGTAAGAATGACAGCGCGCCGTAGCTTTAAATTGATAATTGTATCACTGTGTTTTTTATATTCCCTGATTGTGATGCCCTCTTTTGCAGTGTCCCAAACTCTCCCGGGTAAAAAGTTGGAGGCACCGCGTCTTCCGTCCTTTGTGGAACCGCAAAGCCTGTTTTCCAGCAATGCAAAAAAGCCGGACAAGATCTCCTTCATGGCATCGGATGATTTTCCGCCGTTTGCCTTCCGCGACAGTTCCGGTCGGCTGGTCGGCTACAATGTGGATCTGGCCCGTGCCATCTGCGAGGCGCTGGAAATTCCATGCAGCCTGACCGTGAAGCAGTTTTCGCAGATGATCCCGGCTCTCGAGAGCAAAGAGGGAGACGCTGTCATTGCCGGGGTTTCCATCACACCGGATACCCTGCAAAAGGTAGCCTTCTCTGAAGTTTACATGCGCTTTCCCGCACGTTTTGTCATGGCAAAGGACAAAGCCATTGCCCCCCTGCCCAATACGCTGGAGGGCAAGACGGTCGCGGTAGAGGCAGGTTCAAGCTACGAAGCGTACATTGAGCGGTTCTTTCCGCTGACCATTTTGAAAGCCTTCCCAACCACAGAACGCGCCCGTCAGGCACTTGTGCGCGGCGATGCTGATGCGCATTTCGGCGACAGCATGCGCTTGTCATTTTGGCTTGAAAGCGAGGCCTCGGCCAATTGCTGCCGTTTTGCCGGGGATGCGTGGCTCGACCCGGATTACTTCGGGCAAGGCATGGCCATCGCGGTGCGCAAGGAAGATGAGGTGCTTCTGAGCTCCATCAATCTCGCACTTGCCCGTCTTCAGGAAGATGGCCGGCTGGATGAGCTTTACCTGCGTTACTTCCCGCGCAGCTTCTTCTAGGTGTTGCCGGACGCCGGAGCTTCCTTGTCTGGATCTGCCTCCGGCTTTTCCCGGCGCAAGTAAGCGGCAAATGGCAGCCACAAAGACCAGCCAAGGCGGCGTGGCTCTGGCCCGCCATATTGCGTCAAACCAATTTCAAGGCCTAACTGCCCCTTCTTTGGTTCGTGGGTGTATGTGCCAAACAGGTAGTCCCAGAACGGAAAGTTGAAGCCGTAATTGCTGTCGGTTTCGCCTCGGATCTTGGAGTGGTGGATCCGGTGCATGTCCGGTGTCACAATGATCTTGCGCAGGATACGGTCTGCCCGAAGGGGCAGCTTAATGTTGGCGTGGTTGAACATGGCCGCCGCATTCAGCACCACCTCAAACACCACCACAGCAACCACAGGCGCACCGAGCAGTACAACCAAAAGCGCCTTCCACACCATGGAAACAGCGATTTCCAGCGGGTGGAAACGCAGCGCCGTGGTTACATCGAAATGCGGGTCCGCATGGTGAACCTTGTGCATGTGCCACAGAAACGGAATCTTGTGGCTCGCCCAGTGTTCGAGCCAGATAAAGAAGTCCAGGGCGACAAAGCAGATGATCCCCGCGATCACCGGATCTACCGGCACCACGTTAAACAGGCCCCAGCCCATTTCTTCTGCCCAAAGCGCACTGCCAACCGCCGCCACTGGCATGACGAAGCGGAGCATCGCGGAGTTCACCACGGACATGCCCAGGTTAGTAACCCAGCGGCGTTTGCGGTCCTGAGGTTCTTCCCGGCGCGGGATGGCGAGTTCAATGAGCACCAGAAGTGCAAACACCCCCAGAAAGATGCCGAGCCGAATTGCGCCCTCATTGATCATTGTCTGCTGCTCCCGATTTGTCTGCCGTACCCTGTCATCTCTCAATTCCATAGAAATTGGTGCCGGGTTTTACAATTCACATATGGTCAATTTAAATTTTTCGGCTACAACGCGAACATGACTGAAATTCTCTGGACACGGCCTGAAGGCCCTTCTCATGCAACCTTCGTGTTTGCCCACGGTGCGGGCGCTGGCATGGACTCCAACTTCATGGAGCGCTTTGCGACAGCTGCTGCCGCCAATGGCCTGAGTGTTGCGCGGTTTGAATTTGACTACATGGCCAAGCGCCGGGTCACTGGCAAGAAGGCTCCGCCTCCTCGTGCGGACAAGCTGGTTGGTGAGTACCAACGCGCGGTGCAAATGGTGGCCGAGCAGAGCGAAGGCGCCATTCTGATCGGCGGCAAGTCCATGGGCTGCCGCGTTGCGGCCATGTTGGCGGGCAGTGGCTCGGTGCCAAAGCGTGTTACAGGCATCGTCTGTCTGGGTTACCCGTTCCACCCGAGCGGAAAGCCTGAACCGGAAAACTGGCGTCTTCAGCCTCTTCAGGAGGCCAAGCGCCCGGTCCTTGTGCTTCAAGGCGATCGTGACCAGTTTGGCTCACAGAGCGAGCTTGCAGAAGTCACCCTGCCAGAGCACGTGAGCCTGACCTACCTTGAAGACGGCAACCACGACCTTGCTCCGCGCGGTGCGTCTCCTGCCACATGGGACGGCAACATCAAGCAGGCCGCCGAGGCTGCGGCAACCTTTGCCCAGAGCCTGACACCAGCTTGAGGCTCCGCCTGTTTTATCATGTGACAAAGCCCGGAATGATCCGGGCTTTTTGCTTTTGTACTCACAAGGCTGTCCGCATCTACCGGGTGCAGCCGAAGCCGGGGCACGGCGTTGTGCAGGCGCCGGATTTCAAGCCACGCAATAGCACAGCAGCGCAGCCAACCTACTCTGCCGGTTCCACATGACCATCAGAGCCCTGCCCACCCCGCAGCGACAGGAAGCTGGAAACATCGTTCCCGATACCGATCAGCGCCGGTACGATCACCAACACCAGCAATGTGGAGGCGGCAAGGCCAAACACCACCGTAATTGCCATGGGCATGAGGAACTGCGCCTGAACGCTGGTTTCGAACAGCAGCGGTGACAATCCGCCGATGGTGGTGCAGGAGGTTAGGATAATGGCACGCAGGCGGTCCATGGACGCGCCTACTGCCGCATCCTCCAGCGAGTTACCGAGGGAAAGTCGGTCTTCATATCGGGCAACGAGAATGATCGAGTTGTTCACGAGGATCCCGGCCATCCCGAGAAGCCCGATGATCGACAGGATCGTCAGTTTGAAGCCGAGGAGATAGTGACCAACGATGGCTCCCACGATGCCGAAGGGGATGATGGACATGACCGCAAGCGGCCTCGTGTAGCTGGCAAAGACCGCTGCCAGAATGAGATAGATGATGGCGACGGCCAGAACGGCTCCCAGCATCAGGTCGGAGAATGCGGCACTTTGCTCTTTCGCCCTGCCATCAAACGTGTAGTCGATGTTGTAGAGGTCTTGCAGGTTCGGCAGAGTGCTTTCTTCCAGTTTGCTGGAAATCTCGGCGCGACTGGTCACATCCGGGTCCACATCCGCCACCACACTCACGGTGATTTTGCCGTCGCGGCGCAAGATCAGGGAGTACCCCTGCTTGTCCCGCAAAGACACGACTTCTGTCATGGGCACGAACTCGCCATCCGGAGAGCGCAGATAAAGATCCCGCAATCCGGCCAGTCCCTCGCCGTTGTTGGTCTGGCGCACCTTGACCGTGATTTCTTCATCGCCCTCTGCAAAGCGACGGGGTATGGCGCCTTCAATTGCATAGCGCACCTGACGGGCAGCGCTTTCCACCGTGAAGCCCAGCGCCCTGCCCCGATCGGTGAGCGCCAGCACCAGCTCCGGCTTGCCATAGGGCAGATCGTCCTCAACCCCGGTCACGCCCGGGAATCCTGAGAGCGCGACCTGCAAGATGTCCGCTGCTTCTTTCAGGTTTGCCAATGAGGTACCCGTCAACCGAATGTCGAGATCTTTGCCGGGAGGCCCGCCACGTGTTTGCTGAATGGCAATGCGGGACAACTCCGGCATCTGTGGGATCGCCTTGCGCCATGCAGTGACGATCGTCGGTGTGCGCACGTCCCGCACCTCTGAGGAGGTCAGCTGCACGTTCAGCCGTGCCACGTTGTCGCCGCGGTTGTTGCCGCTTTGGCCAAGGGTCGTGAAAGTCGCTTCGATCAGTGAGTTCGGGTCGCCCCCAGACAGGTCTGACGCCACTTCGTAAAGCGCGTCTTCAATAAGTCCGATGTTCTCACGGGCTTTCTGCTCCGAAATGCCGGAGTGGAAGGTGATGCTTGCCCGAATATTCTCGGACTCCGGAGAGGGGAAGAAGGTGAAGCCCACACGCCCCCCCTGCATCATGCCTACTGACAGGATCAGCGTGGAAATGGCCACGGCAACTGTGATGTAGCGGTACTTGAAGGTTGCGCGCAAAAACGACTGTACCGGCTTGTCACGAAACCATGCAAAGCCCCGATCAAACGCTTCACGGAACCCGCCCCGGTCATTGTGGTCAAGGCCCATGCGTTCCTTGCGCTGGCGCATGATCATCAAGAGCGTTTCAAGGGCCAGTGCAAGACCAAAGAGCGCCACCATCAGGGCAAGTTCGAAGGTGAAACCAAAGGTCTGCTTCAGTCCACCGATGCTTGCGGCCAGCGGTTTCAGCCAGGGCGCGATGGAGGCTGGATCTGCTGCAGCAATGGTCAGCAGGAACACGGCAGGTACGGCTCCAACAAAGATCACGCGCCACCAGCTCCAACCTGGCTTGGAGTTCAGCGAGTGCGCCAAATGGCCGGGCAAAACAAAGAAGCACTCCAGCAGACTGGCGATTACCACGGCAATCACCACCACGGGAAGCACACCCATGATCTGACCCATGGTGTCGCCCAGCATGAGAATGGGGCCAAAGGCAGCGATTGTGGTGGTTCCAGCCGCAATGATGGGCCAGAACATGGTGTTGGCTCCCAGGATGGCGGCTGTGATGGGCGGCTCGCCCCTGCTCGACAAGGTCGCCGTGTGTTCCCCCACCACAATGGCGTCATCCACGATCACCCCAAGCATCATGATCAATGCGAAACAGGAGATCATGTTGATACTCTGTCCCAGCCCCCACATGATGCCGAGGGTCGCCATGATGGCCACCGGAATACCGGCGGCAACCCAGAACGCCACTCGCGCATTGAGGAAAAGGAACAGGACCGCAATCACGATCAGGAGACCGCCAAGGCCGTTTTTGACCAGTAGCATGATGCGCCCTTCCACCCGGTCGGCGGAAACGTTGTACATGACCAGTTCAAGGCTCTGCGGTAGCTGCGGCCGGATTTCTTCCAGATACCCCTTCACAATGGCGGAGGCTTCCAGCGTGTCCGAGTTTTCAGCGCGTTGAATACGCAGCTCAATGGCCGGGTCCTTTCGTGAAAGACCAAGCACGTCATCATCGTCAAGGTTGCGTTCCACGCTGCCAATGTCCGCAAGCCGCACCTTTTCGCCGCTCGGAAAAGTCTTGACCGCGATCTTGGCAATGTCCATCGGATCGGAAGTATCCGCGACCGCGCGCACCTGCCGTTCCACCGCACCTGTCAGGTTGCCAGCAGGAATGTCCTCGGAGTTCTCCTCAATGCGGCTGGCGATATCCGCCACGGTCAGGTTGAGGCGGCGCAGGTTTTCTTCCGGCACCTCAACCAGATACTCCTCATCGCGCATCCCGGTAATTGTCACCTTGTCGATACCCCGCGCGATGAGATCATCGCGGATGTCTTTGGCAAAGATCTTCAGTGCCTGTTCGGTGAACGGCCCTCTAAGCGCAATGCGGGCAACGTTATCATAATAAGCTGCGAAGGAGACTTCTGGCGTGTCCGCGTCGTCCGGCAGCGTTGTGATGGAGCTGACGGCCTGCTCCACATCGGACAGCGCCTTTTGCATGTCGGTCCCCTCGATAAAATCGAGAGAAATGGTGCCGCCACCTTCCCGAGCGTATGAGGTCACCTCATCCAGACTGTCAAGAAAGCGCAGCTCCGGTTCGACAGCAGCCAGAATGTTGGCTTCCACATCTTCGGCGCTGGAGCCGGGCCATGAAATGCTAACCGTGATGGAGCTTGTGGTGATGGTTGGAAAGAACTGCGTGTTCAACTTGACGAGAGCAAACACCCCGAAGAGCACCAGCACGGTCATGAGCAGATTGGCAGCATTGCGATGGCGCACAAACGCGCCAATCAGGCTGACCGTAGACTCTCTGGCCTGAAGCATGGTTCAGGGTCTCCCTCATCTCTTCGTCAATCACTCAAACAGATCAATTAGTGCCCGCGGCCTGTTCACTGACTACGCGCAGTTTTAGGCCCGGCCCAGCTTCGGGAATGCGAGAGGATACCAACCGCTCACCGCTTTGCAGGTCTCCGCGCACCAAAATGGCATTGTCGTCAAAGGCGAGCGGCTGGACATCACGCCGTTCCATGCGGCTGTCCGCATCGATCACATAGACCTTGTTGCCGTCATAAAGGGCTTCTTCGGGAATACGGGCCACGCCGGTGTAGGTGCGATCCGGCAGCTCTACCTGCACGAACGCACCGGGTCGGATCAGAAGGTCCTTGTCCTCAAGTGACAAGCGCGCAAAAACGTCGACGCCGCCGCGCGAACGGGCAATGTCCGCCCCCGCGCGTTCAATCACGGCGTCATACTCCAGCGGCGTGTCTCCAATGTTCCAGATCACTTTCACCGGACGGCCCGCCAACGGTTCCCTGTCGGCCAACAAGCGACCGTACTGGGCATCGGACAGGGTGAAGCGCACCTCCAGGAAATTGCGGTCATAGAGCACGGCTACCACGTCATTCTGGTTGATCATGCGGCCCATTTCCACGGCCTCTGTGCGCACCACGCCTTCAAACGGTGCCAACAGGGTGGTGTCCTCAACGTTGCGTTCTGCCTGTTCAAGCTGCCATTGCGCCCGTTCGATCGCCGCTTTCTGCTGCTCGATCTTGGCTTCTTCCACTGCCAAGGTGTTAAGCGTCTGTTCCAGGTTCTGCTGTCTTTGCGAAAGGATCAGCTTGCGTTCATCCACGGACCGCTCTGTTGCAGCGCCGCGCTGAAACAGCTCCTCTACACGCACCAGATCGCGATCTGCGAACGCAACCTGTTCTTCAATACGCACAATGTTGTTCTTCTCGATGCGAAGCTGGCTTTCCAGCTGAACGAGGCGGGCTCGTGCTTCCGCCAGTGTGGCCATCGCTTCCGTCCGCGCCCCTTCGTAAGAGAATGGGTCGATCTGGAGCAGCGCTTCGCCAGCGCCAACCACTCCGCCAGAGCGAAGATTTGGGCTCACCATGTCCACTTCGCCGCCCACAAGCGCCCGCAGATCCACTTCGCGCCCCGCGACCACCTCTCCATAGACGGTGAGCAAGGGGGCGTAGTCTCCGATCTCGACCGCCATGGCCCTAACGGCAAACTCCCGTTCGGCGGCAGGGCGCGTTGCCACTTCCGGCTTGGTCGCGATCAGATAGCGCATCCCCATTACGGCGATCATCAGAATAACCAGCGCAATCAGCCCTTGAAGGAAGGCCTTTCCCGTTTTGACAAGAGGTGACCGGCGGTGATGAGTGGGCGTGTTTGCAGTGCGTGGCTGAAGAGCATCTGCACCTCTGTTTTGTTTGGCCTCATCTTCCAACGAATTCAGCATACCACGGGCCTACCGATCAAATAGCTTCGCCTGTCCTTGTGATGACGACCGTCACCACGGCGAGCAACAGCTCAAGTGTTTCACTAGGTTTCTACATTAGTTGCCGCAGCTTGGATTATCCAGCAAGCTTTAAAGTGTGACAAAGTGTAAATGCACCTAGGAAGTTTGATGTAAAAAAGGGCAGATCCGAGGATCCGCCCTTCACATCTTCTTGAGCTGCGCCAATCGATTAGGCCTTGAAGACCACTTCCGGGTCCAGATTGTAATCCGTACCGCAGAAATCGCACTTCACCGCGATGGCACCTTCCTCAGTCATTTCGGAACGATCCTGCTCGCCCAGCCCCTGCAGCATGGAGACAATCTTGTCTTCCGAACAAGTGCAGCGATCACTCATCACGTGCGGTTCGAACGCCTTCACACCGCGCTCGTGGAACAGCCTGAACAGCAGCTGTTCAACGGGCAGGGCCGGATCGGTCAGCTCCACATCCCGTACCGTATCCACCAGCGAGCGCGCTTCCAACCACGCATCATCCTCGTCGATCTCGTGCATCTCGGTGCCATGCGGGGCGTCGCCCGGATGAATGTCGGCCTGTCGCATCCGCTCGGGTGAATGGGGCAGGAACTGCACCATGATGCCCCCTGCACGCCACTGGTGCGTGTTCGGGCCTTCGTCCTGACGGGTCAACACTTCGCCCACGGCCAAGCGCACACGGGTCGGAATCTGTTCGGAGCGCAAGAAGTAATCGTGCGCTGCCTCTTCCAGAGAAATGCCGTCCAGCACCACAATGCCCTGATAGCGGCTTGGGTATTGGCCTTGATCGATGGTGAAAGCCAGATGGCCGCGGCCCAGCAGGAATTCCGGACGGAAGTCCTCCTTGGCGGCGACTTCTGCCACTTGGTTGGCGTCGAAGGTTGCGGTTGCGCGCAGGCCATCAGGCGCGTTGAAGTCCACCACCATCATGGAGACCGCCCCGTCCGTCTGGGTTTGCAGCGTCAAACGCCCGTCAAATTTCAAGGTGCTGCCCAGCATCGCAGTCAGCGTTACCGCCTGTGCCAGCAGCTTGTTCACCGCCTCTGGATAGTTGTGACGGCCCAGAATGCTGTCCAGCACCGGGCCAAGGGTCACTGCCCGGCCACGAACATCCAAGGTTTCAACGGCGAACGGAACGACGGCGTCATCTCCGGCCAGCGGTTGATTGGCAGTTGAGTTCTGATCCACAGTATATGCCTCCGGCAGCAAGTCCGCTCCCCCACACACCTCAATCAAGCCGATGCGCGAGGTCGGTTGTCTGCCTCTCGTTCTATCAAAATTGGGCTCGTTCACAACCAAAGGGTCGTGTCGCGTTTGCGATGAGCCAGAAGGCAGTAAAATAGGCACTGCCCTCCAAATTACTAGGGTGGCGGGTGTTACGCACGCCAGCGCTCACGCGCGGTTATGCCGGATCAAAGGTCGTTTGTCACCTTCTGACCCGCACCAACTTGCTGTTTGGCACCGAGATGTGAAAAGGGCCGGTGCTCATTTCCAGCCCGGCCCCCTCAACTCAGTCTTTGGCCTCAACTTTCGAGGCCGCCTCGGAAATCATTTCAGTGAGCAGCCTGATCTCCTCTGCCGTGATTGTCATCGGCGGCATGATGCGCAGCACGTTGTCTCCGGCGGGCACTGGCAGCAGTCCCACCGAGCGCATGGCCCCGAGCACTTCAGCCACCTGCGGTTTGCACTTCAGGCCCAGCATCAGGCCAGAGCCGCGCAGCTCCTCAAAGACCTCGGGATGACGGTCGACCACTTCCGCCAGGCTTTGCTTCAGCAACAGGCTCTTGTTCTGAACACCTTCCAGAAAGCCGGGTTCTGTCACCACCTCCATCACCGCTTTGCCAACGGACATGGCCAAGAGGTTGCCGCCATAGGTGGTGCCGTGCGTACCGGGCACCATGGCAGAAGCAGCTTCATCCGTTGCCAGGAAGGCTCCAACCGGAAAGCCACCGCCAATGCCTTTTGCAATGGCCATGATATCTGGCGTGATCCCTGCCCACTCATGGGCGAAGAGCTTGCCAGTTCGGCCCACACCGCATTGGATCTCGTCCAACACCAAAAGCAGCCCGTGCTCGTCACACAGTTCACGCAGGGCACGCAAGAATGAAAGTTCCACCGGGCGAACGCCGCCCTCGCCCTGCACAGGCTCGATCAAGATTGCCGCCGTCTCAGGGGTGATCGCTGCCTTCACCGCCTCCAGATCCCCCAAAGGCACCTGGTCAAAGCCTTCCGGCGCCGGGCCAAAGCCTTCAAGGTACTTTTGCTGTCCGCCTGCTGCCAGCGCGGTCATGGTCCGGCCATGGAACGCGCCTTCGAAAGTGATGACACGAGACTTTTCCGGATGCCCTTGCGCATAATGGTAGCGGCGCGCGGTCTTCAGCGCACCTTCAATCGCTTCAGCGCCGGAGTTACAGAAGAAAACCCGGTCCGCGAACGTATTTTCGACCAGCAGAGCGCCAAGCTCTTCCTGCCCCTTTACCTGATAAAGGTTTGACACGTGCCAAAGCTTGCCGGCTTGTTCCTGCAGCGCCTCAACAAGTTTGGGATGGGAGTGCCCCAATCCGCTCACCGCAATGCCAGAGGCGCAATCCATGTATCGTCGGCCATCGGTCGCAATCAGCCAGACGCCTTCACCGCGCTCGAACTCGATGTCCGCGCGTGCATAGGTCTGAAAAAGCGACGAAGTCGACATTAGGATACTCCCTTTTGGAACGGCCGGGCCGTTGTGAGCGAAACCATTTTTTGCTCAGATTGTGTCAGGAAAGATCGCCACCAACAGCGATCAGGAGGATTAGAACCTCAAGGTTAAAACCCAAGATATTTCACTTGTCAATCATCCATGCCTCGAGCTTTTCTCTTGTAAACTCAAGTTCAAACTCTGGATTTACCTGCCTCTTGCCCCACGGGCCTTTCAGGCAAACTCTGCTCTTTCCGCCTTTACCAGCCCTGAGCGCGGTCATCACCAGAGTTCTGCACAGAACACAGTTTTAAGCCCTGCGTTTTGCTGTGAAAAGAGCCGGAAAACAATATTTGCCACTTTTGTTTGACGTTCGTGCTGATAGTGTTTAAGGGTCTCAGCGTCAGACGAGAGGGCCAGCCAAGCGGCGGTTTTTCTGGCCTTTTGAAGCTTGGAAACACCTGTGTTTCCGGGTCGTGTATTGCTGGCAATCTGCGGAATTGGAGGGCTTGTAGCGCCTTGCCTATTCTGGGGAAAAGGATGGTCATCCCCATATCAGTATGGAGGCCTCCTTGCTCAGCCAAGTCGCCATATAGTATGGTGCGGCCTTAGCGATACATCATCTCGTATATACTGTTGCTGCAGATGTTGTGCCCGGGGTAAGGGCCAAACGAGAAAACTCGGCACTGCAATGACTTGCGCAGCAAGACCTAAGGGAAGACGGGGGCCTATTTATGAGCTGGACGACAGAACGCGTGGAACTCTTAACCAAACTTTGGGCAGAGGGATTAAGCGCCAGCCAGATCGCAGCGGAACTCGGGAATGTCACCAGAAACGCCGTAATCGGTAAAGTACATCGCCTTGGCCTTTCCGGTCGGGCCAAGTCTTCTAGCTCAACCGCAAAGCCTCGCCGTGCAGCAGCGCCAGCAGCCGAAACTGCTGCAAAGCCAGCCGCTGCCATAGCAGAGAGCGCGCCAGCAGCGGAAGCACCCATCGCAGTTACCAAGGTTGCGGCCAGCGTGCAGCGCCGGACCATTCAACCCGCTGTCGCAGGTGCGACCGCGTTGAAAATCACGCCGGAAGAAGACGACATTGTCGGCGATCTCACCCCAGTTGCAGCCACCGAAGTGGTTGTTCCTGTGTCTGAGCGTGCTTCAATTCTGACGCTGACCGAACGCACCTGCAAATGGCCAATCGGCGACCCGACGGATGAGGACTTCCACTTCTGCGGTCACTCCTGTGATGCCGCCTCTCCTTATTGCGAGTATCATCGCACGATCGCGTATCAGCCGGTTAACGACCGTCGCAGAGAACGCAAGAGCGCCTGAGCAACAGCTATAAAGAATTCAAAAAGCCGCCCAATGAGGCGGCTTTTTTACTACATCCATCATGGCCCTGAGCGCTTACGCATGTTCGGCGGCCAGCCAGTTCTGCAATTCACCCAATGCCGCTTCAGGAACCCCAGCACTTTTCAGAACTTCAGCAGCAAAAGTCACAGGGGACGTTCCGGCCGCAGTAACAACTCGGTCGCTGGATACTGCCTTTGGCGTTTCCTTGTAATTTTCTGCGCCGTTGTAGTCCGTCACGTGGGTTTGCAAAAACTCCAGAGCATTGGAGGTGTGGGCGACACCGTTCAACAACCCGGCACGTGCGAGCGCCAATGTACCTCCGCAAATACCCGCGATGGTCGCGCCCTCTTTGTGACACCGGGCCAGAAGATCAGCAATATCCGGAGCGCTTTCGGTTTCCCAAATGCTGCCGCCGACGACAACAACAACCTCAGGCTTCCAAGCTGCCAGCTCATCAAGCCCGTGAGGCACCATGGCCTTCAACCCGCCGAGAGAGGTAACCTCGCCTGCTCTATGGGCAAAAAAACGCGTTTCCGCTCCATAGTAAGGACCGCCAGTACCCGCAATCAGCGCATACTCCCAGTCGGCAAACCCTTCGGTCAAAATCAGAGCAACCTTTGCCATCATATCTCTTTCACAGCTCGCATAAAGACGCGTGCCAGTGATCACTGTTCGGCAATCCTGTCAAGCTAATGGTCTGCCGCCCCACAAGTGTTGGCGCGAACCATACGCCGCAAACTATCCGCAGCGTCTCCCATTATGAGAGAAAGCCCGCCATCTTTGACAAGGAAGAGTGTCGGCGTGATCATCATTGGCCTTGCCATCGTGTTGCAGGCAACCCGGGCGCATTTGGAAAAGCGGCGCCTTACGACAAAGGCGGAGGCCGGTATGCAGGGACATGAGGCGCAAGGGTTTGGCCAGCAGCGCCGGGCGAGCCTATGAAAAACCCCGCCACGATGTGACGGGGTTCTTTCTTTTGCCTTTCAAAATGCTGTGCCCTGCTCTGTCTGCGGCAGGCACCCGCATCTGATCAGCTGTTCAGGAACTGGTCATTGAAGGCGTAGCCTGCACCGCGAACGGTGCGGATCGGGTCCTTCATCCGCCCCTTGTTGATTGCCTTGCGCAGGCGTCCAACGTGTACGTCCACTGTGCGTTCGTCCACGTAAACGTCGTGCCCCCAGACACCATCCAAGAGCTGCTCGCGGGAGTACACACGCCCCGGTGAGGACATGAGAAATTCCAGCAGGCGGAACTCAGTAGGGCCAAGGTGAATTTCCTTGCCCGTCCGATGGACCCGGTGGGTTTCACGATCCAGCTCAATGTCACCGGCCTTGAGAACGGTAGATACGCTCTCAGGTTTGGTGCGGCGCAAGATGGCACGCACGCGTGCCATCAGCTCCGGAATGGAGAACGGTTTGACCACATAGTCATCCGCCCCCGTTGCGAGACCACGCACCCGCTCAGATTCCTCACCGCGCGCGGTGAGCATTATGATTGGCATGCGTTCCGTTTCAGTCCGCGCTCTCAGGCGTCGGCACAATTCAATGCCGGAGAGGCCAGGGAGCATCCAGTCCAGAAGAAGGAGATCTGGTTGACTCTCCTGTAGTCGCAGCTCCGCCTCATCACCGCGGTCGCAAACGTCAACCTTGTACCCTTCAGCTTCCAAATTGTAACGCAGAAGAAGGCTTAACGGCTCTTCGTCTTCCACGATCAGAATTTCAGGCATTCCAGTTAGTCTCTTTCACATCAAGCACAGCTTATGGCAGCGTTACGTCAGTTTCGTCTTTCTTGGGACGATCTGCAGGCAAGTGGTCGCCAGAAACCATGAAGTAAATGTTCTCCGCAATATTGGTCGCATGGTCGCCGATGCGTTCAATGTTCTTTGCGCAGAACAGAAGGTGCGCACACATGGTGATGTTACGCGGATCTTCCATCATGTAGGTCAGAAGCTGACGGAAGAGAGAAGTGTACATGGAGTCAATCTGCTTGTCTCCTTTTTGTACCTGCTCGACAGCTTCCAGATCACCGGTGGTATAGGCATCAAGAACAGCTTTCAGCTGAGCAAGAGCCAGCTCAGCCATGTGTTCAACACCTACTGCCAGTGTCTTGTTATTGAAGTCACTCTCGATTGCCTGAGCGCGCTTGGCGATGTTCTTTGCCATGTCGCCCACGCGCTCCAGATCGTTGGAGATGCGCAGGGCAGCAAAGATCTCGCGAAGGTCGCGCGCTACTGGCTGGCGACGGGCGATGACCACGATGCAACGCTCTTCGAGCTGGATCTGCATTTCGTCCAGTCGCTTGTCTGCTTCGATGGTGCGCTCGGCAAGAGCCAGGTCATGGCGCAGAAGCGCCTGCACAGAGTCGTTGACGAGAGTTTCAGCCAAGCCACCCATCTCAACAATACGGCTCGCCAGATCCTTCAGGTCCTCATTGAAAGAGGAGACGATATGATCGCTCATTTTTTTACCTGTTAGTTGTCGCAGTTAATCGAGATGCTAGCCGAAACGACCAGTGATGTAATCCTGAGTACGCTGATCCTTCGGGTTAGTGAAGATATCATTGGTCTTACCTTCTTCCACCAGATAGCCGAGGTGGAAGAACGCAGTGCGCTGCGAGACACGGGCGGCCTGCTGCATCGAGTGGGTTACGATAACAATGGTATAGTTTTCACGCAATTCGTCGATCAGCTCCTCAACTTTCGCGGTAGCGATCGGGTCAAGCGCGGAACATGGTTCGTCCATCAGAATGACTTCCGGGGACACTGCAATTGCACGCGCAATGCAAAGACGCTGCTGCTGACCACCAGAAAGGCCAGTGCCCGGCTCATCTAGGCGGTCTTTCACTTCCTCAAAAAGACCAGCCTTTTGAAGCGATGTCGCAACGATCTCTTCAAGGTCACTCTTGGACTGTGCCAGACCGTGAATGCGCGGACCGTAAGCTACGTTCTCGAAGATGGACTTCGGGAACGGGTTCGGCTTCTGGAACACCATGCCAACGCGGGCACGCAGTTCCACAACGTCGATCTTCGGATCGTAGATGTCTTCGTTGTCGAGCACGATCTCACCGCCTACGCGGCAAATGTCGATGGTGTCGTTCATACGGTTCAAGCAGCGCAGGAACGTGGACTTACCACAGCCAGATGGGCCGATCAGGGCTGTCACGTTGCTTTTGCGCACGTTGAGATCCACACCGAAAAGCGCCTGCTTTTCACCGTAGTGGACAGTCACCTGGTTGGCGCGCATCTTGATCGGCACACCATCTTCAGTCACTGGAAGGGCGCCGTTCAGGTCTGCTTGTTGTACGTTGCCTGCAGTCATTTCCATAGCCATAACCTCAGCCTTTCATTATTACCAACGGCGTTCAAAGCGCTTGCGCAGAACGATAGCAATGGCGTTCATTGTGATCAGGAAGCCCAGCAGAACCATGATGGCTGCGGACGTTTTCTGCTGGAAGGCAGGTTCCGGGAAGTCTGCCCACATGAAGATCTGCACCGGCAGAACGGTAGACGGATCGACCGGACCACCCGGAATGTCCACGATAAACGCGACCATACCGATCATCAGCAGAGGAGCGGTTTCACCAAGTGCCTGCGCCATACCGATGATGGTACCGGTAAAGATGCCTGGCATTGCCAGTGGCAGCACGTGGTGCAACACGGCCTGAAGACGGGATGCCCCCACACCCAGAGCCGCTTCGCGGATGGATGGTGGCACGGCTTTCAAAGCTGCGCGGGACGCAATGATGATGGTTGGCAGGGTCATGAGTGCCAGCACCATACCACCTACGATCGGCGCAGAGCGCGGCAGACCGAAGGCGTTCAGGAACACGGCAAGACCAAGCAAACCAAACACGATGGAAGGAACAGCCGCAAGGTTGTTGATGTTCACCTCAATGAGGTGCGTCCAACGGTTCTTTGGGGCGAACTCTTCCAGATAGATGGCAGCCGCCACACCGATTGGGAAGGACAGAGCCAGAGTGACAACCATGGTCCAGAAGGACCCGACAACTGCACCCCAGATACCCGCCATTTCAGGTTCACGGCTTGCACCTGCGGAGAAGAAGATGGAGTTCACACTGGATGTGATCGCGCCCTGCTCGAGCAGGTAATCGGTATATGCGATTTCCTGGTCGTTGAACTTGCGCAATGCTTCCGGTGTTTCGATCTCATCGATGGTCCACTCACCGGCAGGGATTGTGCCAGCGATGCTGAACGGCACCAGCACTTCAGCTTCCACTGAGGTCGCATCAATTGCTGTAACCTTCGCCGTACCACCATTGACGTTGATCAGGAAGGACGGCAGACGGGAGCTCAGTACCTGACGCTGTTCCAGAGAGTTCAGGCGACCCTGAAGCTCGGCGAGATCAGCCTCAATGCCCTGAATGGCGACCTGAAGACGGCTTTTCATGTCTTCGGTTGCAGAAATCTCATTTTCAAGACGCTGACGCACCAACTCGTCCGCATCGGCCATTTGCTCTTGCAGACCGGAGATGCGCGCGTTCAGGCTGTCCTCAGATGTACCGCGCAGGGTAAGGTCGCGCTGTACTGCGGCCAGCTGGCTTTCGAGATATGCACGAAGCTGGTCCCGAATGAAGTCAAAGTCGCCGTCATCTGAAGTAACGGATATGGTTCCTTCGGTCCCGGAAACGGTCGCCGTACCGGTGGTCTCCTTGGTGTTGATCTCAGTGACCAACCCCTTCGCATAAAGATCAGCGAAGTCAGAGAGCGGCACCTGAACCGGTCCCTTGGAGCCCAGTATCGACGGATCATCCAGCACTTCATTGCGCAGGATGATGTTGGCACCAGAAGAAACCAGACCATAAAGAACGCGGCGGTCTGTACGACTGGTCGCGAAAGGTACAGCCTCCTTGAGACCATCACGGATGATGGTGTTGTAGGAAGCAGAACCCGGATTGGAAGGATCCACCTCTTCTTCCGTCAGGTTCAGGTCGAGCGTCACGTAGTTATAGTAGAACGCCGGAATGCCCTGGCTGACGATCGTCGTGAGCAGCAGCACCAGAAAGGCCGCAGCTACAAGGATCGCGCTCAGGCCATAAGCTTTGAAGCGTGCCTCTGTCCCATAGCGGGCCTTGAGACGCTTACGAGCTTCATCCGAGGTATGAATACCCACACGAGAAGAAGCTGTGTTCTGTTGGGCAAGACTAGTCATACTGTTCCCTGTACTTCTTCACGACGCGCAGTGCGAAAACATTGAGTGCAAGGGTGATACAGAAGAGCAGCAGACCAAGCGCGAACGCAGCTAGGGTCTTTGCGCTGTCAAACTCCTGGTCACCAACAAGCAGGGTCACGATCTGCACGGTCACGGTGGTTACAGCTTCAAGCGGATTGATTGTCATGTTCGCAGCAAGGCCTGCGGCCATCACCACGATCATGGTCTCACCAATGGCGCGGGAGATTGCCAGGATCAGAGCAGAAACAATGCCCGGCAGCGCTGCTGGAAGAACAACACGGCGAATGGTTTCAGACTTTGTTGCGCCAAGGCCTGCGGAACCGTCGCGCAAGGACTGGGGCACTGCATTGATCACGTCGTCCGAAAGGGAGGAAACGAACGGAATGATCATGATGCCCATCACCACGCCAGCTGCAAGAGCAGACTCGGAGGAAACGGTGAGACCAAAGCTTTCACCCCAACCGCGGATGAACGGCGCCACCGCCAACGCGGCAAAGAAGCCGTAGACCACAGTCGGGATACCGGCCAGAATTTCAAGCATGGGCTTGGCAACGGCGCGCACCGGCTGGGCGGCATAATCTGACAGGTAGATAGCTGAGAGAAGACCAACTGGTGCTGCTACAAGGATAGCAATGAAGGTGATCAGCATGGTGCCCACGAGCAGTGGGATCGCGCCAAACACTTCTGAGTTGGTTCCGGTTGCTTCTGCGCCTGCGCCAATGAACGCGCTCTGCGGGCTCCAGTGAGTTCCAAACACGAAATCAAGAATCGGAACCTGCTGGAAGAAGCGAAGGCTTTCAAAAATGAGAGACAGAACAATGCCGATGGTGGTGAAGATCGCCACTGCGGAACACAGGATGAGCAAAGCCATCACAGAGCGTTCGACGAAGTGACGCGCCCGCATTTGCGGCTGAATGGTGCGAACACCATAGAAGAAGCCACCCGCGACCAGAAGCGCCATGATAACACCCATGAGGATGTTACTTGTCGTGTTCAAACTCTTGTAAATCTCAGCTGCATGTTCTTTGCCAGCATCCACGAAGCCAACAATGCCGCCGAACGCAAGCGCACGGGCATCACGCAGGAACGCTTCCACTGCAGGTTTGGACAACCCGCTCATGATGTCGGCGCTCTGGCTGCTCACAATGTTGTTCATGATGTTAGGCGCAACAATCACCCAGACAATAAGGGCAATCAGCGCTGGAACCACGGTCACAATTGCAAGAAAACCGCCATGGTAACCAGGGCGGGAATGCAAAGCGGACAACTGACCGTTAACAACTTGGAGTGATCTCGATCGGCCATAGAAAGTGGCCAGAACAAACACTGCAATTAGGATGAAGAAGTAAGTCCAGAACATCTAAATCTGGCCCTTTTAAAGAGATCGGTACAAAATTCGGCTGGATCGGAAGCCAAAAAGAGCCGGCCCGCAAACGCGGACCGGCCCGTTCTAATCAAGCAATTAGAACTTCAGTGGAGTCATCGCTGCTGCGGAAGCTGCAACTTCTGCACGACGCTCGTCTGACAGCGGGATCAGACCCTTGTCAGCCAGGTAACCTTCGCTACCCCAAGTGTCTTCGTTGGTGAACTCAGCAACGTATTCTGCGATGCCTGGGATCACGCCAACGTGCTCTTTCTTCACGTAGAAGTACAAAGAGCGAGATACTGGGTAAGAAGCGTCAGAGATAGCTTCGAAAGTTGGTGCAACGCCACCGATGCTTGCGCCCTTAACCTTGTCAGCATTCTGATCAAGGAAGGAGAAGCCGAAGATGCCGAAAGCAGCTGGGTTAGCGTTGAGCTTCTGAACGATCAGGTTGTCGTTTTCGCCAGCTTCAACATAACCGCCGTCTTCACGGATTTCGGTGCAAACGTCGCCTTCCAGGCCAGCTTCTGCTGCGCCAGGAACTGCTTCACAGCCTTCTTCCATGACCAGTTCTTCGAAAGCGTCACGGGTACCGGAGGTCGGAGGAGGACCGAGAACTTCGATCTTCTCGTTTGGCAGAGAAGGATCGATTTCAGACCAGTTGGTGTATGGGTTTGCAACCAGCTTGCCGTCAACTGGAACCTGCTTTGCAAGTGCCAGGAAGATCTGCTCGCGAGTTACGTCCATGGAAGGACCAGTGATCGCGTTTGCAAGTACGATACCGTCGAAACCAACGGTAACTTCTACTGGAGTTACACCGTTACCCTGACAAGATACCAGTTCCTTCTCCTTCATACGACGAGAAGCATTGGTAATGTCTGGAGTACCTTCACCGACGCCTTCACAGAACAGCTTGATGCCGCCGCCAGAGCCAGTGGATTCTACTACTGGAGTTTTGAATTCAGTCTTCTGACCGAACTGCTCAGCAACTGCTGTAGAGAACGGGAAAACTGTAGAAGAACCAACGATCTGGATCTGATCACGTGCCTGTGCGGAACCTGCTGCAATGGTTCCAGCAAGAGCGAGCGCTGCAACGCCTGCGAATGCTTTGATTTTCACCTTAAGTCTCCTTGGGAGTCTAGGTTGTAAACTGAATGAGAACCCGCGGCCATCCCTGCGAGTCCCGCGTAACCTAACCGTCACGGGTGATGTTTATATGAAGGTTTTATTTCAGTTTAATGACACACCAAGGCCTTGAAAACTCTAGGGTAATGATTAGGTTTCCAAGTCAGTTAAATGTTTTACAGCGCCCGGAATTAACACGGAAAATGAGGCCCCGGAACCTGGCTCACTCTCAATTTCCAAGCGAGCTCTGTGGCGCGTAAGGATGTGTTTTACAATAGCTAATCCGAGGCCGGTGCCCTTCATTTGACGGCTGGTTTCAGTGTCAGCGCGATAGAAACGCTCCGTCAATCTGGGCAGGTGCTCCTGATCAATTCCCGGCCCATAATCACGAACCTCGACGATCCAGCTGACGCCTTCCTGCCGCTCTTGATCCCTTTTGAGGGTCACGTCGACTCGCCCACCGCTCCCGCCGTACTTCAGAGCGTTCTCAATCAGGTTATCGATCACCTGCACAAGCTCGTCACGCTCGCCGCGCACATCAACCCGCGCATCAGGCAGGGATAAATTAACAGTAACACCCTGCTCTCGCGCAAGCGGCGCCAGCGCATCCGAGGAATGTTGAATCACATGACGCAAGTCCAACACTGATTCCGGTTGAACGTGCACCTTCATTTCAATGCGAGACAGAGACAGAAGGTCATCAATGAGCCGTCGCATGCGCTCCCCCTGATCCAACATGATCTGGAGAAAGCGATCTCTGGCCTGCGCATCTTCCCGAGCGGGCCCCTGCAAGGTTTCAATGAAACCTGTCATGGAGGCAAGCGGAGTGCGCAGCTCATGGCTGGCATTGGCCACGAAGTCCGCACGCATACGTTCGAGGCGGCGTGATTCCGTAAGGTCCCGGATCACGACAAGTATTAGACCGGGTCGGGATTGGCCCGTTGATTGATTGCGCGTGCCGGACACAGACCACAGCGGAGCAATATGCGCTTCCAGCCAAAGTTCCATGGGCACCTTCTCAGACCACTCAATAATCTCGGAGGGGCCACCTTCGCTGACGCGGTCCAAAGCCTCCAGCAAGGAAGGCGCGCGAATGCGAAAGGAGAGTGGGTCACCGACGGCGATCATGCCGAAGCGTTTTTGCGCGGCCAGATTCACATAGCGCGTCGTTCCCCGGTCATCGACAACGAAGCAGGGATTCGGCAGCGCGTTCACCGCAGATTTCATGCCGCGATCCACGATCTCCTCGGCGGCGCGCCGGGACGCCCCGCTTGGGGGCTTAAGAATTGTGCGGCTTTTCATGCCGCCCCCAATAATCACCGTGAACACCAGAGCAAAACCGGTGAAAGCAGCCCAGAGCGGCACATTGAATGCGACTTGAAACAGTCCAAACACCAGCGCAACAGCCAGCAGAACCCACCGAACATCGATGGTCTTTCTGTAAACTGTTTGCCGATTGAGCCGTATTCCAAGGGGCTCATTAGACAGCTGGGGACGCTCTGAATACTCTTCGGACATTTAAGACCAATTATTTTTTTAACGCACGACGGCTCACGGTGGGACCGACAACTCGACGAGTAATTGCCGAAGCTTAGCAGAGCCTGCATGACATTCTCGCGACGAGAAAGCCAAATTTCGCAGGTCTTATACTGCTGATTTCGTAGGGTGTTGACGATCTTTACTCATTTTAGCCGCCAAACAATATTTTGCTCTACGCAATAGTATCTAACGTGCAAGACGAGACGCTTCGGAGCCTGTGAAATATAAACAGAATTTAATCAAACATGATAGCCAGCAAATAATCTCATGAAAAACCACGAAACGACGCCAGCATCCGCCAGCACAACAAGATGACCGGCTAAATCTAGTTTTTAAACTGAGGAATGCTCAACGATCGTTCTGAATGCGCTTTTTGAAGCCCCTCAGAATGAAGGCCCACCCTGCTCCGGAGCTCATCGCCTCCAGATAGCCTGGCCACCCTTCGCCATACCGTTCGAAGTGAACATGTTTGACTTCGAAGCGCGTATTATTGCCTACAGGCGCAAAGCGAAAGATGACTTCACCTGCTTCCTCTGGCAGGGGAATGAGCAGGCTGTTCGGGGAGATTTGCCAAGCAATGCGGAGCGAGTCACCGGGCAGCCGTTTAAGGACAGTGCCCCATATCAGACGGCGGCCATCCGGCAGGTCCTCAAAGCACAGCCCGCCCTCTCTAGCCTCCATGCCCACGACGCCTTGCCCCATCTCGGAGAATCGATACTCCATGGGCCACCAGCGATCGATTTCACGCTCAAACACCTTGAATGCTGTTTCAGGAGCACACGGGAGCAACATGTGATAGGTGCATTCTTGGCGACTGCCATGCATGAAGGACTGATGATCAGCCATGAGCATCTCCGACTTCTCCTCCAAATTTGATCGCCCCCGAGAAAGTAACCATCTAACAATTAAAGGTGGCACAAGACAGTTTGACTACACCAAGTGGTGAGCCCCGTCATTACGGTAAGGTCATTTCGTCCTACGCATTTCTCGGCATTCTTAACGCTTCACCAACGGTGCCGCGACGCATGCGCTCAGGTCTGCGCTGGCCAACGCAAAACAACGCCCGCCAGCGCAAAAAATACGCCTTTCATGCAAACCAACGTTTAGTTGCGCTTGCCGCGCGCGCATTCTATGACTGCCCCAACTGGGGAGACGACAGAATGACAGAACTCACCTTTGATCGTGACTTCGATCCCGCCTACGGAAGCGCTGTGCAAGTTGCACCTCGGGTTCAACGCGTGACCTGCCAAAACCCTAGCCCGCTTACGTTTTTCGGCACCAACTCCTATCTGATTGGTGAAAATGAGGTCGCTGTTCTTGATCCCGGGCCCGAAAATGACGATCACTTGGCGGCTCTTCTTTCGGCTATTGGCGGGCGGCCTGTGAAGGCCATTCTGGTCAGCCACACCCATGTGGACCATTCTCCGCTCTCACGGAAGCTGCAGGCCAAAACCAAGGCGCCAATTTTCGGTTGTCCCCCTCACATGCGTGCTGAAGCCTTTTCAGATATGCCCGAAAATCCCATGGAGGCGAGTGCTGATCTGGACTATCAGCCAGACCGAATCCTTGGCGAAGGCGAGCGTTTTCATGTGGATTCGCTGGAGCTGGAAGTAGTGCCAACTCCCGGTCATACCGTGAACCATTTGGCCTTTGCGCTCACCGAGCAGGACCTCCTGTTTCCTGCTGACCATGTGATGGCATGGGCGACGACGGTGGTCGCTCCGCCAGACGGCGCGATGGGCCTTTACATGAACTCGATCGAGCGCCTCTTGGAGCGCCCGGAGCGAAGATACCTTCCTGCACATGGCGGCGAAATTGCAAAGGCGCATCAATACCTTGAGGGCCTGCGCGCGCACCGGCTGAGCCGGGAAGCCGCCATCATTGAGCGCCTGAAGGCGGGCGACAAGACCATTCCCGAGATGGTTGAAGTGATCTACGCCGACGTGGCCAGGAACCTCCACGGCGCGGCCGCCCTGAACGTTCTGGCTCACCTTGAGGAGCTGTGCGCACGCGGTGAGGTTGACTGCGAAGGCCCCATCTCTCTTGAGAGTTACTACCGCTTTCTGGCGTAAAACTCAGGCGTATTGCGAAGGGCCATGGCGGTTTTGTCGTCTTGAGGCCTTGGAAAAAAACAGCGCACCTTTTAGCGTTGATGGCTGAATAGTCTTTAACCCCCTTATCCCCCTAGACGTGGACATCCATGACCTTTGATTTTGATAGAATAATCGACCGTCGAAACACCAATTCCCTGAAGTGGGATCTGATGGAAGCGCGTTATGGAGTTTCCAAGGACACCGGCATTCCAATGTGGGTTGCGGACATGGACTTTCTGCCGCCGGATGCTGTCAACGAGATGCTTCAGGCGAATGCGGCCCACGGCATCAACGGCTATTATGGAGATGAGAGCTCCTACCAAAATGCCATTGTATCCTGGTTGGACCGGCGCCATGGGTACACGGTTGATCCCGCTTGGATCACTACTGTCCCCGGTGTGGTTCCCGGTTATTCCCTCGCCATTCAGGCATTCTCAGAACCGGGCGACGGCGTACTCGTGTTCTCACCGGTGTATCATGCATTCGGCCGCGCGATTGAGGCCAATGGCCGCAAAGTTGTAGAAAGTGAATTGGTTCAAAGGGATGGCCAGTATCACATGGACTTTGAAGGCCTTGCTGATCTGGTTGACGAGCGCACCAAGATCCTTCTGTTGTGCTCTCCGCACAATCCGGGTGGGCGCGTTTGGACCGAGGAAGAGCTGCGCGAACTCTGCGACTTCTGCCTCAAACGCAATATACTTATCATCTCTGATGAAGTGCACCACGATCTGGTGTTCGATGGGCACCGGCATGTTATAACGGCCACCCTGTCTGAGGAAATTGCAGCCAACACCATCACCTTTGCTGCTGCATCCAAGACCTTTAATCTGGCAGGTTTCATGACCGCTGCGGCGATCATTTCCAACCCGGAAATCCGCAGAAAATATGTAAGGCAGGTACATGCTTGCGGACTTGGGCCGAACCGGCTCGGCATTCTTGCAACCGTTGCCGCATACGATCATGGCGAGCTGTGGCTTGAAGCGTTACTCCCCTATCTCAAACACAATGAGGAAAGGTTCGCGGAGGGATTAGAGGCAGCTATTCCCGGCGCAAAAGTCATGCGGATGCCAAGCACTTACCTCTCCTGGGTCGATATGTCGGGCGTAGATTTGGAGTTCAAGGAGATCGTCAACCGTATCGAACAAAAAGCCCAGATCGCGACCAATCTGGGAGCAGCGTTCGGCAAGGGCGGCGAGCAGTTCATGCGCTTCAATCTGGCCTGCCCAACGAGCGTGGTGAAGGACGCACTCGGGCGCATTGAGCACGTGTTTGAAGACCTTCGTACGCAGGCCACAATCGGCTAACCTGTTGCGAACACCTAAGAAAGAAGGCCGCTCATTGAGGGCGGCTTTTTTTGTGCTAGTTCAGCGTGGGCTTCAAACCGGGTACAGGTGTGAAGTCTGAGATGGGATCTTCCTCGAGAAAGTCCGGCATTGGTCCGACATCGGACAGAGGCTCATCATCACTTACAGCCGCCTCAGCTTCGAAAACCGGTGTGACGCCGTAGGTTTCAAGCAGTACGCTGTCCAATAACTCCAAAAATTCCCGGATATGGCGCGCATTAGCGCCTAGGTCATGCTGACCGAACCGTGAAGCGGAGCGAATGTCCATCAACGCGCCAACACGGTCTGGCGTGATCCGCATGGAGAAGTCATCCTTGAAGGCAATCACTGGCGTTGTCACCTCCGCCAACAGCAAGGAAGGCTCATCCGCAAGATCAGGCGGCTGGTTGCTGACGATTTCCCATCCGAGACGGCCCATTGTTTCTTGCGCGGCACGGTGCAATTCATGCGGCGAAATGCGGAATCTACGTGGCACTACATCCGGATAGCCGGTTTTTTGCAGGTCCTGGTGCTGCGGAGTAAATCGATCGCTGGCTGTCGCGCCAATGGTAAGCGGAGGCGGGTTCACCATGTCGGTTGAGACGTCATTGATGTTTGGATAGACAGAGGCACTCCAAACCCCAAAAGCCAATGGAACCAATGCAATACAGCCGTAAAGGAACCCCCAGAAGGCATTGGCGAAACCTTTTCCGCCATCGCGCCACAGGTCCACCACCGCATAAAGCGACATAAGAATGGAGAGGCCAGCCAGCGCACTCCCAAACAACATCACGATGACGAGAGTGTTGGCGTTAATGAGTTCCCACCGGTGGGCAAGAACCGCAACGACGAGCGTGGGAATGGAAACAGCGCCGATCTGACGGCTTCGCCATGCGGCCTTGGAGATTCGCAATGGCAAGCGGCTGACAATCACCCTGTCTACTCCCTGTTCCAAGTCTTATGGGGCCCGGCAAAGACCGCGCCCCAATTTCTACAGGCTCAGACAGTCGGCAGTTCATACTCCCGGAACTGTTCACGAAGCGCCGTTTTCTTGATCTTACCGGTTGCCGTGTGTGGCAGCTCTTCTACAAACACCACATCATCCGGCATCCACCACTTGGCGATCTTACCCTCCATAAATGAAAAAATGCTATCCTTGGCAATCTCTTCCCCCTGTTTTGGTACGATGACCAGCAGAGGGCGCTCATCCCACTTGGGGTGATGAATGCCAATCACAGCGGCTTCCGCCACTTGTGGATGCCCAACAGCAAGGTTTTCCAACTCAATGGAAGAAATCCACTCGCCGCCGGACTTGATCACGTCTTTGGAGCGGTCAGTGATTTGCATGTAGCCATATTCATCAATATGGGCCACATCGCCGGTGTCGAAGTAGCCTTCGTCATCGAGAGGATTACCGCCCTCGCCCTTGAAGTAGGACTTGGTAATGGCTGGCCCGCGCACCATGAGCTTGCCGTAGGTCTTGCCATCCCACGGCTGTCGGTTGCCCTCATCGTCTGTGATCTTCATTTCAACACCAAACGGCGCATGCCCTTGTTTTTCCTGAAGGTCGAGACGGGCATCCCCCTCCAGATGGGCCAGTTCCGGCTTGATGGAGCAAATGGTGCCCAAGGGGCTCATCTCTGTCATGCCCCATGCATGCATGACGTGAACGCCATACTTGTTTTCAAAGGCCTCCATGATCGTGCGAGGGCACGCGGCACCACCAATCAGAACACGCTCAAGATGCGGGAGTTCCTTGCCACTTTTCTCAAGGTACTGAAGCAGCATGAGCCAAACAGTCGGCACGGCCGCCGTGAAGGTTACCTTTTCGCTGTCCAACAGTTCCCAAATGGCTTCGCCATCCATGCGCGCGCCCGGCAGCACCATTCCAGAGCCATTAAGAGCCGCAACAAATGGCAAGGCCCAACCATTGGCATGGAACATCGGCACCACAGGCAGAATGCGGTCTCTACTGCCCAGACCCATCATGTCTGGCAGGCAGCCTGTCATGGCATGCAAAATGTTGGAGCGGTGCGAGTACAGGACCCCCTTGGGGTTTCCTGTTGTGCCGGAGGTGTAGCACAGGCCTGCAGCTGCGTTTTCGTCCAACTCTAGCCAACGGAAGTCACTGTCTGCTGCGGCAATGAAGCTCTCGTACGCGACTGCCGGCAGATCCGTAGCTGGCATATGTGCATCATCCGTGAGAACAACGACCTTCTCAACCGTGTTCAGCTTGTCCCAAATGGCTTCAACCAGCGGAACGAAAGTCAGGTCGACAAAGATCATTCGATCTTCGGCGTGATTGATGATCCATGCAATCTGCTCTGGAAACAGCCGCGGATTGACCGTGTGGTAGATCGCTCCAACGCCCATGATGCCGAACCAGGCCTCAACGTGGCGGCTGGTGTTCCACGCGAGCGTGGCGATGCGGTCCCCCATTTTCACACCACTCTGATCCAGCCTTTTGGCCAGCTGCAGCGAACGCGCCCGCAATTGAGCGTAGTTGACCCGGGTGATATCACCCTCAACCGAACGCGTTACAAACTCTCTATTTGGAAAATTCAGCGCTGCGTGGTCAATCAGTTTTGAACACACCAGTGGCCAGTCTTGCATGAGACCTAACATAGTTCCCCCCATATTGTATTGGACTGTCATGTTTCCGTTTACGGAACACTCTGCCAAGGGGAACTATGCTCTGTCTAGTCAAAGGCCCTTACCAAATGGGCGGATAAGAGACATTTATTTCAATTGCTTCGGACGTGATCAGAGGTTCAGCGCCATGTCCCGCAGGCCCAGCACCTGTTTCAGCCCAGCAAGAGTTGAAAGGGTCACGTCACTGTGGCCTTCAAATTCTTCCGCAGACAACACGCCCGTGGCAACACCAACGCGAACCATCCCCGCCTTGTGAGCTGCATGCATGTCATGAAGACTGTCGCCCACCATGGCGATGTGCTTTGGCTCAACGCCAACACGGTCCGCAAAGGCAAGGAGCTGCCCTGCTTCCGGCTTGGCGCCAAAACCGCTGTCAAAGCCAGCGATAAAGCAGAAGTAATCTGCAAGGCCAAGTTGTTTCAACTGAGAGATCGCCGATTCTTCGCTGCCGTTCGTCGCAAGGCCAATCGGCAAGCCCGCCTGGTTGATCCGTTCCAACACCTCTTTCACATCTGGAAAAGCGGTAATGGTTTCGGCGGCCTTCTCAACGGTCCAACGTTCGATTTGGGAAACCAGTTCCATGTCGCCCTCGCGCCCGAGCATTTTCAGCCAAGGCTTGCTCTGTTCAACGAGCGTGGTGACGCGGATCGGGCTGTGAGGGTGAAACGCTCCGGCGTGGAAATCATAGCCAGCTGCCTCACCCATTTCGTGCGCCAGAGCCTCATCTCCATCCGCGAGATTGGACAGCATGTACTTGTATGCCGGAGCCCATGTGCGATTCAGGTCGGTAAGGGTTCCGTCACGGTCAAAAACAATGGCTTTGATAGTCAAAGGGGCCTTCTTTCTCTTTGCGAGAGGTTGGTTTGGGTCTTGGATTGCGCGCGGCAGGATGTGCCACTAATGGCACAGCATTAAGGTAAGTCGGCGTCTGTGGCTGAAACTACGGGTTCAAACCTACGGCTTGCCGGGGAGCTGGTGTGCCCAGCGGGCAACATCACGCGATCAATTGTCACTCAGGAAAATTCCCGATTCTGAGAAAGGTTCGCTTCAACGTGACACGAAGTCGCTCGCCGAAGGTCTAGGTCCTTGTATTTCCTTGCATACTGCCCCTCCCTCAGAATCTATTCCGTAAAGGTAATTATGTAAAACAACATATGTGGGAAACATAGACCGAGACATTCCGTCCTGTAGTTTCGTTAACCGGAATGGGTTCATCATGATCTTGCCTGATTTGGAGAGCATTCCTTTAGGTGGAACCCTATACACGAAATGACGCGGGGAACTGCACGCAGAAGATGCGGTCTCTCGCCAGCAGCAGAGTCCTGAGGGACAAAATAGATGGTTAGCGCACAAGCACTTGCACCGAAGAAATCCGAAAAGCCAGACCTCGACGCTTACTACAAGCCGGTCGGCATCAATGCCATCAATGCAGCAAGCTGCGACTGCTGCTGCTCCAAGGAAAAGAAGCAGACGTCCGCCAAGGATCGCAGCTTCGAGTATCCGCTCCCAACAGACTGATAAGTTCTTACGCAAGAGACAGTCCTCCACATGGACTGTCTCTTTGCTGTTTTAGCTTACGGATAAAGGCGCTCTTTATCCCAACCGTCTTCCAGCGTTGAACGACGGAAGACGAACCGGTCGTGAAGGCGGAACGTTCTGTCGTGCCAGAACTCGATTTCGAGTGGCTCGACGCGGAAGCCTGACCAATGGTCCGGGCGCGGAATGTCGCCGATTGCGAATTTTGCGGCGTAGCGCGCCACTTCCTTCTCCAAAGCGAATCTGCTTTCCAGCGGCCGAGATTGCTTTGAAGCCCATGCTCCGATGCGGCTGCCGCGCGGACGGGACTTGTAGTAATCGTCCGCCTCTTCATCGGTCACCCGTACAACCGGACCGCGTACCCGAATCTGACGGCGCAGACTCTTCCAATGGAAACACAGGGCCGCTTTTGGGTGAGACAACAGCTCCTCCCCTTTGGCGCTGTCGAAGTTTGTGTAGAAAACAAAGCCCTTTTCATCAATTCCCTTCAAGAGAACCATGCGGACGTTCGGCAGGCCGGTCTCATCAACCGTAGCGAGTGACATGGCATTTGGGTCATTGATCTCTGATTTCTCAGCTTCTTTCAGCCAATCCGCAAACAGTCTAAAAGGTATGTCCTCGTCATCCGGGTAACCTTTTGTAAACAAGTTTTCTAGATTTTCGTTTACATCGCTCATTGTTGTGTTCTCGCAGCTTTGGGCATGGATCTGTGAAATTCAGGCAATCACTAGATAAGCGTTTTAGAGAGGGCCGACGGTCCGATGCAAGTGTTGAAAGTTACTTATAGCAAACTGCGACAACTCAGCCAGATTGGTCTATGCGTGCTTTCGCTGCTTTTAGTGTCAGGCTGTTCACAGATGTCCTTCACCTTGGGAAACTCTGAATACACCGAGCCCAAGGACCTTACGGAGACACTTTCTTCGACCGAAGCCCAACCGGAAGCAGCAATAGATGGCACCGATCGGGATCTGATTACCTTAAAAATCGCCGAGGCACTGCAGGAGAAGGAAAACGGTGTTTACACCGCAGAACCCGTCGCCTGGAACAATCCGCGCAGTGGCAACAGTGGCACCATAACCTCCATCTTCCAGATCGATGTTGAAGGCATGTCAGGCTGCGCCGACTTCATCACCAGTGCCAACACCGTGGGCGGTGTACGTGCCTATCATGGCCGAACCTGCCCAGACGGTGCCAACAACCAGAAAATAGTGCGTCTTGCCCCCTTCTCCAGCGGCGGACAAGGCTAATACTCTGGGATAGCGCCCGAACCAGCTGCAAACGGCTGCCTTTTCTTAACGAACTGGCTATACATCAGTTTGGCGACGGGCCTCTGGAGAAACTAATCATTGCTTCCTACATTGAGTAGTACTCTAATGCCTCCTGACAATCTGGCATGTGTACATGTGCGCACGCACACTTAACCCTTGTGTTCTGATGGCTGACCTATGAGAGATCCCTATTCCGTTCTCGGTATCGACAAGAAAGCAACTGCTGCTGACATCAAGAGCGCATTCCGAAAGCTGGCTAAAAAATATCATCCTGACCAGAACAAGGACAATCCGAAGGCTCAGGAGAAGTTTGCCGAAATAAACTCAGCCTATGAGATCCTTGGTGACGCGGAAAAGCGCGCCCAGTTTGATCGTGGCGAGATTGATGCAGATGGCAAGCAGCGCTTCTACAGCGGTGGCTTTGAAGGCTTCCATGGCTACAATGAAACGGCCGACCCTCGAGGTGGCTTTCGCTTCGATCAGGCCCGCGGCGGCGGCGGCGGCGGTTTCGACGACATTCTAAATGACATTCTCGGCGGTTTTGGCGGCGGCCGGCGGCGCAGTGCATGGAGCGGCAGCGCAGGCGCTGGTGACTTCTCTCAAGCCGGCGCAGCAGGCGGCAAAGCGCGTCAGGCAAAGCGCGGCGCGGACGCAAGCATTGTGACCCGTGTTCCCTTGGAGGATCTGGTCCAGAGCGGCAAGACCCGCGTCAAGCTGCCGAACAAGAAGACCGTTGAGGTCAAGATCCCTCCGGGCACCCGTGAAGGTGACAAGATCCGCCTTAAGGGCCTCGGTTTTGCGAGCGAGCCCGGTGGCCCTGCGGGTGATGCACTCGTTGAAATCCGGTTTGAGGAGCACCCGATCTACACCGTTGATGGCGATGACCTGCGCGTTGATTTGCCGATTGCCCTTTATGAAGCGGTGCTTGGTGCCAAGGTGAAGGTGCCGACGTTGGATGGTGCCGTAAATCTTACCGTTCCTGAGTATGCCAGCGGCGGCAAGGTGATGCGCCTTCGTGAGAAGGGTTTGCCGAAGAAGTCCGGCGGACGTGGTGACATCTACATCACTTTGCGCATCAAGATGCCTGAGCGCCAGGACGACGAACTCAACACGCTCATGAAGGCGTGGAAGGAAGTTGCACCTTACAAGGCGCGCGGCCCTGAATACGATTAGGGCGCGGTCCTGCCCCCAAAGAAAGCCCGCCGAGTTGGCGGGCTTTTTAGTTTGAGCTAGTCCTTGACGACCGCCTTTAACGAGGCGGGTGCCGGAATGTCATCTGGTACGAAGAAGTCCTGGAACAGATCCATCTCCGGGTTGACGCGGTACTGATCGAAATCAGTAACACCGGTGTCAGCCAGCAGGTTGTCATCGATGAAGAAGTTGCCTGAGCATTCTTTCGAGGAACGGTTGAAGATCTCATAGGCGGCGTCCGCCATGATTTGCGGCGTGCGGCTGGCCTGCATCATCTGATCGCCACCGAGCAGGTTGTTGACCGCAGCTGTTGCGATGGAAGTGCGCGGCCACAAGGCATTGACGGCAATGCCCTTGGGGCGCAGTTCCCCGGCAAGACCAAGAACCACAAGGCTCATGCCATATTTGGCTATGGAGTACGCGGTGTGGTTCTTGAACCACTTTTCCTGCATGTCGAGCGGCGGTGACAGCATCAAGATATGCGGGTTATCCGAGTTCTTCAGATAAGGGATCGCCAGCTTTGAGCACAAAAGGGTGCCACGGGTATTGATTTGGTGCATGAGGTCAAAGCGCTTCATGTCAATCGCTTCAACAGGGGTCAGATTAATAGCGCTGGCGTTGTTGACCACAATATCGATGCCGCCAAAGGTTTCAGCGGTTTTCGCCATGGCTGCAGCGACGGACTCATCATCGCGCACATCCACTACCAGTGGCAGAGCCTTGCCGCCCGCCTTTTCGATTTGCTCTGCTGCGGTGTAGATGGTGCCTTCTAGCTTTGGATGTGGCTCCGCCGTCTTGGCTGCGATGGTGACGTTGGCACCATCTTGAGCGGCCTTCAAACCAATGGCCAAACCGATGCCGCGAGAAGCGCCGGTGATGAAAAGTGTTTTACCTTTTAAGGACATTTGTCCCCTCCCTAAAAAAATAGTGCGCAGGACTACTTCTGCATGAACGCGATGAACGCCTGCTTGGCTTCCTCCGAGCGCAAGCGCTCGCCGAACAGGCCGATTTCTTCCGCAATTCGGGCTTCCAGAGGTGCCCTGTTGCCGCGCACCAAATCGCGTGACAGCTTCATTGCCTCAGCAGGCATCTGCGAAATGCGCGTTGCCAGTTCCAGCGCTTCCGTTTCGAGGTCTTCTGGAGAGACCACCTTGTTGACGAGCCCCGCTTCACGTGCGCGCTCAGCGTCGAACTTTTCGCCAAGACACAGCAACTCGAACGCGCGCTGATGCCCCATGATCGCAGGAGCCAGCAAAGTGGAACCCGCTTCCGGCACCAGACCGAGATTGACAAATGGCGTTTTGAAAGTGGCCTGAGTAGAGGCAACGACCATGTCACAATGCATCAGCATTGTGGTTCCCACACCGACGGCCAGGCCGTCGACGCCCGCAATTGTCGGCTTTGGCAGGTTCGGCAGAACCTTGAGAAACTCGGCTACCCAGCCACCAACTTCGCCACCCATTGCGAACTTCATGAAGTCGCCAATGTCGTTGCCAGAAGAGAACGCCCCTGGAACGCCCAAGATCAGATTACACCCGACAGTATCGTCATCACGGCTCAATGCCTCGGTGATGCCCTTGTACATATCTGAGGTGATTGCGTTCTTCTTTTCAGCGCGGTCCATCCGGATGACCTGAACCGCGCCCTTCATTTCGATGGTAATCATGTAGCAGCCCTTTCGAGGATTAAGCGAATTCCGCCATATTGACCGAAAGTACGCCTTCGCCTGATTCAATCACGGCTTCCTTCAGGCCTGCTGTTTCACCGAGTTCTGTCTCTGCGAAGGCACGTGCCAGCTGTACACGACGTTTGTGGGCAAGTTCATCTTCCCCCTTAGACGCAATTGCGCCCTTGGCGAGCATTGCACCACCCAGAGTGAGGCCCGCAAGCTTCAGGAACGGAGTTGCACCAGCAAGGGCTTCGCCGGTTTTGCCCGCGCCTTGCGCCTCCAGAAGCCAAAAGGCTGCAGCTTCAAAGTCATCAATTGCGGACTTCAGCTTGCGAGCAGTATGGCCGAGATCAGAGGTGTTTTCTGCGCTCACGGCGGCTTCCACCTCACGCAGCTCTGCAACAAACGCCTTGAGGTGCTCACCGCCAGACAGAGGCAACTTGCGCATGACGAGGTCCATGGCCTGAATGCCGTTGGTCCCTTCATAGATTGGTGCAATACGCGCATCTCTGAGATGCTGGGCGGCACCAGTTTCTTCTACAAACCCCATGCCTCCGTGCACCTGAATGCCGATGGAGGCAACATCTACACCGATATCGGTGGAGTAACCCTTTGCGATTGGAGTCAGCAGACCAGCACGCTCACTCCAGAACTTTTTCTGCTCTGGGTCTGTTGCCGCTTTCGCCATATCCAAGGCGTGGGCACAAGCGAAACAGATAGCACGGGCGACTTGTGCCTTGGACTTCATGGAAAGAAGCATGCGCTTGACGTCCGGCAGCTCAGCAATCGGGCTCATGCCTTCCTCAGTGGAGCCCGGTGCCTTGCCTTGACGACGCTCAAGGGCATAGGCCAGCGCTTCCTGGAAGGCGAGCTCTGCAATGCCAAGGCCCTGCACACCAACAGCGAGGCGGGCGTTGTTCATCATGGTAAACATGCAGGCAAGGCCGCGGTTTTCTTCACCAACGAGGTAGCCAATGGCGCCGCCCTCGTCTCCATAAACCATTGTGCAAGTTGGCGAGCCATGGATACCGAGCTTGTGCTCGACACCTGCTACACGGACGTCATTCAGCTCTCCAAGCGAGCCATCTTCGTTGACCATGTACTTCGGCACCACAAACAAAGAGATGCCGCGTGTGCCTGCAGGCGCATCCGGAAGGCGCGCCAACACAAGATGAACGATGTTGTCGGTCATGTCGTGGTCGCCATAGGTGATGTAGATCTTTTGGCCAAAGATCTTGTAGGTGCCATCCCCTTGAGGCTCTGCCCGCGAGCGCAGCGCACTAAGATCGGACCCCGCCTGAGGCTCAGTAAGGTTCATCGTGCCGGTCCACTCACCTGAAATCAGTTTTGGCAGGTAGGTGGACTTGAGGTAATCGGAGCCATGGGCTTCAATCGCCTCCACCGCCCCGATTGTCAGGGTCGGGCCGAGCGTAAAGGCCATGCTGCCGGAGTTCCACATCTCCATCACAGCCACATGAAGCATGTTGGGCAGACCCTGCCCGCCGAACTCAGGCGAACCCGTCAGCGAGTTCCAGCCGCCCTGATACCAGTTGGTGTAACACTCTTTCCAGCCTGGCGTGGTTTTCACCCACCCATCTACCAGCTTGGCACCATCCAGGTCGCCTTTGCGGTTCAATGGCGCGATCTCTTCCTCTGCAAACTTGGCTGCTTCAGAAAGAATTGCGTCCACCAGATCATCCGTCAGCTCTTCATTTCCCGGCATGCCCTGAAGCTGCTTGAGGCCGGTCACTTCTCTAAGGGTAAAAGCAATTTCATTAACTGGTGCGCGATACATTTTGTCATCCTCCCGAACAGCGGCTTGACGAAAAGCAATTTGCCCCCCAAAACGCCGCAGTTAACTCGTGTTGCCTCGGACATTAGTACGCTTAACCTTATCGTCAAGCTTTCCGCTGGGGCAGATACACCTCTACATTGGTCGAACTACGGATTAGAGTATGGAACGCTGGCGGCTGGCACCCTCAAACCTTGATTTTGAAAAGGATGAGAGATTTGCTCGTGTTTGCGAGGCATTAAAGGCTGGGCAACTGGTCGCGGTGCCTACCGAAACCGTTTACGGCCTTGCCGCAGATGCTACCAATGGACTGGCTTGTGCTGGCATTTATGAGGCGAAGGGACGCCCTCAGTTCAATCCGCTCATCTCGCACGTGGAAAGTGTAGAGGCTGCACGTTTGCACGGTGTCTTCAATGAGGATGCTGAGAAACTGGCAGCTGCCTTTTGGCCGGGACCACTCACCCTTGTGTTGCCGCGCCGCGAAACATCCAATGTAAGCACACTCGCCACAGCGGGTCTCGACAGCATTGCCATCCGCGTTCCCAATGCACCGATCATGCAGGCGCTTGCCCGAGCCACCGGCTGCCCTCTGGCCGCTCCAAGCGCTAACCTCTCCGGTCGCATAAGCGGCACGACAGCCGACGACGTGATCAACGACCTTGAGGCGCACCTTGCATTCATTATCGATGCTGGCGCAACCACAGTTGGGGTTGAGAGCACCATCATCTCCCTGATCGGGGAACAGCCAACCCTGCTGCGCCCCGGCGGCATTGCACGCGAAGACGTTGAGAAGGTGCTGGGCAAGAAGTTGGTGCGGGCTGGTACAGATGATAGCGCCCCAGCAGCGCCCGGCATGCTGACATCCCACTACGCCCCACGGGGCTATGTGCGCCTGAATGCCAGCGAAGTGCATGAAGGGGAAGCATTGATCAACTTCGGCTCAGCACAGTTGGCCGGTCAGGACAAGGCAGCGGCGGTCATCAATCTAAGCACTGAGGGCTCGCTAACTGAAGCGGCAAGTCGCTTGTTCATCGCTCTGCGGGAAGCGGACAAAGCAACAACTGTGGGAATAGCCGTCGTCCCCGTGCCAGAAGAGGGGCTCGGGGAAGCAATCAACGACCGGCTCAGTCGCGCTGCAGCGCCGCGGACATGAACAACTCCACAACCTGCAAGAAACATCCCAACAAATAGCAATAGATAAAATTGTAATTGCTGATCAGAACTATTGCAATCAGGCAACACTCATCCCAAAAATACGCAAATAACCTTAGATCACGCACGATAGTTTGACTTAAGACCTTCTCAGCGGTTCCCAAGTTAACCTTTGTTGTTTACCATTAAATACATGAAGTGAGCGATGCTGCGGACCTCCCCCACGAGCATGAAGGCATGCTCGCACCTTGGCCCGGGGCGGTGTGCGTACTACACGTCCCGGCACTTTCTTTCCTAGCGTTATCATACGGAAGACGTAGGGTTTTGTTTTGCAAAGCCCTCTCGGCAATTGGTCTAGACTGGCTCTAATCCAGCTGATCTGGAGTTGACAGATTGGTGACACTCTGGTGCTTCTAAGGACAATACTTAAGCCATGCTTCTTGGACAGGTCTATTGTCTACACTTTATCTGCATCATCCGAGTTTTCTGGAGCATCTGACGCCCATTGGGCATCCAGAACGCCCAGACCGCCTGCGTGCCATTGACCGCATTTTGGAAAATGAACGCTTTCAAACACTAGAGCGCGATCTCGCGCCCATTGGCCGTTTTATTGACGCAGCAAGGGTACACCCTTCTGCCTTTATCAATCGGCTGCACACGCTCTCCCCAGATGAAGGCCTCGTGCATATCGATCATGATACCACCATGTCGCCCGGCACATGGGAAGCGGCTATGCGCGGCGTTGGAGCCTCCTGCCAAGCGGTGAATGAGGTGATGACCGGCAAGGTTGTGAACGCCTTTGCCAGCATACGGCCACCGGGGCATCACGCCGAGCGCGCACGCGCCATGGGCTTTTGTTACTTTAACAATGCAGCCATTGCAGCGCGCCATGCCCAACAGGAACATGGGGCGGAACGAGTCGCCATCATGGACTTCGACGTGCACCACGGCAACGGTACACAGGAAATCTTCTGGGACGACCCCACGGTCATGTATACCTCAACTCACCAGATGCCACTCTACCCCGGCACCGGGCACAAGACCGAGTGCGGTGAGCATGAAACGATTGTCAACGCGCCAATGACAGAGGGTATGGGCAGTGACGAGTTCCGAGATGCCATGAATTCTGTCATTCTTCCCAAAATTCGGGCGTTTGAACCTGACCTTATCGTCATATCCGCAGGCTTTGACGCCCATGAACGGGACCCGCTGGGCGGCCTGCGTTTGAAAGAGGTTGATTTTGCCTGGGCCACCCAAGTCCTGATGGACATTGCCGACAAACACTGCGAGCGGCGCGTTGTGTCGCTGCTGGAAGGCGGTTATGATCTTGAAGGTCTTGCGCGGTCTGTCGCTGCGCATGTAATGACTTTGATGAACCAGTGAGAGTTTGACTCGGGCTGACATCACTTGTGGCAATAAAAATCGGAAAGAGAATACGTGACGACAGACGAAAACGAACAGACCTCTGTTGAGGCTTTGTCTTTCGAAACAGCTCTGGCGCAGCTCGAAACAATCGTTCGCGACTTGGAACAGGGTAACGTGCCTCTGGAAAAGAGCATCGAGCTTTATACGCGCGGCGAAGCTTTGCGCAAGCACTGCGACAAACTCCTCAAAGCTGCCGAGGCGCGTGTAGAAAAAATCCAACTTGATACGGCCGGAAAGGCCGCTGGCGCTGAGCCATTGGGCGAGTAGTCTGGCGACGTGCCCTGAAAATTATCAAACCCGCTTCGGCGGGTTTTTTGATTCACCGTGCAAGATCGCGGGCCATATCGCACCCAGAAGAATCGATTCCTAATATATCCCCACGAAATTTGCATGCTAGCTACAGGTCAACAACTTTGAGCTGCACCCGCTTAGGGGACTGGAGCACAAGACTTAAATTGGCCGACCAAAGAAATAGATAACAACGATTCAGCTATAACGGCATTCATTCATAAATTAATCATATAACCCACGTAAACGATTCACGTATACGGGTATGTTATTGATAGTGCTCTAGTGAAATGAAATGCTGGAAAGCATGGTTTCTGGGGCCTAGACAAAAAAGAGGGCCGCGTAAAAACACGGCCCTAAGTCGATCACTGTGCACGTGGCCCCATCGACCACGGAGAATGGGATAAGCGGTTTTACGACAAAATGCATCACCCTACGGGGTGAGATCTCCGCAATTTCCGATAGAACTCCCAAAATTTAAGTAATCTAACCAAATTGACCAATATTTCACCGCCCCTTGCCTAACTTGAGTGCGTGAACCTATCTAATAATTGCCTGCGTTAAACGACTATTGTAAGCGTGGAGGTCGAAGACGGGCATCAATAAAGACTCAAGTACCGGTGACAAGAATGAAATTTCCTTTGCTCGACAGCATCTCCAGTCCAGCTGATCTGAAGCACATTCCCGAAAACAAACTGCGGGATCTCGCGGACGAGCTGAGAGGTGAGTTGATCGACGCAGTTTCGGTGACCGGTGGTCACCTGGGCGCCGGCTTGGGTGTTGTTGAGCTGACGCTCGCCCTTCACTACATCTTCGATACGCCGAAAGATCGCTTGATCTGGGACGTGGGTCACCAGTGCTATCCCCACAAGATTTTAACGGAACGCCGTGACCGGATACGCACACTGCGCCAGGCTGGCGGCCTGTCTGGATTCACCAAGCGCGCAGAAAGCGAATACGATCCGTTTGGCGCAGGACACTCCTCAACGTCTATCTCTGCCGGGCTCGGCATGGCTGTGGCGCGAGACTTGTCCGGAGACGACAACAACGTGATCGCTGTCATTGGCGATGGTGCGATGTCCGCTGGCATGGCCTATGAAGCCATGAACAACGCCGGAGCGTTGAAGAGCCGCTTGATCGTGATCTTGAACGACAACGACATGTCGATTGCTCCACCAACCGGTGCCCTGTCGGCTTCCCTCGCACGCCTCGTGTCCGGGAAGACCTACACCTCTATCCGCGATGTAGCCAAAAATCTGGCACGCGCACTGCCAAAGCCGCTTCAGGAAAAGGCCGCTCTGGCTGAAGAATATGCTCGCGGCTTCCTGGCGGGTGGAACCCTGTTTGAAGAGCTTGGCTTCTATTACGTTGGTCCAGTTGACGGCCACAATCTGGATCATCTGCTACCGATCCTGAAGAACGTGCGTGATGCGCAAGATGGACCCATTCTGGTGCACGTTGTCACCCAGAAAGGCAAAGGCTACCTGCCCGCAGAAAGCGCGAGCAACAAATATCATGCCGTTGCTAAGTTCGATGTGGTCACCGGCAAGCAGTCCAAGCCAAAGGCGAACGCGCCCAGCTACACCAAGGTGTTCGCGCAAAGCCTCATTGAAGAAGCCAAACGCGATGACAAGATCGTCGGCATCACAGCCGCAATGCCAGATGGAACTGGCATGGACCTGTTTGGCCAAGCGTTTCCGAAACGGACTTTTGATGTCGGAATTGCCGAGCAACATGCAGTGACTTTTGCTGCAGGCCTTGCCACGGAAGGGTACAAGCCGTTTTGTGCGATCTACTCTACGTTCTTGCAACGCGCCTATGATCAAGTGGTCCATGATGTGGCCATTCAAAAGCTACCGGTCCGTTTCCCAATTGATCGCGCTGGTCTTGTTGGTGCCGATGGCGCGACCCATGCGGGGTCTTTCGACACAGCCTACTTGAGCTGCCTGCCCGGTTTTGTGGTGATGGCTGCAAGCGATGAAACCGAACTCATGCATATGGTGGCAACCGCAGCTGCTTACGACGAAGGGCCGATCTCCTTCCGCTATCCTCGTGGCGAAGGCGTCGGCATGGAACTGCCAGACCGCGGCACCGTGCTTGAAATTGGCAAAGGTCGCATCGTCAAGGAAGGAACCCGCGTAGCCCTCCTCTCATTCGGCACGCGCTTGCAAGAATGTTTGGACGCCGCCGAGAACCTCGATGCAGCAGGCTTGAGCACAACTGTTGCAGATGCACGCTTTGCAAAGCCCCTGGATGTTGACCTTCTGCGCCAGCTTGCCACCAACCACGATGTCCTGATTACGATTGAAGAAGGCTCTATTGGCGGTTTCGGCAGCCATGTGGCGCAGTCGTTGGTGAACGCAGGCTTGCTGGATCGTGGCCTCAAAGTGCGCTGCATGACGCTGCCAGACACCTATCAAGACCACAACAAGCCAGAGATCATGTACGCAGATGCGCAGCTCACTTCCGCAGGCATCATGAAACAGGTATTCGAGGCCTTGGGGCGTTCTGAGGAAAGCTCTGCAAAACTGGCATAAACTCTTTCACGATGCGATCCCGCACTTGATTGTCATCGAGCTTTCTGGCTCGATGCGCCGACGTAGTATACTCATCTCCTGTTTAGTTGAAACGAACTAACGTTCCTGAAAGTTTGCCCATGGCGCAGCTACTGGTCCCGATCGGCGCATTGCTGATCTCAGTGGTCCTCATTCTTGCCGGACATGGCTTGAGTTCCACCCTGATCCCACTTCGCGCGGAACTGGCTTCCTTCAGCGACTTCTCGATCGGCCTGATCTCATCGTCGTTTTACATCGGCTATGTTGCTGCCTGTTTTTACTCTCACACTTTCATCATGCGGGCGGGGCACATTCGCACGTTTACGGCCCTTGTTTCCATCATGTCGGGCGCGGCCCTGCTGCATCCGCTGATCGTTGATCCAGTTTGGTGGTTTGCCTTCCGTTGCCTGACCGGCTTTTGCTTTGCTGGTATGAACCTTGTCGTCGAGAGCTGGCTGAATGAACGGACAAGCAACGAGAACCGTGGCGCGGTGATGTCGATCTATGTTGTGCTCACCTTCCTGGCGGTTATTGTCGGCCAGCTGAGCATGATCGGCTTCGATATCGCAACCTTTGCGCCCTTTGCTGTTGCCTCGGTGCTGGTGAGCATGGCCGTGGTGCCTGTCGCCATGACCAACGCGACCCAGCCCGCACCGCTCGCAGTCGTCAGCTTTAACCCCATCAAGCTCTACAACACCTCCGCGATTGCGCTGTTCGGGTGTTTGTTGATCGGTCTTGCCAACTCCTCCGTCTGGACGCTGGTACCGCTCTACGCGTCTCAAATGCAGTTTGGAACCAGCCAAGTAGCTTACCTCGCCGCAGCCGTAGTTGTTGGCGGCGCAGTCATCCAGTGGCCAGTGGGACGTCTTTCAGACAAGGTCGACCGCCGCTTGGTGATTGTTGGTCTTGGCATTGCCTCTGCGGTGACCGCGGCAATGCTGTTCTTCATTCCGAGCCCTGCCTTCGCCATCACCATGGTGGTTTTCATCTTGCTCGGCATGGCCACTCAGCCAATTTATGCCGTTATCGTTGCCCACGCATTCGACCATACGGCAGCAGACGAGTACGTGCAGACCTCCTCCGGCATTTTGATGGCTTATGGCGTGGGCTCAATCGTGGGCCCTATTGCCGCCTCCGCCTTGATGGTTTCCATCGGCCCCGGCGGCCTTTTCGTTTGGGTTGCCGTTGTAGAGGTGGTGCTGGTGCTTTACGTGGTGAGCCGCCTGTTTGTGCGTCCAGCCGTGGAAGAAGCCGACAAAACAGACTTCGAGTTCACGTCGACTGCAAACGTTGGTGCCACCATCACACCAGAACCGCTTGACCCTGAAGCCGACAACGTTATCGCGCCGGAAGAATTCCCCGCCTATGACGGCGAGGATGCGTTGGCAGCCGATGAAGCCATGTCCATTTCCACCGAAGAAGAGGGCGAGTACTTTGTTCAGGACTTCCATAATCCTGAGCAGGAGTTCACCCCTGTTGAACAAAAGGAAGATGGACAGGCCTAGCCAAAATTGCTTATATCACCACCATGGTGAGGACTCCGGGTTTCCTGCAACAACTGCGACTTGAGCGCAAGCCTCTCGCGATACTGGCGGGGCTGGCTCTCGCAGCACGCGTGTTGCTGTTGTCTCTCGGGGTCATAAGCGCATCCGACCCAGCTCTTGCCGGTCTGGGGCACCTATGTGCCCCTTCCGGATATTCAGCACAAACGCCTGTTTCTGATCAGGAGCCCACAGCAGATTTATGTCTGTGCGGCGTCTTGTGCGCGCAAAACACCGCGAGCAAGCTCTTCACGCATCTCAGCGACCTTCCTGTCGTTCAAGCTGGTGCGGTTAAAGTTGCTGGAACGCTAGCGCCACCACAGAACCACAGCACCTTTGAGAAGCCGTTTTCCCACTTCAGCATTCGTGGCCCACCTTTGGCTGTTTGATCTCCTTAGACCAACGACCAGATCAAACACTCAAGGAAAAGACCATGTTGAACCTGAAAACCGCTGGCATTGCGCTGGCGCTCGCACTTTCACCTCTGTCGTTTGCACAGGCCCATGATATCAAGCTAGGCGAGGTATCCATCTCCAACGCTTGGACCCGCGCCACCCCTCCAAAGGCAAAAGCTGGTGGCGGCTTTCTGACCATTGCAAATGACGGTTCCCAAGCCGTCGTGCTCAAGAGCGCAGCTTCCGATGTGGCCAAGCGTACCGAAATTCACGAAATGGCGGTTACTGACGGCATCATGAAGATGCGGGAAATGAAAGATGGCCTCTCCATCGCTCCAGGCGAAACACTGGAGCTGAAACCCGGCGGCTACCACGTGATGTTCATGGGTATTCATGAAGCATTCACCGAGGGTGAAACGGTATCGGTAACGCTCATGTTTGAACCGGGCGGCCCGGTTGACGTTCAGATGCCTGTTCACAAAATGGGCTCCAAGTCTGCCATGAAGCACCATTCAACTCATTGAGGTCGCCATGAAAACGTCTCGGATTATCCGTTACACAGCTTGGGCAGCAGTCGCTGCCCTCGCCTTTGCGGTCGCCGCTGTTTCCCTGATCAGTTGGCGCTCTGACAGCACAATTCCCATGGCACCGGTCGCCAACATTGGTGGCCCCTTTACGCTTGTGAACGGCGAAGGAAAAACCGTCACGCAGGAAGACCTGAAGGGCAAACCGTCGCTCATGTTCTTTGGCTTCACATATTGCCCGGATGTGTGTCCAACCACCCTCTTTGAAATGCAGGGCTGGATTGAGGAGCTGGGTGCGGAAGCAGACAAGCTGAACTATGTTTTCGTCAGCGTTGACCCGGAACGCGACACACCTGAGGTCATGTCCGATTATGTCTCTGCATTTGACAGCCGGATCACCCCGCTCACAGGTACACCTGAACAGATTGCTGAAGTGGTGAAATCTTATCGGGTGTATGCGCGCCGGGTTGAATTGGACGATGGCGATTACACCATGGACCACACTGCGGGCGTTTACATGATGAACCCAGCGCAGGAGTTTCTTGGCACAATCAGCTATGGCGAACCCCACAACGCAGCCGTCGAAAAGATTCGCAAACTGATTGAGCAAGGCTAAACAGCAGCTCACCTAAAGAGCGCGGTTGTCAGGTATGGCTCTAAAAGTCAGGCCCCAAACCTCTCAATTGACCGGGGTCTGGATACCTAACCCATGGCTTGCACACCAAAACGCTGGATTTCCCGGCTTGGGTTCTGGTGCAGCGGCACTCCATCACGTATTGATGCGCCAATAGTTGCCACCAAAGGCAACATGACTGTGTTTTATGGCCTGAGCCAAGGACAACAATAAACAATGCGCCTGGACCAATATCTGGTGGAGCGGGGACAGTTTGAAACACGTGCCCGCGCTCGAGATGCCATTTTGCGTGGCACAATTGAGGTTGACGGACACCCTGCCAAAAAGCCTTCTCAGAACGTGGCTGAAGGCTGTCTGGTGGTAATCAATGACCCTGCTCAGACTTATGTTTCTCGATCTGCCTTGAAGCTCAAGGAAGGGCTCAAGATTTTTGAGCTGTCGCCCAAGGATCAGATCTGCGTCGATCTGGGGGCTTCCACGGGCGGCTTCACACAGGTTCTGTTGGAACAGGGCGCGCGGCGGGTCCATGCCATCGACGTTGGGCATGACCAACTGCATGCCTCACTTGCTGCAGATCCACGGGTGAACCAGCGCGACGGTGTCAACGCACGCATCCTTACTCTGGCAGACCTTGAGAACCAAAGCCCGACTTTCCTCGTGAGCGACATCAGCTTTATATCACTGCGACTTGCTTTGCCTCCCGCTTTGGAGCTTGCAAAGGCTGGTACGCAAGGCGTGTTCCTGATCAAGCCTCAGTTCGAAGCGGGCCGTGAGGCGATCGGCAAGGGTGGCATCGTAAAGCCTGAGATTGGAACGCGCGTAGCCGAAGACCTCTACACCTGGTTCGAGGAACAGCCGGGCTGGCGTGTAATGGGCATGATCCCCTCGCCCATTCTAGGGGGAGACGGAAACAGGGAATTTCTGCTCGCGGCCTGCAAAGACCGCTAAAGTCTGCTAGAGAAGCCCGTGACATAATAATTTCTAATAGAGAGAGCCCTCATGAGTGCACCTGAGCTTCAGAGCCTTACCATTGACCGTCTGGCTCACAAGGGCGATGGCGTGGCAAACCTGAACGGTGAGCAAATCTTCGTTTCTGGTGCGCTGCCCGGGGAAACCATTACGGTTAGGCTCAAGGGGGATCGCGCCGAGCTGGTCGAAGTGACAACTGCCAGCCCCGAGCGCGCCGAGCCGATCTGCAAGCACTACGGCTCCTGTGGTGGCTGTACCCTCCAGCATATGTCAGCGGAGGGTTATAGCGACTTCAAGCGGAACTTGGTCGTCGATGCGCTCAAGGCGCGTGGCATCGAGGTGGCGGTGGACCCCGTTGTCAGCTGCGCACCCCAAAGCCGTCGCCGTGCTGTCTTTACCGCTGTACGCGCCGGCCACAAGGTGCTTCTGGGGTACCATGAGGCAAAGTCTCATCGCCTGGTGGACGTAGAAGAATGTCCCGTTCTTGTGCCTGAGATAGTGTCTGCGCTACCCAAGCTGCGCCGTCTCGCCAGCGAAGTAATGCCGCGCAAGGGGGACTTGAAGTTCACGGTGACAGCCACGCTAAACGGACTTGATGTTGCAATTCAAGGCCTTGGAAAGAACGCAGAGAAGCATTTTCTGGCCCTTTCCCAAGCGACCATGGAATACGGCTTTGCCCGGCTGACGGCGGATGGTGAAACCATCTTGGAGATCAAACCACCTCAGCTCGACATGGGCGGCACCATGGTGACCGGTCCTTCAGGCGGGTTCCTTCAAGCTACCAAGCATGCAGAAAACGTCATGGCCGAACTTGTCATGGAAGGCATCGGAAAGGCAAAACGCGTTGCGGACCTTTTCTCTGGAACAGGCACCTTCACATTTCGTATTGCCAAGGTTGCTTCTGTCCACGCAGCAGAGAGTGATGCACCTGCACTCAAGGCGCTGGACACTGCCCGGCGGGTCGCCAAGGGTCTGAAGCAGGTCACGACGGAGCGGCGCGACCTGTTCCGCCGTCCCCTCAACGCCAAAGAGATGGACAACTTCGGCAAGGGCTATGACGCGGTGGTATTTGACCCCCCTCGAGCCGGAGCCCAGGCACAGGCCAAGGAACTTGCAAACTCTCCGGTCAAGCGTGTTGTTGCGGTCTCGTGCAACCCGGCGACGCTGGCCCGCGATCTGAGAGAACTGTTGGACGGCGGCTACGTACTGAAACGTGTCACGCCTATAGACCAGTTCCTCTACTCGCCCCATATTGAGGTTGTCGCCCAATTGGAGCGTGCTGACTGAGGAGAAGCAAAATGGCCCGACCGTCGCCCCTGGTAATTGCTCGCAAGTCTGGATACCTGATGGAGCAAGGGGCGCGGGTTGCGTTCTACGCACTTTACGAGCGCGCCATGGGCCGTATTGCACGCAAGTACCCTATCGCTCCAGAGGGCAAGGCGCGTCCCAAAGGCCCGTTCCCTGACCGCCAGAAAATGTTTGCGGACATTATGGAAGTCTTCGACCGGGACTTTCGCAATATGGAACGCGGCATCTATCCAATGCAACGTGGGCCTTACAAGGATATCGGTGAGCTGCTTTCCACCGGTCGCCGGTTCCTTGCGGATGTGCCCAAGGTCGCCTCACGGCGAGCAGAAGGCCGCCATCAGGAAGTCTCAGGAACCTCGCGCCAACTGCCACGCTATTACCGGCAGAACTTCCACTATCAAACAGATGGGTGGCTGAGCGAAGATTCTGCCCGTATCTACGATTTCCAAGTTGATGTTCTGTTCAAGGGCACCACAGCTGTCATGCGACGGCTGGCGCTAGCGCAGATGGCACAGGCCCTTCTGAATAAGGATCGGCGAGAAGTTTCCTATCTGGATATAGCCTGTGGCACGGGCGGTTTGCTCAACCCCGCAACTCGGGCATTTCCCGGCTTGCGCGGCACCGGAATTGACCTTTCCGAGGAGTATCTTCGCGTCGCCCGAGAACGCAGCGCGACGACACGGTCCAGTTATGTCTGCGCCAACGCGGAAAGCCTCCCTTTTGCGTCGAACAGTCTAGATTTGATAAGCTGCGTCTATCTGTTTCATGAGCTGCCGCCCAAGACGCGCAGACAGGTAGCTGCCGAGATAGGACGCGTTCTCAAGTCAGGCGGGCAGTTTATCTTCATGGACAGTTTGTTGATTGGTGACAAGCCCGAGTACGACGGTGCGCTGGAAGCCTTCCCTGTGCTGTTTCATGAGCCTTACTTTTCAACCTATGCACGGGAAGACATCGAAGGGTTGTTTGGCACTGAAGGCTTGACGCTGGCGGCCACTGACCTCGCATTTGTCTCGCGCATCAACAGGTTTACCAAAACCTGATCGAACTTGGAAAATGCGGGGGAAATGGGTGAGGCTGTAACACTAAATTCACAGCATCGCCCTAGCGTCAGCCGCTCAAGCGGCTAATTGGATTTTTTAAGTTGATCAAGTGGTTCTATTGGTTCGGGGCATTCCTGTGCATCACCCTTGGGCTTCTGACCGTATGGCTTCCCATTCCAACCGGACTGCCTCTTTTAGTGCTCGGCTTTGTGTTGCTTATTGCAACCAGTCGTGGTGCCGCGCGGTGGCTACGCCATCGTCGGCGCACACACAATAAATTGAACCGATCCATTTCATGGATTGAAGACCGCAGCACTGGCAGGTTTCGGCGCATTCTCCTGCGTACACGCCCCCGCTACTTCAAGAAGCTGATGAAAAAAGGCGAAGACAGCGACCTCTGATTGACTAGTATTTGAAGCTGAACTTGAGAACCAAATGAGGGAACTGCGTTGTCTGCCTACATTATTGTCGACACAAAAATTACCGACCCAGAAGCCTACGAAGAGTACAAGGCGTTGGCGCGCCCGATTGCAGAGAAGTACGGTGCCATTTACCGGGCAAGGGGTGGCAAGATGAAAGTTCTGGAAGAGGAACTCTGGTCACCATCCCGTATCGTTGTGCTGGAATTTCCAACGATGGAAGCGGCAGAAACTTTTGCCAACTCACCGGAATACGCGCCAGTTAAAGCCATCCGCAACGCGAATGCTGACTGCACCCTCGTTATCGTTGAAGGCATCTAAGGCCCTGCTTAATACTTGCGGCCCGTTACAATGATGTACGGGCTGCCTTCGGCCGCCTCCGCACCGGACCAGTCGCCATACCAGGCAGCGGGCTCCAAATCGACAGCCTTAAAAAGGTTCACCAAGTGATCTTTTGGGACGAAGCGGCGCTGCTTGTTCAATGAGCATCGTTCGCCGTGGCTGTCGTAGTGGGTCTTCATGGACACCAAGCCATTTGTGTCGGGCCCGTCAAAGTCCTGCCAGAAGGCAACATCTTCGCCATCTGCGCTGCGGACCCGCATGGGCCGTTCATGCTGCGGCCAGCTCTCCCAAGGCCGTGCTGATGGATTTTGCATCCCAAAAGCAAAACGGCCACCGCTTTTCAAGTGCTCGGTGACCGTTTCCAATAGAAGAACCTGATCTGTGTCCGTGGTGAAGGCGTGAAAGGCGTTTCCACTGATGACAACTGTATCAAAACGCCTGTTGAGCCTTATGGTTCGTGCGTCTGCACCCACCCATGTCACGGCTCTCGTTCGCTTGATGGCCTGGGCTATCTTGCGTGGATTGCGGTCAACGCCCACAACCTCAACACCATTCTTGCTCAACTCATGAGCCAAGGCCCCAGTTCCACATGCGATCTGAAGGGCGCTTGATCCCGTCCGGCTCGCAAAGCCTAGAAGGAACTGATCGTCGTCGTCCCACGTTTTGTCCAGTGAAGAAAGCCGATGGTGGTCCGGCGCCGTGCTCGATTGGCTCATGTGCATCGCGATATCACCGTTTTTATTGGCCTACATAACGAAGCGTAAGCCCTCTAGTTTTAACAGAACGTCCACATGTTCCCAAGATTACCTGAAATATCGCCAAAACGGTGACGGCAAACACAAAAATATCACAGTGTTGCAACTTGAGCACGTCAAGCGGACCGGAAGCGCCTTAAACGGGAAAGAACTTGCTCGGCCGGCATGCGCAATGTGTGCATATTCACGATGATGGTCTGCATACCGTCTTCATCTTGCTTCAGCACCCAGTTTTTCATCATCACCATGCGCCAGAACGGCAGCTTCTGAGGCTTTGAAACAGCCTTTTGCAGGTCAGTGTTTAGCCGAATATGAAGCTTTGTCAGAAGGATAGATCGCACCGCGGTCGTATGCAAAGACATCTCGGTGATGCTAGCCCAGTCAATAAAGCCAATACCGTCGACAAACAGGCCATCGCTGCGGCCACCTATCTGCGGCTCTTTAAGAACGGTTGGATAGAACCAGATGGCAACCGCTGCCGCACCAATTGCAAGAAGCGCGGCAAGCGGATACCCAAAAACAGAAAAAAGTATGGCGCCAAGCGCAACAGCGCCCCCACCATAGACGAGCCCTTCCCCAGCCCCACGAGAATAGCCAGTTGCAAAGCTTTCAGGTTGCGGATTTGCAGCGTCATCCCACGGGTCTGAGAAATTCGTCTGTACCAAGGGTCAGGTCACTCCGAGGTTGGGAGCACCGATCAGTCTCCGGCGATCTCCGTGCCTTCAATTTCAATACCGAAGCCTTCAAGGCCGACGTAGTGGCGTTCGCGGCTGGCGATCACACGAATTGAGGTGACGCCAAGGTCTTTGAGGATCTGTGCGCCAAGACCAATCTCACGCCACCCTTGCTCACGGCTTTGAGCGGACTGATGCTGCTCTTCTTCTGCCGCTTCCAGTCCTTCACGCGCGCGCTCAGCACGTTGAGCCACCCCAACACCACCTTCACGCAGGTACACAATAACCCCGCGACCGCGCTCAGCGAAGTCCTTCATCACATTGGAGAGAGACTTGCTGGTGCCAAAAACGTCATCAACAACAGCTTCACGCTGCAGGCGAACTGGAACGCTACGGCCATCCCGAATGTCGCCATAGATAATGGCAAGGTGATCCATCTTGTCAAAGGGCGTGCTGAAAGAAATCGCGTAGGCAGGCCCGTGCGGTGTTGCAATCTGCTGTTCCGCACCGCGGGTCACGAAAGACTCGTTGCGCTGCCGCCAAGCGATGAGGTCTGCAACAGAGACCATTTTCAAGCCATGCTCTTCAGCGAAAGCTGCAACAGCGTCCCCCCGTTTTACAGTGCCATCGTCGTTGACGAGCTCGGAAATGACACCAACTTCCGGGAGGCCAGTCAGCTTGCACAGATCAACAGCCGCTTCCGTATGGCCAGACCGGATCAGTACGCCGCCGTCTTTTGCGATAAGGGGGAAAACGTGGCCCGGCCGGACAAAGTCAGCTGCGCCCGCGTTCGGGTTTGCCAACGCACGAACGGTGCTGCAGCGCTCTTCAGCGGAGATGCCTGTGGTCAGGCCCGGCCCATAGTCCACGGAAACGGTGAAAGCGGTCGCCAGTGGCGCATCGTTGTTGCTTACCATCGGGTCCAGACGAAGGCGAGACGCGGTTTCGCGGGTCATCGGCGCGCAGACAATGCCTGAGGTATGGCGGATGATGAAAGCCATTTGTTCCGGCGTGATCTTGCTTGCAGCAACAATCAGATCGCCTTCGTTTTCGCGGTCGTCATCATCGGTTACAACGACCATCTCACCGTTTTCAAAGGCGCGCAGCGCTTCAGCGACACGGGTCTGGGACACAGCATACTCCTTGGTTTCTTTAAGGCCCAAGAAATCGTTGGGGGTCACTTCCCCACCGGTTGCTTCGGCAATCTTTTGAGCCATTTCGCGGGAGACCCAAACACAAGGATCGTTGCACAAAGCTGTAACTGAGGCGGGGGAAAGCCCTGCCCGGCGTGCGAAGGCGCTTCGGCTTTCTGAGTTCTGTGCGAGCCACTTGTCGAGACGCATGGGTTTCCTGCGATTTCAGTTGAGGGAAGATTCAGAGATCTTTTCAGTGTGACTGAAAGGTGGTCTGCTTCCCATTAAAAATCAAGGTCTGATTTCGCACTTCAGTCGATTGTCTGATAGTGAGCCCCCGAAATGCAAAAAGGCCACAGCTCAAAAGCTGTGACCTCCGATCGTTACGCGCAATGTCTGGGCTCAGCCAACCTGGCCGCGGTGACGCAGAAAGTGATCCGCAAGCACCAGCGCCATCATGGCCTCTCCCACGGGAACCGCTCGGATACCAACGCATGGATCATGACGGCCCTTTGTCATCACATCCACCTCATCGCCTGAACGGGTAATTGATTTGCGCGGTGTCAGGATGGAGGATGTGGGCTTGATCGCGAAACGCGCCACCACAGGTGCCCCGCTTGAGATGCCGCCCAGCACTCCGCCTGCATGGTTGGACAGGAATTCCGGCTGACCATCTGCGCCCATGCGCATCTCATCGGCATTTTCCTCGCCGGTCAGGGTCGCAGCTTCAAAGCCGTTGCCAATCTCAACACCTTTCACCGCATTGATGGACATCATGGCCGAGGCGATATCCTGATCCAGCTTGCCATAGACTGGCGCGCCGAGGCCTACAGGCACCCCTTCTGCAATGACTTCGATGACAGCGCCAACGGATGAACCCGCTTTTCGAATGCCATCCAGGTACTCCGCATAGAAAGCCGCGGCTTCCTTGTCTGGGCAGAAGAACGGGTTATTGTGCACCTCACTCCAATCCCAATTGTCCCGGTTGATTTTGTGCGGCCCCATTTGCACGAGCGCTGCACGAATGGTGACCCCCGGAATGACCTTTCGTGCCACTGCCCCTGCAGCAACACGGGCTGCGGTTTCCCGCGCCGAAGAGCGCCCGCCTCCACGATAGTCGCGAATGCCGTACTTAGCGTCATAGGTATAGTCCGCGTGACCGGGGCGATACCTCTCCTTGATTTCGGAATAGTCCTTGGAGCGCTGATCGGTGTTCTCGATCATCAATGAGATTGGCGTTCCGGTCGTTCGCAGAACGCCGTCTTCGTCTTCCATTGTGCCGGAAAGAATCTTTACCTGATCCGGCTCGCGGCGCTGAGTTGTATACTTGGACTGTCCCGGCTTGCGTTGATCCAGATACTGCTGAATTTCCTCGGCAGAAATGGCAAGCATTGGAGGGCAGCCATCAATCACACAGCCCAATGCCGGGCCATGGCTCTCGCCCCAGGTGGTAAAGCGGAAAAGGGTTCCGAAGCTGTTGTGGGACATTTCTTTCCAAAATCAAAGGCGCGGCACGTGCACGCGGGTTAGTAAAGTTCCCCGGTTGTAAGTTGGTTCGCCCATTCGGTCAATTGTGGGGGGAGGCAGAAGGACCGCTGTTTTTCTCAAGAGCTACGACGCGTTTATTGCGCCTGCCACTCCATCAGCACCTCTGGGTGCCCGGTATGCGCGTCAAGGCGCTCCTCAACAACATTGAACCCCTGACGCAGATAAAACTCATAGGCTCCCTTGTTCGCGTTGTAGACGGAAAGCTCAAGCGTATTCCGCTGTGCCTTTGCGTGTTTCATCAGTGCATACCCAAGGCCCCTGCCCTGCGAATGCGGCGCAACAAAAAGCGCTGCCAGACTATTCTCCAGAAGCGAGAGGAAGCCCAGCACTTGCCCTTCCTGAACGCATACCCACGTTTCACTGGCTGGCAAATAGGTGTCGCGCATGGCTGGAACCATGCTTTCCCAAAATCCGGCTTCGATGAAGTCGTGAGCCTTGATGGAGGCAGCGAGCCAGATCGACAGAGCGCATTCAACCTGCGCGCTCTCAAGCCTTTGAATTTCCATTATTTAAACCCAGCTTTCCTTGCCATCACGCCAAACCAGAAACTGGTCTTGAGGCACTTCAAGCGTTGGAATTTCAGTTGTGGGATAGCCAAGCAGCAAACCACGCAAAACCCGCATCACGCCGCCATGAGAGACAATGATCATCGGCTTGGAGCAGGACATAAGCCAGCCCTCAATCCGGTAAGAAAGCATTTTGTAGCTCTCCCCCTCTGGCGGCACGAAGCCCCACTTGTCTGCCTTGCGGGCCTCGGCGAGTTCCGGGTTGACGGCCTTGATCTCCGGGATTGTCTTGCCTTCCATGGCACCGAAAGTGATCTCTTTCAGGCGGTCATCCAAAGCGTAGGCGTTTGCCTCCAACTCCATTTCCTCAAGAACCAGATCCATGGTTTGGCGGGTACGCAGCATCGGCGACGAGATGATCTCAAAGTCAGCGTGGCTCAGACCTTCCCGCTGCAAAAAGCCTTTGAGCTCACGGCCATTGCGTCTTGCCTGCTCGCGGCCGGTATCGTTAAGCGGGATATCCTGCTGACCCTGCATGCGACCTTCCGCATTCCAGTCTGTCTGGCCGTGGCGTATGAAGATGATGGGAGTTGGTGCCAGACGCGCAATATTGGTGCTTTGTTCCATGAGCTAAACTACTGCTTTTTGTTTCAGGCTGATTTGCGGGATTAGTTCGACGTTTTATACCGTGCCGCAAAGCTTCGACAAGACTATGAAGCAGAAGTTTTAAACCCCGGCTCTTCAGAGAAATGAGCGCCGTTCCACACAAGTAAAGCATTGCTACAAAAAAGGGGCGCTCTCGAGCACCCCTTCTTAATTCCTGAGCATTGCGCTTGCAGTCAGTCCTTGAGAACCGTTGCGATGTCAGGCGCGTCAACAGCCTTCATGCCGACAACGTGGTAGCCGCAATCAACATGGTGCGTCTCGCCAGTAACGGCCTTGCTGTAATCGGACAAGAGGTACACGGCTGAGGTGCCCACTTCTTCGATGGTAACATTGCTGCGCAGTGGGGAGTTGTACTCGTTCCACTTCATGATGTAGCGCAGGTCGCCAATACCAGAAGCGGCCAGCGTCTTGATTGGACCAGCAGAAAGGGCGTTTACACGGATCTTCTGAGGACCCAGATCAACGGCAAGATACTTCACACTCGCTTCAAGAGCTGCCTTGGCAACGCCCATAACATTATAGTTAGGCATTACCTTCTCAGCACCGTAATAGGTGAGCGTGAGCACGGAACCACCGTCTGTCATCAGCTTCTCTGCGTGCTTTGTTACCTTCACCAGAGAATAGACCGAGATGTCCATGGTCTTCTTGAAGTTGTCAGAAGTCGTGTCAAGGAAACGGCCTGTCAGCTCGTCCTTATCGGAAAACGCAATAGCGTGTACCAGAAAGTCGATCTTGCCCCACTTCTCTTCCAGGTTCTTGAAAACCTGTTCGACCGACGCATCATCTGTTACATCGCAATGACCTGCTACATACGCGTCGAGTTGCTCTGCAAGCGGCTCAACACGGCGCTTCAGCGGCTCACCCTGATACGTCAGAGCCAATTCAGCACCAGCTTCGCGCAATGCCTTGGCAATACCCCAAGCGATAGAGCGGTTGTTTGCAAGACCCATGATCAGGCCACGCTTACCGTCCATCAATCCTCGCGCTTCTGCCATATTTTTCTCCTGAGTGAATATCACTTGACCTACCAAGCAGTTTGAAATTGCTATTGCATACTGTTACGCCAGCTTCAAGCCATCGATAGGTATGTTCTAACAGCCATAGATGCTTTAAGAGCAGCGCTTATCTGATAGCGTTACTACGATCAATCCCTAACACAGCGACAATACCATGACACAAGACAGCCTAATCCGCGCTTTTCAAGAGTTGCTTGGAGAGGCAAACGTCCTCACAGAAGCAGCGGATCAAGCCCCCTATCTGGTGGAATGGCGTGACAAGTTCAAAGGCACAACTCCCATGGTGTTGCGCCCCGGTTCGACGGCCGAAGTTGCCGCGTGCATGAGGCTTGCAAACGAGCATGATCTTGTAATTGTCCCGCAAGGCGGAAACACCGGCCTTGTTGGCGCGCAAATCCCTAAAAACGGCGGAAGTGAAGTTGTTTTAAGCCTTTCTCGCCTCAACAAAATTCGCAATATCGACCCTTTGGGGCGGACCATGGTTGTTGAGGCTGGGGCCGTGCTTCAAACGATCCACGAGCGGGCCGAAGAGCACGATTTGATCTTTCCTCTGACGCTCGGCGCGCAGGGCTCCTGCCAGATCGGCGGCAACATTGCGACCAATGCGGGAGGCACCGCCGTACTGTCTTATGGCAACACCCGCGACCTTGTTTTGGGGCTTGAGGTTGTGCTTGCAAATGGTGAGGTTTGGGAGGGACTTCGCACCCTTCGCAAGGACAATACCGGTTACGATTTGAAACAATTATTTATCGGTTCTGAAGGCACTTTGGGGATCATTACAGCTGCAAGCCTGCGTCTTTTCCCAAAGCCTGCTGCCGTAGAAGTTGCACTGTGCGGCCTAGATTCGCCGCATCAGGCACTATCCTTGCTGTCGGTGGCCCAAAAGCACGCAGGTGCCATGCTGACCGGATTTGAAATCCTGCCCAAAATCGGCATGCAGTTCAGTGTACGCCATCAGGAAAATGCCCGTTTCCCCATGGCCGATGAGCATGACTGGTACGTTTTGGTAGAGCTATCTGCTGGCTCCAAGGACATCGACCTTGCCAGCTTGACGGAAGCCGTGTTTGAAGAAGCCTTCGAAGCTGAGCTTCTGAACGACGCCGTTCTGGCACAGAGCAATGCTCAGGCCGAAGACTTTTGGCGCCTGCGCCACGGCATGTCTGAGGTGCAAAAGCTGGAGGGCGGCTCCATCAAGCATGATGTGTCGGTCCCTGTGGCGAAAGTACCTGCGTTTCTGGAAGAAGCAATCGCGGCGGTTGAGGCTTTCATTCCCGGCTGCCGTCCGGTCCCGTTCGGTCACATGGGCGATGGCAACATTCACTTTAACATCAGCCAGCCAGAAGGCGCTGACAAGCAGGCATTCCTTGCGCAATGGGATGCGGTCAATGAAATCGTCCACGGCATCACGGCCCAATATAATGGCTCAATTTCCGCAGAACACGGCATCGGCGTCTTGAAGCGCGAGCTGCTTCCGACGGTAAAGAGCCCCGTCGAGATGAAACTGATGCGGGCAATCAAAGAGACTTTGGATCCCAAGGCGCTCCTGAACCCCGGACGCATTCTCTGACAAACAAAGTAGAGCGCTCCCCGGAGCGCTCTTGATACCTTATGAGGGCTAAAACAGATCGAGCTGACCGTCGTCAGTACCCGTCTTCTTCTTGCGCGGAGGCTTGGCAGGCTTAGGCTCTGGTTTCTTTGGTTCCGTCAGTTCCACTTCCCGGATCAGGCCTTCGTCATCGTGGGATGCGCTGTTTACCCGCGTCGAAACAGGTGTAAACGACAACACGCCCTTGGGTGCCGGCTTCAAAAAGGTGACCGCCTCCCGCGCCATCACCGTACCGGTATCAAGCCACGCGTCGAACTGATGTGGCTCCAGCAGCGCTGGCATGCGATGGTGAATCGGTGCCATATCCTCATTTGCTTCAACTGTGATCATGGCGGCGGTGTCGATATCCCCACCTTCTGGGTGCGACCAAGTTTCCCACAGCCCTGCGAACGCCAAGGGCTGATTGTTGGCCGCGGAAATGTAGTAGGGCTGCTTGGCGGAAACGGCACGCTGCCATTCATAAAAGCCGTTTGCAGGTATCAAACAACGGCGGTGCTTGATGGCTGCTTTGAATGAAGGTTTTTCAAGCAACGTTTCCGCCCGCGCATTGATAAGCAGCGTGAAACTGGCAGGATCCTTGACCCAACTAGGCACAAATCCCCATCTTGCCAGTGCAAAATGACGTTGACCATGTTCGTTTTTTACTAGAGCAATCGGTTGCGTCGGGGCTATGTTGTACCGCGGAGGAAAATTCGACTGCTCGATGTATGAAAAGAGCTCACGAACTTCCTCTGGGGATGCGGTAAGAGTATATCGGCCACACATGAACGATTGCCCTGACGATGTTTTAGTAAATTTGCAACGAGTTACTCTGTATAGACGCTAAAGTAGGTTTACAAGGCCGGAGGAATTGATGGAAGCGCTAACGGAGCAATTGGGACAAGGGGACATGTCTCCCGAAAACCTCGATCGCGCCAATATCAATCCGCAGACGGGCTTGGCTACAGATTATCTTAATCACTTCAATGAAGTAGTGATGATGCTGGAAATGCTCCCGGATATTCCGGATTGCGCCAGCGACGTGCTCCTGTGGGAGCCCTGCTCCTATGAAGAGCACTTTGAGAACTCCGGCTTTTCCGAGAAGAGGCTCGCTATTAAGGCTTACGGGGCTTGCCCAGAGCATCTGCGTGATGCGTTGTGCCAGACCGTTGCACTAATTGATGCTGAGGTTATTTCACTGAAAGCCCTCATCGAAAATGCTGAGGCACTTACCTCAGAGGTGCTCTTCAAGATCCAGTATCGTGCAACCACGTTTGTGAGACCCCTTATCAGTCAGGCCAGCGGCATCATCCACGGGCACGTGCCAGAGTCCTCCGATGATCTGGACGAGTTCACTCAGGCTGATGTGGACGCTCTCTTCCCATAACAAAAGGCGTCTACCGCGCTTGAGGGACTTGCAATGAAACTTGCCGCGAGCGTGTGCTGTTTCAGCTCCGACCAAAGCGTTCTGCTGGTAAGGCGGGCGAACCCACCTTCCCAAGGGCTCTGGGCCTTTCCCGGAGGCAAAGTTGATGCGGGCGAAACTCCCAAAGAAGCGGCTATTCGCGAACTTCATGAAGAAACTGGACTGAAGGCTCCAAGTGCCGAGCTGTGGCGGATCAGCCGACCGCAGCAGGGCGCGCTTGCACCAACCTATGAGATTCATGTTTTCTTCGCGTCCCAAGAAGTTACGCCGGTAACGGCCCGCACTGATGCCACTGACGCGGAGTGGTTTAAGGTGGATGAGGCCCTTCGGCTCCCCCTTGCTGCGGGAATTGACGCTTGTTTGCGCGATTTGAAGCGGGCCAATTAACCTGATTTTCGCTTCCCCCAGGCACATTGGAGTGCCCTTTAGGTTTTCACCGTGGAATTCGCGGTTTGGCCTTTTTCCATGCCTGCATCACACTGTAAAAAGGTAGGGCGTAGTTTTGGCGCTTTGGGAGGAAGACGTGACACGAGCGATCAAGCAGATCAGCCTGGCATTGGCGGTCAGCATGGGCCTTCTGGCTCAAGCTCCGGTCGACGTTGCGCACGCCCAGTCGAACTCTGAAGCCTCAGAAAGCCAAAACACGGACCCAAAGCGCCCTAAAATAGAAGTGCCGCCCTATGAGGCTGACCTGATGCGCCTGGCTGAGATTCTTGGCGCCCTGCACTACTTGCGGCCGCTTTGCGGATATGACGAGAAGGAAGAGTGGAGCGGACGGATGCAAGCGCTCTTGAGCGCAGAAGTTACGAACGAGCTGCGCCGTCGCCGTTTCGTTGAACGCTTCAACCAGGGGTACAGAGGCTTCGCCTCCGTTTACCAACGCTGCACGCCTTCAGCTGAGGAAGCTTCACGTCGTTACGCAGCACAAGGCTCCAAGATTACGCAGGAAGTCACAGCTAAATACAGTCGTGACTGAGTATTATCCAAGTTACCCCTATTATCCACAGGTGAAAAATGTAGGGTTTTTGGATAACTTTCCCCAAGGCCCGTGTTAACCATAAATTTTCGAAGCTTTGGATGATCTTAAGTATTCTTTTACAGTTCGGTTTTCTTGGCGTTCCGTCGTGTTAGGGTCTTTCTTGTCGCGCCGCTGACTCGTTGGTTTGATTTGCTCAGGCCCCCTTGTTAGCGGCGTGTCACTAGAGGCAACACAAAAACGGCGGGACGGTATGATCAAAGATCAAACCCTTGATATCGCGATGGAAGAAGAGGTCGAGGAAATCGAAGTCAGCGATGCTGACATTCGGCGCCTTGCGCTTGGTTTCATCCACGAGGCCTGGGAAGAGGGTTTGTCACACGGCATCGACTCTGCGGCTATGGCACATGCGGCGCTTTTCACGGCCATGATGGATCTGGTGTCCATGTTCGGCGAAGAAGCGGTGACCAAGTTTGCAGAAGAGATTCCTGCCCGCGTTGAGCGCGGTGATTACTCCATCGATAGGAACCTGCACTAGATTTAGTGCAGGCTTCCTGCCAGCCATGCGGCGCGGATCAGGATCACCACGCCGAGCAGGAACAGCAGGGCTCCGGCCCCGCGATTGATCCAAGTAAGCCAGGCATCGTTGATGTGCTGGCGGAAGGTGGCGATAAGGGCCGATGCGGAGGCCCACCAGCTCATCGCCCCCAAAAACACTCCCGTGACGAGCGTGGCAGCTCCAACATAGTTTCCGGCTTTTGGGGCCAAGTGCCCTAAAGCCCCGAACAGCGTCAAAAAGCCAAAAATCGTGCCGGGATTGGTAATCGTCATGGCGAGCGCTGCAGCAAAACCCTGCGCCAGCCGGCTTTTCCCCGCTTCGGAACGCGAGATGTGGGGATGTGCGCGAAACACGCTGACGCCAAAGCCGAGCAGCAACATCCCTCCGACGATCTGAATCATCTCAAGATGAAGCGTGAGAAAGTTTGAGATGGTGGTGACACCAAACGCTGCGATGAGCGCAAATAGCGTGTCGGCAAACACAGCCCCCGCCCCTGCCAAGAAACCGGGTAGAAACCCAAAGTGCAAAGAACGGCTTATCACCATGATGTTGACCGGGCCAACCGGCGCTGACGTGGCGATGCCAATCATCATGCCACCCAAGAGGTATTTCAATTCAAACAAACCGATGGAATTCCTAGTTAGACTGTGCTGATACCCTAGTTTCTCTCACTTTTTGTGATGAAATCCCCTGGCAGCCCAAGTCTGTGCAAAGCCTCTCTGCGGTTCCTTTAATCAGAGACATACTGCGATTAAACTGCCAATGTCTCAGCGATGGTTCGGGCCGCATTTGGAGAAAACGGTGAAATCTGCATTTTTTGTCACGGCTGTATTGGCATGCCTTATGCCTTTGACTGTTCATAGCGCAGTCGTCAAAACAGAAACCATCCGGATTACTCCACCTCCACAGGAAACTCCTCAGATTGACCCAGAAGACACGTTGAAATACCCAGAGGAACCCGCCGCAACCTCTGGCGACGCTCCGACTGTGTACTATGACGTCAATCTATTGCCAGAGCCTGTGCGTGCGACACGCAATGCCTTGGTCTCAGCCCTTCGCGAAGGCTCCATTGAAAAAATCGGGGCGATAATCGAGGCGCAGAAATTCCCGCCGCACCTTCTGTTCGGAGAGATGGAAGATCCAGTTACCTACTTGAAGCAGAGTTCTGGAGACGGGGAAGGCCTGGAGATCATGGCCATCATGGCCGACATTCTGGACGCGGGCTTTGTGCGCTGGAATGCAGGCACCGAGAACGAAACATACATTTGGCCGTACTTCGCGCACTATCCCATGAACGAGCTTACAAACAAGCAGAAGACGGAGATGTTCCGCATTGTGACCGCCGCCGATTACTTCGAAATGAAGGACTACGGCACGTGGACCTTTTATCGTCTCGGCATCGCGGCGGACGGCCAGCTCATGTATTTCGTGGCAGGCGATTAGTTGGGGCTCAGCGTCCCTAGGGTGGCATAGCCGCGGTAGAGCGCCTTGTGGCTGGACTGTTTTCCATACTGCACTGCCAGCTGCTCCAAGAAACGATCCATGCCCGCTCGCGGCTCCACATGAAAAGCTGCCAACCATTTGAACAGCAACCGCTTGAAGAGCGCTGGCATGTTCTCTTGCTGGCCAAAGTCAACCAGATGGAGACGCCCGCTTTCGCCAAGAAGCCGCGCCCCTTGATCGAGAGCCGCCTGCCATGGCGGAATCATGGAGAGGCTGTAAGAGAACATCACATGATCGAACGACGAGATGCCGAACAGGGCCTCGGCATCCACTTGAGTAGCGTCGGCTTTCGCCAACTGGATGCGATCCGAAAGCCCAGCCTTGGCCACCGATTTGCGCGCAGTTGCCAGCATTTCTTCTGAAAGATCGATACCGTATAGTTTGGCCTGAGGGTAAAGGCGCGCGGCCTTCACGAGATTACGCCCCGTTCCGCACCCCATTTCCAGAATTGTCTCGCCTGGCTCTGCACGAAGATCTGCCAGGAGGCGATCACGGCCCAGAAGATAGTACTTGCGGCTCAGATCATAGATGTGGCGCTGATAGCGATAGATGTCGTCCATCAGCGCGGCAGAGGACCCACCACTCATTGAACGGCACCCTTGAAGGTGTAGATATGAAAGCCACCGTAGATGGAAGACCGATCCTGCATGTTCAAGCGCAAGCTCTTCTCTTCATCATAAACCCATTGGTCCAGAATCTCATCGCGAACCCGACCGGGCAAAATCGTTGGCTCACCCGCAGTGCGGTAGATCACCCGAGCCCCCGGCTTTGCAGTCTTGGTGATGTTCTCCCAAAGATCATTGAGCTGCTGATCCGTCATCCAATCCTGCGCGTCCAGAAGGACGTAGCCATCAAAGCCCTCGGATTGGTCATCTGCGAGATACTCCGTGAAAGAGCGATTGAGGACGCTGACGCGGTCCGCCCGTTCGCGGATCACGTCGAAATGACGCTCTTGCAGGTAGGGTGGCAAAGGACCTGCGGGGCTTCTTGTAGAGACCGTTCTGCCCTTCGAGGCGTAACCGCGGTTGAATGCTTGCCAAGCGAAATAATTTTCGCTCATGGGAAAGCCACAGGCCAGACGCTCAAGGCGCTGCTTGAGCACCAATGCCATGTTGCCGCCACCGGAAGCGGCCAACGCGTCATATTGCGCGGGTGGAATGCCAAGCCCATAAAGCGACATCTTTTTGGAGGTCGCCCAGCGCACAAGGCGCTTGTCAAACAACGGTGCCAAGGTCTTGTCGAAGAATGTGCGTTGCTCATCCATGGTCTTGGCCCGAGCGAGCTGCTTGAGATCGACCCCATATAGACGCGCAACCAAGTGACCGGCACCAATAAAGTAACCCAGCATGCCGTGGTGATAGAGATCACGCGAGAACAATGTAATGCGCTTGCGGCCCCACGCGGTAAGGTCCCGCCCTTCCCAATAGCTGCGACTGACCGGGTCAATGGCCTCTTTCAGATAGCGGTTGTACAGATCGATGTTCGCCTTCTCGTCTGCGTGGCCGAAGAACTGATAGAAGCTCTTATAGTCCGGCAGCTCGCGAACGGCAGCAAGTTTGAGCCGGTTCAAGGCGATATGAGCGCGGTTCAAGTCCAGCGCGATAATCTCTTTAGGGTCCGTCGTCAGATAGGACATGACGTTACAGCCACCTGAGGCGATCGTGATAAGCCGGGAGCCCGGCTTGAGAGCCAGAGCCTCAATGTCGACTTCTGGGTCCTCCCAAATCTGCGGGTAAACCATGCCCTTGAAAGCAAAGGTAAACATACGCTCCAGCAAGCCGTCCCAAGTGGACGCATTTGATCGATGGACTGCGGAATTCAAACGCTGCTTAGATTGCTGCAAGGGGGACGACACAGAACCTCTCCCATTAGTTGGCTGTTGTCTTTACTCAGCGTCTATTTAAGGCAGCGGGGCGACACTTTGGTGACAGTTGCTTGACAGAACTACCGCTAACGTCTCCCGCTACACCAAAGGTATATTTTTCACAGCTCCCTCTTCAATGGAAAAACATTCTCTTGGAATTGCGAATGGTTCCGAGTTAAGTGCAACGCTAAGCAAGAGACTCGGTTGTTGGAAGGTGGACGATGCAGACCAAGGTTACATCCCTGAATACCCGTGGAGTGCTCCGCATTGGCGGCGAAGACGCCCTGCATTTCCTCAACAATCTGGTGACCTGCGACATAGAGAAGGTCAGCGCTGAAAGGGCAACCTTTGGCGCACTGTTGACCCCTCAGGGGAAAATCCTCTGGGACTTCTTTATTCATACCGCGCCTGAACACAGCTTCTATCTGGAAGCACCGAAAGATGAACTGGCAGCTTTGCAAAAGCGGCTGACGTTCTACAAGCTCCGCGCCAAGGTTACCATCGACGATGTAAGCGAAACTGTATTTGTAGCTGCTAGCTGGGACGGGCCATTGCCAGAGGGTTTCGTGCCAGACCCTCGCCTGAACTCCCTTGGTGGGCGAGCGGTTCTCCCGGTCGCAACGACATTGCCACTAGAGAAAACTGTGCTGTCTACACCACAAGCTTGGCATCAACACCGGTTATCCCTTGGAGTGCCCGAAAGCATGGCTGATTTCGCCCTCGGCGACACCTTCCCCCATGATGCAGACATGGACAGTCTCAACGGTGTTGCTTTTGAAAAGGGCTGCTATGTCGGTCAGGAAGTTGTTTCCCGCATGAAGCACCGCGGCACTGCTCGAAAGCGGATTGTTGTGGTTCAAGGCACATCTAGTCTTCCTGAGTCTGGAACTGAGGTGACTGCTTCGGGTAAGGTCCTCGGCGTAATGGGAAGCTCGGAAGGCGACCACGGCCTTGCGCTGCTGCGTCTTGATCGCGTTAAGCAGGCGATTGACGCCGGAGAGCCCATTCTGGCCGGAGATGTGGCACTTGAGGTCACCATTCCGGACTGGGCCGGGTTCGACTGGCCTTCCTGATAGAAACAGCTTGATACCGCAGGAGTTCCAATGCCAGCCGACCGCCCTGATCTTCCGCCACGCGCGTGGCAACGAATGCTCTCGGGCCGACGTTTAAACTTATTGGACCCTTCTCCCTTTGACATCGAGCTTTCCGACATTGCCCATGGCTTGGCACGCGTAGCGCGCTGGAACGGTCAAACCATCGGAGAGCACGCGTTTTCCGTGGCGCAGCATTGCGTAATCGTTGAAGAGATCGCCATGATGCTCAAGCCGGATCTGGCGGCCAAGTGGCGCCTTGCAACACTTCTGCACGACGCGCCTGAGTATGTGATTGGTGATATGATCTCGCCCTTCAAGACTGTCATGGGGGGCAACTACAAGCATGTTGAAGAACGCCTTCACGAAGCAGTGCATGTCAGCTTCGGGCTCCCAGCCCATCTGCCTCTCTATGTCACAAAGCTGGCCAAAAAGGCCGACATCATTTGCGCCTATCATGAGGCCATCGTGCTGGCAGGGTTTGAGGAAAAAGAAGCACAGAAGATCTTCGGCAAACCAAGAGGCCTCACCCAAGAGCAGCTTGCCCGTGTACGCTCCAGCATGAACCCTCTAACCACTTCTCAGGCACAAGAGCAGTTTCTGGAGCGGTTCGAACAGATCAACACGGAAGTTCACCTGGCCAGCCAGAACATCAGCATCATCAAGGAACGCGGAGTGTCCTGATGCTCCACGTTTGCCCTCTCTCCCAACTTGAGACTGTGGCAAGTGCCCATCCGTTCTCTGCATTGATCAGCTTGATGTCGCCCAGCATGGTGTTTGAAGTCCCCGGTTCGGCGGCTCGACTTCCCCATCTGACCCTGCGCTTCAATGACATTCCAGAGGAGCGCGAAGGCTATGTTGCCCCAGCGCCTCAGCATGTGGTGGAGCTGCTCCGATTTGCACAGACCCATATCACAAAGGGGCCAGTTCTGGTTCACTGCTGGGCAGGGATCAGCCGATCCACAGCAGCGGCCTACCTTATCGCCTGCGCTCGAAACGAGCCTGGGCAGGAAGCCCACTTGGCAGACAGGTTGCGTACACTTGCACCAAGTGCCACTCCGAACCCACTTCTCGTGAAGTATGCAGATCAGCTGCTTGAACGTGACGGCCGAATGATTGATGCTATTGCTCGCATAGGTCGGGGGGCCGACGCCTACGAAGGCACTCCGTTTTGCTATCCGGTCCAGCTTGCACCTTGAAGAGAGGAACCCAATGAGCCCATCAGGCGTGATGATCGAGATTGACCTCAACGCCGTGATTGTGTCCGTTGATCAGTCAACGCCTTACGTGCTCACCGTTCCTCATGCCTCACGCCAAGGTGAACAGGGTCTTCCTTATGGACCGTTCGACCCGCTCCAGCACCGCACCTTTGAAATCGGCCTGCGATCTTTTGTCGAGATGCAGACAGCGCTTAAACTGGGCCACGTTGAACAGCTTTACACGTTTGGGGACAGGGGCCGGCACATGGTCAGCCCGGAAGCAAAGCCCCATGTGGTGTCCGTTGGTTACCTTGCCTTGACCCGCCAAACGCCCGAGTCCGATGAGATCCTGGCGGCTCAAGGCGCAAAGTGGCGGTCATGGTATGACTTCTTTCCATGGGAAGACTGGCGGCAGGGCAAACCTGCGCTTCTTGAGGAAGCCATGTTCCCGCTGCTGCGAGATTATTGTGACCAGCCTCATGGCCCAGACATGCCTTCTGGCACCATCAGCCACCGGGATCGCTTTCAGCTGAGTTTTGGCGCAGGCTCCGGTGTCTGGGATGAAGAGCGGGCTCTGGATCGCTACGAGATGCTCTATGGTGCTGGCCTTACCTACGAAGCCCGCAGGGATGGGCGCCCTGAAGCAAAGCACTGCGATGAGATCCCCCCATTCGGGGAAAGCATGACATTTGACCACCGGCGCATTTTGGCAACCGCCCTGTCTCGCCTGCGCGCAAAGCTGAAGTACCGCCCGGTGGTTTTCGAGTTGATGCCGCCAGAGTTCACCCTGACGGATTTGCAGCGCACTGTTGAGGCCATTTCCGGCCAGCATCTGCACAAACAGAACTTCCGGCGACTCGTTGAAGGAGCCCATCTCGTTGAGCCAACCGGGCGACTCTCTACCGCAACCGGGGGTAGACCCGCCGCACTCTACCAGTTCAGAAGAGATATACTCACCGAGCGCCCAACGCTCGGCTTGCGCGTCGGCAGACACTGAACCGGCTTTCGATCAAACGCTCTATGCTCCTCATAATTAACCCTGTTTGCGTGAAACAGCAGTGCCCTTTGACGGCATTCTGCGGTTTTTCAGCGCTTTAACACCTTATCAAGGTTAATGGGCGAATATTTCCTAGCCTGCAAGGAAATGAGTTCGGGTGCCGCGTGAGTTTTTTGGCGTCCGGCGCAAGACAGTCCGCTGTCTTACTGCGCGAATTTGTTGGAGTTTAATGCGTATGTCGGGCCCAATACATTCAAAGCGTGCGCGCAAGCGTAGCACGTGGAAAAAGGGACTAGCTGTCTCTACGCTCACGGCATTGGTTTACTGTGGTTCCACGCTCCCGGTTGCACAGCAGGATGTGCTGGAGCTGGTGATGGCAGTGGAGCAGCAAACCCCGCGCTGGATGCGCGCCATTGAAACAGCCAATCATGCCACGCTTGTTGAACCGACGCTCATTGGCTCTGCCAACACGGCAACACATGCCGCCGACTATGTGCTGAACTCACCAGCATCCAGTGGCACCGGCACACACCTTCCCGAACTCGCTTCAGTCCTTGCAAACGATGGCACCCACGATCCCTCACAGGGGCCGCGCGTCAACCGTTCCGCAAAAGGCGATCGTGGCTTCGCCATGGCGCCCGCTCGCCAGCCGCTGCAGGGCAGCGCCGGTTCCATCTTCGCTCTATCCAGTCTCCTGACCGGAGCTGCACGCGACACCTTACCCCAGGTCGCGTTTGTCTCGCCCGAGCACCTTCCAGCAAACGCCTCTTCAACCATGATGGCGAAAAACACGCGCGATGGACAACCGCTCGATCTGACCGAGATGGCCATTGCCCGCAACAGCGCGGCGGCAAGCTTGTCTCTGGCATCAGCCTACGCCCCTTCTTCCACAGAGGCGCTTCGTGCGCCCTTTGATGCGCTTTTGGGTGGCACTGCTTCTGTTGCCGGCAAAACCCAGTTGTCAGAGCAAGAACTTCAGGAACTAGCCAAGACCAACCCACACTGGTGGTACAAGGCCCCGCTTCCTGAAAGTGTTCATAGCTCCAAGGAAAAGCTCTGCCTTGCTGAAGCCATTTACTTTGAGGCGCGCGGCGAGCCATACAAGGGTCAAGAGGCTGTCGCTCAAGTGGTCTTGAACCGTGTAAAGAACCCGGCCTATCCGAACACCATCTGCAAGGTGGTCTATCAGAACCGGCATATGCGCAACGCTTGTCAGTTCTCGTTTGCCTGCGATGGCATTCCAGAGCGGGTTCAAAAAGGCCGCGCCTGGACCCAGTCTCAGGAGATTGCCGAAAAGGCAGTAGACGGGGAAGTGAACCTGAGCGAAGTGGATGCCTCCACCCACTATCATGCGACTTATGTGCGCCCTCGCTGGGCTGGCACCATGAAGAAGCTGAACCGTATCGGCAAGCACATCTTCTATAAGACCTATGGCGGCGGCTGGAGTTAATCCAGCCGCTCGGCTTTGGCGAAGCTCCTAGAGCTCAGAGTAGTCCACGATCAGACGACCGCGCACCTTCCCCTTGAGGATGTCCGCTGCTTTTTCCGGCACCTCAGAAAGCTTGATCTTGGAAGACAACGCGTCCAGCTTGGATAGTTCCAGATCTTCCACAAGACGGCGGTATGCCTCTTGGCGGCGTTCAATTGGCGCCATGACTGAATCAACGCCCAACAAAGACACACCGCGCAGAATGAACGGCATCACCGTTGCGGGAAGATCCATCCCTTGAGCCAGACCACAGGCCGCAACTGCACCGCCATAGTTGGTGCGCGCCAGAAGATTGGCCAGCGTGTGACTGCCTGCAACGTCGATCGCAGCGGCCCAGCTTTCCTTGCCAAACGGGCGGCCCGGCTCAGAAAGTTCAGCACGGTCCATAACTTCAGAGGCACCAAGCCCCTTTAGAAAATCAGCTTCTTCCAGACGACCGGTGGAAGCGATTACCGTATAGCCAAGCTTGGCCAAGATGCTGACAGCCACAGAGCCCACGCCGCCTGCTGCCCCAGAAACGGCAACTGGTCCCATGTTCGGCTTTATGCCATAGTCCTCCAGAGCCATTACGCAGAGCATCGCCGTGTAACCTGCAGTGCCAATTGCCGCGGCACGTTCAGCAGAAAGACCTTCCGGACGCTTGATCAGCCACTCGCTTTTAAGACGGGCATACTTTGCATAGGCACCAGTGTGAACTTCACCAACGCCAAAGCCATTCATGATGACCTGATCACCTTCCTTGAAGCGATCGCTCTCGCTGGTGACGACTTCGCCGATAACATCAATACCCGGGACCATTGGGAACTTGCGCAGCACACCTGGATTACCGGCAAACGCCAAACCGTCCTTGTAGTTGACGGTAGAATTTACAACACGCACGACGGTGTCACCTGCGGACAGATCATCAATCGTGATATCGCGCCATTCAGCAGCATTCGGCTTCTTGGCGTCTTCTTCCTTCGTGATCCAGAAGGCTTTGAATTGTTCCATGGGATTTAAGCTCCAGCTTACGTTTTGTGGACGGGAGGCTCGCAGAGGTCATAGCTTGACGCAAGACCGTACACTTACCAGTGTTCAACAGTCCGCCATTCCCACGGAACTTTAGGGTAGCAGAACAACCGAAACAGCGCCGTCCCCTTCTCAAAAAACAATTCCAACACCGCCCGCTTCTCCATCGATTTGCCGCTGCCATGAGCCATTTAGGGCTCTAGGAAAAAAGGAGCAGGCACAATTAAAGAAAAAAGTTCCGACACAAACCCGCAGCATTGCCTCAGCATTTCAGCAACTTAGGAAAAATCGAGAGACAAATGGAATTTTATTTCCATGCAGATGCAATATGAGGCTTGGCAAGTAGGAATACCTGCGTATATGTTATAGTCAAATTGAGCATAAGGATGGCGGCCGGGCCGCATTTTTTAGTGACCACCTTATACTCAAATTGAGCATATGTCAGAGTTACCGGTTAGATCCCTAAGGAACAGCGTATGACAATCTCTGCAAACGCGGCACGTATCGACGACCAGATGCAGGAACACAAGCTTACCGCGCTTGAGAAATTCGGCCCTGTGGCCCGCCCTTCCCTTGAGTACACCGCGGAAGTGGCACGTGAGACCGCGCCAATCTATGAGAAGGTCAAGGACTTCATTCCTGAGATCGAATGGGCGGCCCTTGCGCCACTGGTGCATGCTATCAACAAACTCAAGAAAGAGCGCAACGCCGTCATTCTGGCGCACAATTACATGACGCCGGACATCTTCCACGGTGTTGCCGACATCGTTGGAGATAGCTTGCAGCTTGCCAAGGAAGCCGCCAAGACCGAGGCTGAGGTGATTGTTCAGTGCGGCGTGCACTTCATGGCTGAGACCTCCAAGATCTTGAGCCCCGAAAAGACCGTACTCATCCCGGATATGGATGCCGGGTGCTCTCTGGCAGAATCCATTACCGGTGCAGACGTGCGCCGCCTTCGTGAGGCCAATCCGGGTGTGCCGATCATCACCTACGTGAACACCTCGGCAGACGTAAAGGCCGAGTGCGACATCTGCTGCACCTCTTCCAATGCTGTGCAAGTGGTTGAAGCGATGGGCACCGACAAGGTGTTTCTGGTGCCTGATCAATATTTGGCTGCCAACGTTGCTCGAAAGACCGATGTGGAAGTTCTGACATGGGCAGGCTCTTGTGAAGTTCATGAGCAGTTCACAGCTGAAGAACTGCGTGAATACCGCGAGATCGATCCGGACGTGAAGATCATTGCCCACCCAGAGTGCCCACCAGAAGTGGTTGATGAGGCAGACTTTGCAGGATCCACCGCACACATGATTGACTGGGTTAAGGATAACCGGCCGGAAAAGGTGATGATGATCACCGAGTGCTCCATGGCGGACAATGTGGCAAGCGCTACACCGGACGTGAAGTATATTCGGCCTTGTAACCTTTGTCCTCACATGAAGCGGATCACGCTCGCAAAGATCCTCGATACGCTGGTGGACATGAGTGGAGAGGTTGAGGTTGACGAAGAGATTGCGGCACGGGCGCGCGTATCCGTTGAACGCATGATCAATCTCAAGAACTAGATTCCTCTGGTATAAAGTGCTAAGCCGCCGGTCATAAAACTGGCGGCTTCATCCGTTCCGGGTGGCCGTCCACGCCTTACCCCACTTTAACTCGACAGTTGAACAGCTATGACACAGATTGCCTCCTTTCTCGCGCCAAACCTATCGTTGAACGGCGTTGACGATGTCGTGATTCTGGGAGGCGGCCTTGCGGGGCTGTTTTGCGCGTTGAAATTGGCGCCGCGGCCGGTCACCATTGTGACAAATGCGCCCATTGGGGGCGGTGCCTCGTCAGCTTGGGCTCAAGGGGGGATTGCCGCAGCTGTTGCTGAAGGCGACACCGCCGAAGAGCACGCCCGCGACACCATTGCGGCAGGCGATGGCATTTGTGAGCGCTCCATTGTTCAGGGCATGACCGCTGAAGCCGCGGACCGCATTCACGACCTGCTCTCCTATGGCGTGCCTTTCGACAAGGATCTGGCTGGCAAGCTGGAACTCTCCCGCGAGGCCGCGCATACAGCAAGCCGTGTGGTGCGCGTGCGCGGCGACATGGCAGGCAAATCCATCATGGAATCCCTGCTGGCGGCCGCACGAAATACGCCGTCCATTCGAGTGATTGAAGGCTACATCGGCAGTGAACTCCTCACGGAAGGCCGTTATGTGGTGGGCATTACCGCCCGTCGTCGCGGTGGCACGCAGCGGATCACCATTCCCGCTCGCGCTGTGGTTCTGGCGTCCGGTGGCATCGGTCACCTTTATGACGTAACCACCAACCCGCGCGAGGCCAATGGCCACGGCCTGGCTATGGCGGCTCTTTCCGGCGCGTATGTGGCTGATGCGGAGTTTGTCCAGTTCCACCCAACCGCGCTCAACGTTGATCTGGACCCTGCGCCGCTTGCCAGCGAAGCCTTGCGCGGTGAAGGCGCGCGCCTGATCAACGCAGATGGCAATCGCATCATGGAGGGCGTCCATCCGGATATGGAGCTTGCACCACGTGATGTGGTGGCTCGTGCCATCCACCGGGAGCTGATGAAGGGTGGCAAGGCTTTTATGGACTGCCGTGAAGCCATCGGCGCTTCCTTCCCCGAGCACTTCCCTACCGTTTATGAGGCATGCAAGTCTGCTGGCCTCGACCCTGTCACACAGCCGATCCCGGTTTGCCCGGCAGCGCATTATCACATGGGCGGCGTCATGGCAGATGCCTCAGGCCGCACTTCCGTTGATGGTCTTTGGGCTGCAGGTGAAGTGGCTGGAACGGGTGCGCATGGCGCAAACCGGCTCGCCTCCAACTCCCTGCTGGAAGCTGTTGTGTTTGCAGCACGCATTGCGGAGGACATTCAAGGATTGATGCCGCATCCGCGCGTGCGCCATTGGGCTGAGATTGATGACCGCGAGGATCAGGCTTCCAAACGCAATCCTCAGGAACGCGCCGTAGTCGCTCTTGTGCGCCGCGTAATGGCTCAGCATGTGGGCGTTGAACGAAATGCAGAAGGTCTGCAGACGGCGCTTGCGTTGATCAGCAAGGCAGAAGAGCGCTGCCACCGCAGCTCCATCCGCAACATGGTGGTTGCCGCAAAGATTATCGCCGGCTCCGCTCTCATGCGTGAAGAAAGCCGCGGCGGTCACTACCGTTCTGACTTCCCTGAGAAATCCGCGCAGTGGGCACACCGCTCCTACGTCAAATACAGCCAAATTCAAGCCTTGGCCGCTGATGCGCTGGAAAGCGACGTGGGCCGCGCTGCTGTCAGAGAGGAACACACCCTATGACTTCGCCCTTGCCAGAGCTTCCACGCCTTATCGTTGATGAGGCAGTCAAAGCGGCCCTTCTTGAAGACTTTGGCCGCGCAGGCGACATTACCAGCCAGGCCACAATTCCAGAAGATGCTTGGGCCAAGGCGTCACTCGTGTCACGCCAACACGGCGTTCTGGCAGGCATTGACCTGATGATCAGTGCGTTCTGCCAGAGTGATCCAGAGTTCCTGCTGGAGATCCATGAAGATGATGGCAACCATATTGAACCCGGCAGCGTTGTTGCGACAATTGAGGGCCCTGCCCGCGCCTTGCTTTCCGCCGAGCGTGTGGCTTTGAACTTTTTGGGTCATCTTTCCGGCATTGCAACCGCAACCAATCTGTTTGCGCGCAAGATCGAGCATACCAAGTGCAAGGTCGTGTGTACCCGCAAGACAACGCCAGGATTGCGGGCTTTCGAAAAGTATGCGGTGCGGTGCGGTGGGGGGGCCAACCACCGCTTCGGACTGGATGACGCCATTTTAATCAAGGACAACCACATCGCTGTTGCAGGTGATGTCGTAACCGCGATTTCCCGCGCCCGTGATTTCGCAGGTCACCTTGTTCGCATTGAGGTGGAAGTGGATACGCTCGATCAGATGCGTGATGCACTCACTGCAAAGCCTGACGTGATCATGCTGGACAACATGGGGCCAGAGCTGCTTGCTGAGGCGGTTGAGATCAACCAAGGTCAAGCCATTCTGGAGGCTTCCGGCGGCATCAACCTAGACAGTGTTCAAGCGATCGCAGAAAGCGGCGTTGACCTGGTCTCGACTGGCTGGATCACCCACTCTGCCCCTGTTCTTGACCTCGGCCTCGACATCAAGATCGGGTAGCACCCAAATGAACATAGGCCAAAGAACTAATACGCGATTGATTTAATTATTTTTTTGCTCTCTTCACTTAACCCAAAACTACCGGAGGTTGGGTTAAGATGTTTTTGCAAGCAGTTTTTGAGTCTATCGAGAACACCAATTTGGCCACTGATCGCGGCGGAGGGGATAACCCAAAGCCAAGGCTGGGTGATGAACGTATAAATTTTCTGCTGGATCCAATACTCAATGCGGTCCGCGTTTCAGAACTCGACACCAGCACAAGCTGGCAAGATACTGCGAAGAACAGGAATTCGTTTCTGGGCAACAGTGAGTTAAAGCCGCTCAGAATTGACCTTTTTTCAGGGTTCGATGGGGCGACTGCAATAGAGGTCCGGTTTTATACAAAGAGTTTGGAAGCGTCGAAGGCAGATGGAGAGCCAGCAAACTCTGGACGCATTGCTGCCTATCTTCAAACATTTGACGACAAACATTTCCCGATTGAAGAAGTCCGAAGATCAGCCTCGAAGGCATTGAGAGGCACCAATTCTCTACAAGCCCATGACTTTAAAAAACTCACAGAGAACTTTTTGGGCGTGTCCAACGGCCGGGACACCGCAGTTGTTTTCAATGACAACTTTGACACCCACAAAGGCATCGAAAAGGTTGGATCTCGTTTAAGGCGGCTTGCAATCATCCATGCTCTGGCGCTGACCTATCGATCGTGCCTAGATGATTTCATAGTAGAGCAAACAGAAACGGTCCTACGAGTACGCAATAATGAATGCTCATACGACGTCCTCTATGAGCTGAGAGAGCGGATCGCTACATTTACGGCAGCGTATGCTTTTGTTTCCCCTTTAAAAAATAGTGGGCATGTAGAGCTCAACGCTTACTGGAACCTCATTAGTGACAGCCTCCGGATCGAGCAACGGATCAGGGAACTGAATGAACAGTCCGAAGCGATTTACCAAATTATCCGCGATAAAAACATGCGACAACAACAGCTAGAACGCGAGCAAGAGGTTATCCGCCAAGCTTGTGCTTCTGCAAAACAAGAAGCTTTTCACCGAAAAGCAACATACTTCGGGTTAGCACTAGCGTTGACCAGTCTACTTGCAATCGTTTTCGAACCGCCACTTGAATACTCAAACCTTCTGAACTATTCACTTCAAAACCCAATAACACGCGGTTCCATTTTCACAGCGGCACCGAAGCCAGATGATCCTTTGCCCCTGCAGAAGCCACTAAGCGAGCGCTGAAGAACAGGATGCTTCCCCAGAGGCTGATCAAGTCAAAGCCTCTGGTCGGATAAATTGCCGCTACGCAACATATCTATATTCCCCTCATATCGACTTTAGTATAAACCGCAATCAACTCTGAAGTCATATGGGGCATAACTCATGCGCAGCATTCAAAAAGCGCCGGACACTCTCACTGTGCAATCCTTGCAATCACTTGGCCGCAGCATTCGGCAGATCCGCAAGGCGCAACATCTCACCCTGGAAGATCTGGCGGAGCAGATGGGGACTTACCCCTTGCTGTTGAGCCGTCTTGAGGCCGGGGATGCGCGGGTTCCTGTGGGAACCTTGATTACTGCGCTGCAATATCTGGGAATCAGCAATCTTCTCGCTGAGGAAGATACTGCGAACTGCGCCTGAGGTATTGTGCGCACCGCATTCTGAAAAGCCACTTCTGACTGCGCGGTATGGCGCAGCGAAGCTTCACCGAATTTTCCAGAATCTCAGCTTGCTTTATGCAGTCACAAACATGCAGACATCAGGGAGGATAACTCATGCGCGCCATCAAACATCTACCGTGCATCCTTACGGTGCAAACACTCAAGACGCTTGGTCAGGGCATCAGGGACATTCGTGAGGAAGCGGGCCTTTCTCTCGATGCTTTTGCTAAGCAACTCATGGTGACCCCCGCGCTGGTGAAACGCCTTGAAGCAGGCGATGCCAATGTGCCAGTGGGAACGCTGGCCTCCGCTTTGCAGGCCCTTGGTGTGGAGATCTCGCTTTCGGCCAAAGCAGATGCGGGTGCTGCCTGATCACAGCGGATCACTTCATCGCTGCCAACGAAAAAGCCCCCGCTCCAAGCGAGGGCTTTTCTTGTTAGATCAAAGGCCAATGCCCGCCTGATCACATGTTCGGATAGTTCGGCCCGCCAGTTCCCTCGGGAACTGTCCAGGTGATGTTGCCGTTCGGATCCTTGATGTCACAGGTCTTGCAATGAACGCAGTTCTGAGCGTTGATCTGGAAGCGCGGCGCGTCTTCACCCTCTTCAACCCATTCGTAAACACCTGCCGGGCAATACCGGTTTGACGGACCTGCATACACATCATGCTCGGAGAGCTTCTGCAGAGCTTCATCCCGCAGTTTCAGATGGATCGGCTGGTCCTCCTCGTGGTTCGTGTTCGACAAGAACACAGAGGACAACTTGTCAAAGCTGATCTTTCCGTCGGGCTTTGGATACTCGATTTTCTTGCAATCCTTGGCAGGTTTCAGGCTCTGTGCATCTGTCTTGCCATGGGACATGGTGCCGAACAAGGAGAAGCCCATCAGTTCGTTGGTCCACATGTCGAGGCCGGAAAGCGCCATGCCGAACACGGTACCGAACTTGGACAGGAGCGGCTTCACGTTGCGAACCTTCTTCAGGTCCTGACCGATTTCGCTTTCGCGCCAAGCGGTATCGAACGAGGTAAGCTCCTCTTGCGCTTCACCCTTATTCACGGAGGCAAAAACAGTTTCCCCCGCCAAAATGCCGGAGAGCATGGCGTTGTGAGAGCCCTTGATGCGGGGAACATTTACAAAGCCTGCGGAGCATCCAATGAGAAGGCCGCCCGGGAAAGACAGCTTCGGCACGGACTGATATCCCCCTTCGGAGATGGCGCGGGCGCCGTAGGAAATGCGCTTCCCGCCTTCGAAAACATCGCGAATGGCCGGGTGGGTCTTGAAGCGCTGGAACTCCTCAAACGGGGACATGTAGGGATTCTGGTAGTTCAGGTGCACCACGAAACCCACGGCGACCTGATTGTCTTCCAGATGATAAAGGAACGAGCCGCCCCCGGTCTTGTTGTCCAGCGGCCAGCCCAAGCTGTGCTGCACAAGACCCTGGTTGTGCTTCTTCGGATCGATCTCCCAAAGTTCCTTGATACCGATGCCAAACTTCGGATGGTCGCTGTCGCGGTCCAGATCAAACTTCTCGATGAGCTGCTTGGCAAGAGAACCGCGAACCCCTTCACCAATGAGCACATACTTGCCGAGAAGCGCCATTCCGCGCATGTATGCGTCCTTCGGCGTGCCATCGCGCGCAACACCCATGTCGCCAGTCGCGACACCGATGACCTTGCCTTCTTCGTTGTAGAGCACCTCTGCAGCGGCAAAACCCGGATAGATTTCGACGCCCATTGCCTCGGCCTTCTCGGCGAGCCAGCGGCATACGTTTCCAAGGGACACGATGTAGTTGCCGTGGTTGTTCATGAGCTTGGGCATCAGGAAGTTCGGAATGCGAACGCTGCCTGCAGGCCCCAAAGCAAGGAAGTGGTCAGCCTTAACTTCCGTCTTGATGGGCGCACTATCATCTTTGCGCCAATCGGGGAGAAGTTTATCAAGGCCAATCGGGTCAATAACCGCGCCGGAGAGAATGTGCGCGCCAACTTCGGAGCCCTTCTCCAGAACGACAACGCTGATATCCTCGCCCTTTTCCTGAGCAAGCTGCTTAATCCGGATCGCGGCAGAAAGGCCAGCAGGGCCTGCGCCAACGATCACAACATCAAATTCCATCGATTCGCGTTCTGGCAGTGCGTCCGCCATTATCAACTCCCTCTGGGCCGCCTAATGCCCTTAGTTTCGACTGCTATAGTTCCTGCAAATTTTTGTGCAGTGCGCCCGAACTATATGTTTTTTCGATCTGTTCATTTCGGTGTAATTGAGAAAAAAACTCACCGCAATGCGTTTTAAGGAGCAATCTGGAGCGGTTTTCTGTAAGAAAACCCATTCTACCAAACGTTGAGCGGGTGGTTTCTCCCCATTGTAAACAGGCGCTTTTTCGGAATTCGCTGAACCATGCTCATTTAAATGGTCTGGATTTGCCAAATGCCCAGCTTAGCTAATAGTTTGACATTTACGCGCCCCTCGCCCATGGAGAGACGGCGTTTGACCAGAGTTATTCCCAGCGACTTCAGGAGACCATGAGCGAGTTATCCCCCACCGATCCTGCAATGCTTGAGGCCTATCTGGAGTTCCTGATAGCCGCTGGCGTGGATTGCCCACTGGATGACGAACCTGTTGATCGCTATGCCCAATCGGCACAGCAGCTGAGCCAGCGCGCAGCAAGCACCCGAGAGCCGCACCCGAGTACACCGGGCAACCAGCAGCCTTCCGGACGCATTTATGCCCCTGTTCAGCAAGCGCGGGAGGCAGCCGCCAACCAAGATATGCGCGCAGCGGCCAAGGCCATTCTCGACCGAACCAAGCGCAGCTCCGATGCCCCCGCAAGTGGCCCGAATGCTCAAGTTTCTGCAGTTATTCCAGATCATAAGGTGGTCAGCTCGGCGCGAGAAGCTGCTGCAAGCGCCAAGACGCTGGATGAACTCAAAGATATCCTCGCGCGCTTTGACGGCTGCAACCTGAAACAGACCGCCAAGAACCTCGTTTTTTCTGACGGTAATCCTCATGCGCGCATCATGATGATCGGTGAGGCTCCCGGCCGGGATGAGGACCTTCAGGGCGTGCCTTTTGTTGGACGCTCCGGACAGTTGCTGGACCGTATCATGGCGGCTGCTGGCATGGACCGTTCGCAGGTTTACGTTGGCAACGTGGTGCCGTGGCGACCACCGGGGAACCGCACGCCAACGCCGCAGGAAACAGAGATCTGCCGACCCTTCATTCAAAGGCAAATTGAGCTTGTAAATCCGAGCATTGTGGTTTTCCTCGGTGCCGCTTCCGCTCAAAGCCTTGCGGGGGCACGAGACGGCATTCGCAAACTGCGCGGCCGCTGGATGACCTATGATCAGGGCGGCATCGAGCGGCAGGCCATTGCGACCTTCCACCCGGCCTATCTGTTGCGAAACCCGATCGAAAAACGGTTTGTCTGGCGGGACATGCTGGCGATCAAGAGCGCGTTCACGCAGCTTTAGCCCCCTCAAGTTATCCCCCTCGCGTTCATGCAGGCCATCGGGTTGCGCCCGTTTGCGTGCCCTGAAGTTATTCCCCTATCCGGAAAAAATCGATATTTCGCTTTCTATCAGGGGGTAACGGGAACTGCAGGCTTGCAGCAACCCATGGGCTGGCCCACTTAACATTGGGGAATAAGGCACGTACGCGGTTTGCGTTGATCGTGCGTTGGTTTGAATAAAACGAGTAGATTTTAAGAGGAAACGCCGTGTTGAAGAAGCTGCGCAAATTACTTCCGGGAAAATGGGGTCAATCCAAACCAGTTATCCCCGTCGTGCGGCTTCATGGTGCAATAGGCATCTCATCTCCTCTGCGTCCCGGCCTGACACTGGCGAGTGCGGCTGGTCCGTTGGAGACCGCTTTCAAGATGAAGGAGGCTCCTGCCGTTGCTCTGTCCATCAACTCTCCGGGCGGCTCGCCCGTTCAGTCGAACCTCATCTTCAAGCGCATCCGTGCGCTGGCTGAGGAGCATGAAAAAGACGTTCTGGTGTTTGTGGAAGATGTGGCGGCCTCCGGCGGCTACATGATCGCCCTGGCGGGGGACGACATTTACGTGGACCCGTCCTCCATTGTCGGGTCGATTGGCGTCGTCTCAGCCGGTTTCGGGTACACTGGCCTAATTGAGAAGCTTGGCGTCGAGCGCCGCGTCTACACCGCTGGCGAAAAGAAGGTCACGCTTGATCCATTTGCCCCTGAGAACAAGGGCGATATCGAGCACCTGAAGTCCTTGCAAAAGGAAATTCATGAGGTCTTCATCGACATGGTGAAGAGCCGCCGTGGCGACGTGCTGGCAGATGATCCGGACCTGTTCTCAGGTCTATTCTGGACGGGTGCCAAGGCACAGGACCTTGGTTTGGTCGACGGGATCAGCGATGTGCGCAGCACCATCAAGGAGCGTTACGGCAAAGACACAGAGCTGAAACTGATCGATGGGAAGCGGAAATTATTTGGGCGTCTTCTTGCGCAATCCCAAATCGCGCCCTACCTTGGGAGCGTAGAGGGTCTTCCCGAGACGACCATATCCGTGATGGAAGAAAAAGCGCTCTGGGCGCGATATGGTCTGTGAAGCTGTCCTGCGAGGGCCCCTTAACGACTTGAGGAGTCCCTTGGTATGACCGAAGTACTTGGTAGCATTGCGTTGTTGGCTGGTGGTGTATTGCTTTACAAAACCGTAAAGCGGGAAATGGAACGCTTCCAGGAAACAATGGCGCAACCAGTCTATGCCAAGGCACGCAAGGTTCGACCAGACGCATCCTACACCCGTCTGGTTCAGGACCCAGTGACCGGCAAGTACCGCCCGATCGACTGAGGCTTTCCCAAAAGTCGTTATGTATAAACGTTCAGGCGTGCGGGTTTCCGCGCGCCTTTGTTTTTTGAACGGCCAAGTGCTTCTGTCCGTTCCAGCCCTTTCGCCTCACCGCTCAAGATTGGCGCTCCACGCGCATTACCTCTTGCTAAAACGGGGTGTTAGGCATAGCTGCGCTTGACCTTCGCGTTTTGTCGTGGCACCAGTCCAGCCAACAGTTTTTTGCGTGTTCTGCGCGCCCCACGTTTTCACAGCGACTTTAGGAAGCTCTCGAAATGTCTCGCGACGATGTTCCAGCTCACATGCAGCCAACCAAGTCTTTTCAGGGTCTGCTTCTGACCCTGCAACAGTTCTGGGCCGACAAGGGTTGCGTTATTCTGCAGCCTTACGACATGGAAGTTGGCGCAGGCACATTTCATCCGGGAACCACCCTGCGCTCTCTTGGTCCGCGCCCTTGGAAAGCTGCTTACGTTCAGCCCTCTCGTCGCCCAACTGATGGCCGGTACGGTGAAAACCCAAACCGCCTGCAACACTACTACCAATTTCAGGTGATCCTGAAGCCTTCCCCGGAGAACCTTCAGGAGCTGTATCTGGAGTCTCTGCGGGCCATTGGCATCGATACAGATTTGCATGACGTGCGTTTCGTGGAAGATGACTGGGAAAGCCCAACCCTTGGCGCTTGGGGCCTTGGCTGGGAGTGCTGGTGTGACGGTATGGAAGTTTCCCAGTTCACTTACTTCCAGCAGGTTGCCGGTTTTGAGTGCAACCCGGTTTCCGGTGAGCTGACCTACGGCCTTGAGCGCATCGCCATGTATGTTCAGGGCGTCGACAACGTTTACGACCTTAACTTCAATGGCCGTGAAGGCGACGAAAAGGTCACTTATGGTGACGTGTTCCTGCAAGCAGAGCAGGAATACTCCCGGCACAACTTCGAGCATGCAGACACTGAAATGCTGTTCCGCCACTTCAAAGACCACGAGGACGAGTGCAAGCGTCTTCTGGAAGCAGGCCAGAAGGCCATGGAAGAAGCGGGCGATGGCCTCTACAAAATGGTTCTGCCAGCCTACGACCAAGCCATCAAAGCTTCTCACGTATTTAACTTGCTGGATGCGCGCGGCGTGATCTCCGTGACCGAGCGCCAAAGCTACATCCTGCGGGTACGCGAACTTTCCCGCGCTTGTGGTGCTGCCTTTTTGCAGACCGAAGCGGGCGGCGTCGGTTACAAAGGCTGAGCCCTACGCGACACGTGAACAGAGTTCAAAGCCGATCCTGTTGGGTCGGCTTTTTCTTTGCTATGGCCTTGCGAGAACCGGCACCCAGCCTATCTGAGGCCTAACCATATTTTTCCTGAAGGCCCTGCCCGTGCTGTTCACCATTCTGGCATTGATTGCCTCGCCTCTTCTCATTTTCCATAGCGGTGGCTGGAGGAAGGTGTTTCCCGCCTTCTTTTTTGTATTACTCATGCTTTTTGGAGGGGTGTGGTATGGCGCGCCCTGGTTCTTGCCAGCAGCGGCCATCGCAGCGATTTTTTACGCTGTGTGCGGCGTGATCTGGATCCCACTGGCAAAGCTGCATCCTTCTCCCACCTATCGCATCTTCAACGACTACGCGCTGACTTTCTCCGTAGCGGTGATTACTGTTTGGGCGGTATGGCCGCGTGACCCCGCCCTCGATCTGGCCAAGTTTGAGGCGCTTGCAGGAAATGGAGCGCCCAAACTGGTTGCAGTGAATGATGCTGTGACGGCTGAGGGCATTTCCAGCGTCTGCGCCGTGCCACCGGGCTTGCTGGAGACGGCTATTCATGACGAAGACCGCAAGCTGCTGTTGGCGACCCGGCTGGTGCCTTCGGGCCCTAGCGCTGGCTTTCTAACGTTTCACGATGGTGTCGGCACCATGCTGTCGCGCATGATGTTTCCGGTTGCCACTGGCGCTGTGCGCTGGAAAGCAAGCCTTGAAGCCATTCAGGAGAGCGGTCGTCTGTGCGCTCCCATCGAGCAGTTCTCCGTATTGGCAACGCCCATGAGCGACCATTTGATGATCGCGCTGCCGGAGTAAAAACGGCGGCCAATGGCCGCCGCTGGTTTGATCGCAGGATCACAGATCGAACGTCTTCTTCAAGTGCTCTGCGTAGCGGGCAGCATCGCTCGCATAGTCTGCGTTCTTTACGACGTCATGGCTGGAGAACAACGGCAGCACCTCAAACCCGCAGTATTCGTGGGACTTGATGATTGGAAGAAGCATGTCTTCCATGCTCTTGCCGCGGTAGAAGCCCTCTTCATCACCAAAGTTCTCCTTTGGTGAATTCCAAGTGGTGGAGAGCATCAGTTTCTTGCCCTGCATCATGCCACCTGAGCCGTATGGACCATCGGTGAAGCCGAAGAAGTCGCCAAACCGGTAGACTTCGTCCAGATACAGCTTCATGGCAGATGGCGGCATGAACCAATAGATCGGGTACTGATAGATGACCACATCCGCCGCCTTGAACTTGGCGATTTCCTCATCGACGTCGTAGCCTTCCTCGATGATCGTGGTGGTTACTTCATACTTGGTAGAGAGCATTTCCACGGCCATATCAAACAGGCCACGGTTAAACTGACCGCCAGAAAAAGCCTTGGTTTCAGTGCCCAGAATGATCAGTGCTTTTTGCATTGCTACCTCGTCCTTCAAGTGGGTTGCGTAAGGTGTTGGCACTGGGGTATCATCGGTGGTACATACTGTAAACCAGTACATTTTTTTGTACCACCTAGCGAAAGGCAGCTTATGCACAACAGCGAAGACGGACATATGGCGGTTTGCCTTGAGCCTTGCCCGATCGAGAAGGCCATGCGGGTGATTGGGGGAAAGTGGCGCGCGTCGCTGCTCTGGCATTTGAAGGACGGTCCAGTGCGCTTCAACGAACTCTGCCGCATCTTGGGCGGGGCCACCAAAACCATGATCGACAAATGCCTGAAGGATCTTGAAGCCCACGGGCTCGTCAAACGCGAGGTCCAGTGCGAGCGTCCAATCGCCGTGACCTATGAGATCACCGAGTATGGCCGCACCACCTTGGCTTTCCTAGATGAGTTGCGGCGCTGGTCTGAAGAGACCATGAAAGAACAAGAAGCCGCCTGAACTCACGCCTAACCGCTACTGTGAGCCGCGCGCCCGCGCAAAGCTCAAGTCGCGCTTGCGTTTGACCAAATAAAACTATAAAACTAGTTTTATCGAATCGTAAGGAGCCAGCATGGAATGGGATCAAGCAGCAGCAGGCTTTGCCGCCATGGGATCGGAAGCGCGGCTTCAAGTGCTGCGCGCGCTCGTGCGTGCAGGTGACCGTGGCATGACCGTGAGCGAAATTCAGGAGAAGACGGGCATCGCACCGTCGACCCTTGCGCATCACCTGAAGACGATGGGGGACGCGGGGTTGATTTCGCAGCAGAAGGCGGGACGCTCTGTTATCAACACGGCAGCTTTTGACCATCTGAACCGGCTTGCGAACTTCATCTTGAGCGAATGCTGTGCGGATGTGCGGCCCAAGGCGGTGAATGATGACTGAAGCAACAAGCTGCTGCACGCCAGCGCGCCCACATTGGACCGCACGCCTCAAGGTGTTGCAGTCGCCCATCACGGTGATTGTGCTCATCTTCGCGGGCGTTGCGCTGCTGGACCCGGCGCGACTGGGCGAGACCGCCCTGTTTGCGGCCAACGCCCTTCTCAACACCCTGCCCTTTATCGTTTTTGCCGTGCTGCTGATTGCCTATCTGAAGGCAGCAGGTGCTGAGGCGATGATTGCCAGTGCCTTCAAGGGACACGAAACACGCATGATCCTGCTGGCGGCCGCCTTTGGCGGGCTGGCCCCGTTCTGCTCTTGCGAAGTGATCCCTTTTATCGCGGGCCTTCTTGCCCTCGGCGCGCCGCTCTCTGCCGTCATGGCGTTTTGGCTGTCATCACCGCTGATTGACCCACCGACGCTTTTGATTACGGCGGCGGCACTGGGCTGGCCGTTTGCCATTGCCAAGGCTGTGTCTGCTGTGGCGCTGGGGCTGTTCGGCGGGTTTGCCGTGAAGGCCCTGATGAAGCACGGCGCGTTTGCTGCCCCCTTGCGCAAGGCGTCTACATCAAGCTGTGGCTGTGGCCCCTCCCCCTTTGATGGACGTCCGGCATGGGCGTTCTGGGGTGAAGAAAGCCGCCGCACTGTGTTCCGCTCTGAGTTTGCCAGCAACGGCTGGTTCCTGTTGAAGTGGTTGGCGCTGGCCTATGCGCTGGAAGCCATGCTGGTGACCTACGTTCCGGCCCAGATGATTGCCAGCGTTGTGGGCGGAGATGGCATTGTGCCCATTGCCACGGCTGCACTTGTGGGCATGCCGGCCTACCTGAACAGCTATGTGGCCCCGGCGCTGCTGGCGGGCCTGATGGAACAGGGCATGAGTGCGGGGGCCGCGCTGGCCTTTCTGGTGGCAGGTGCCGTGAGCTCCATCCCGGCCATGGCGGCGGTCTGGTCGCTGGTCAAGCCGCATGTTTTCGGCGTTTATCTCGGCCTTGGCGTGTTTGGTGCCATCCTCTCCGGGATCCTTTTCCAAATGATGATGCCGGTCTCCTGACCGGCATTTTCTCTTCACAAAAACCAAAAGGCTTGTTTCCGCTCCCCCAAAGAGCGGCGTGCCCCTTGCTGTGCTGATCTCATGAAAACGACAAGACAACTCCCCATGCTGAAAGACCGAGCGATCATCTTGCTCGCCATTGGCCAGACCCTTGGCTGGGCCGGGCTCTACTACACTTTTCCGGCGTTGATCTTGCGCTGGGAGCACGCCTTTGGCTGGAGCAAGGCGGACCTGACCGGCGCCATCACGCTGGCAGTCCTGATTTCCGCGGTGTTCTCTCCGCTGGCTGGCCGCGTGATCGACCGGGGCTATGGCACCCAGATGATGGGCGGGTCTGCGGTGCTGGGTGGCATGGGCCTGATTGCGCTGGCGCAGGTGACCACCCTTTGGCAGTTCTATGGGGCGTGGGCGGTGATGGGCGTTGCCATGGCGGGCTGCCTCTACGAGCCCTGCTTCGCCATTTTGAACCGGGCACGGGGCATGAACGCCAAGAAGGGCATCATCTCCATTACGCTGGCTGCAGGTTTTGCCAGCACCCTTTGTTTTCCGGTGATGTATGCCATTTCCGAGACCTATGGCTGGGAAAACGCCGTGCTGTTTGCTGCGGGGCTGGTCATCTTCGTTGTCGCGCCGCTGTTGTGGCTGGGGGCGCGCATGCTGGAGGCAGAAGGCATGGAAGAAGTCGAGGCGCACGCGCAGGAAGCGGCGACGGGCACCTATGACTTCCTGAAAGGCTCTGTCTTCTGGTTTCTGGCCATCGGCTTTTCGTTGGGCGCGGTGCTGCACGGGGCAACCTTGCACCACCTGCTGCCGATCCTGGACAGCAAGGGCGTCTCCGCCGAGTTTGCAATTCTGATCGCTTCGCTGATTGGGCCCATGCAGGTGGCTGGGCGGATCATCATCATGATGTTTGAGCGGCACCTTTCGTTGAATGCGGTGGTGAGCGGGGCGTTCTTGTTCATGTGCGCGGCGATTGTGCTGTTGCTGATCTCCGCTGGTGCGCCATGGCTTTTGGTCGGATTTGTGCTTCTGTTTGGTGGCGCTTATGGCACCACTAGCATTACGAGACCGCTGACCACGCGGGCCATTCTGGGCGGGAAAAATATTGGCTCCAAGTCAGGCGCGCTGGCCATGCCGTATCTGATCGGCTCAGCCTCAGCACCCTACCTTGGCTCGCTCCTTTGGGGAGCAGGCGGTTATGACCTGATGCTGTCCGCTCTGGTGGTTTCCGGCCTTGCTGGCCTTGTGCTTTACACCGCAGCCTATCGCGCTTCCCAGCGGGGCGCGGGCACCATTGGGAAACCAACTACACAGCCAAGTTAAGGCTCTGGCAAGGGCAGATGACGAACAGTGCTGGTGCCTTCGCCCCAAATTGGCATATGATCACCTCCGAAACTGGCGGGCAAGTACCTCTGCGTCACCCTGAGGGAACGCGCTTGCCAGACCCTGCGAATTGAAAAACAACAAGAAACCGCAGAAAAGCCCAAGCCGGTGCGCTGGCAAACGGGCTGACCGGAGACACTCCAATGAGTCATCCAGAATACAACGTGCTCTTTCTATGTACCGGCAATGCCGCCCGCTCCTTGATGGCGGAGGTCATTCTCAACACAGGAGGGCGCGGGTGGTTCCATGCTTTCTCGGCGGGTTCGCACCCCATGGAGCAAGCACACCCCATGGCGATTGAGTTGCTCGACAAGCTTGACCTGCCCACTGGCGGCCTGCGCCCCAAAAGCTGGGATGAGTTCGCCAAGCCGGACGCGCCGAAGATGGATTTCGTTTTCACCGTATGCGATGCAGCTGCCGGTGAAACCTGCCCCATTTGGCCCGGTGCGCCCATGAGCATTCACTGGGGGGTGCCAGACCCGAAAATCGTTGAGGGAACGGAGGCGGAAAAGCGCCTTGCCTTCAGCGAAGCCTATCGGATGCTGAACAACCGCATTTCCTTGTTCCTGAGCTTGCCAATTGCCTCTCTTGACGAGATGACCCTGCGCAATCAGCTGCAAGAAATTGGCGAGACGCAGTAAGGCCTCTGGCCACGGAACTGGAAGGCGCTAGTTACAAACCTGATTGGCGGAGGAGCGCGCCATTGCCCTTCAAGGGGCAGGTGGGCGTGCAACGGAACAGCTTTGCGAGGCTCTATGTACAGACCAATCTTCTCACTCTGCCTGCTCGGTGCGGCCTTCATTGCGAGCAGCATTCCCCACCTTGCCAACGCCCAAGACCGAAGCGTGAATGAGGAACGCATCTCTTTTCAGCAAGGGGCGTTTGGGGCGGAAATCCGAGGCACCATAAAGGGCGCGGAGATCAAGGATTACCTGATTGGTGTTGAAGGCGGGCAAATCCTCACCGTCACCATGAAAAGTGACAGTGCTGCCAGTTACTTCAACGTGATACCGCCCAGCGAAAGCGACGCGGCCACGTTCATCGGCTCCACCAGCGGCGAAAGATACAGAGGGCTCTTGGCCGAGGGCGGCGACTACACCATCCGCGTCTACATGATGCGCAGTGCTGCCCGTCGGGATGAAGAGGCGAACTATGCCATTGACGTGGCCGTGAGATCAGAAGGCGTGAGCGCGCAAGGGCCCGGTGCCACTGATGCGCTGATCCCCAACACCCTGTTTCATGCACGCGGTGAGCTGAGGTGTGCCATTGCGACTGTACCGGACGTCAACAGATGCTCCTTCGGGGTGATCCGCCGCGGCGAAGGTTCAGCAACAATTGTGGTGACCAAGCCCGACCTGACCACGCGCGGCTTGTATTTTGAGAAAGGCAACTTCACCCGCGCCGATGACTTCAACCCCATGAACGCAGAGGAAGTGCGGCAAGCCACCCGCGAAGGCGATGAAACCATTGTCCAACTCGGGCAAGACCGGTTTGTGGTCTATGATGCGATCCTGTTTGGTGGCTAAAGAGCCTGCTTGACAGGCTTGCTCATGAAAATGCGGTTGCCTTCCGACCCCGTGACCTGCCAGCCCAGACGCTCGTAAATGGCCACGTTGTCTGGCATCAAACGATGGGTCGTCAAATCGATGCTGTCCGCGCCGAGCTGCGCTGCATGCGCCTCGACCGTAGCCACGAGTGCGCGTGCAAGCCCCTGCCCCGCCGCTTCCGGCCTGACCGCCAGATTGGCAATATGCACCACGCCTTCATGTTGCCCGGCAACAATGCCCGCCATGATGTTGCCTTCGTGCCGGACGACCCAGACAAGGCGCTCTGCAATGTCTTCTGCCAGCCCATCGGCAACCGGCGGCAAATCATCCACGATGCCGAGATACCGGGCATAGGCTGCAAGGACGCAGGCCCTCAAGCCTTCCGCATCTTCTGGTGTGGCGCGCACTATTTCAGGCACACTGTTCCCTTTCTGGTTACTGCGACAGGTATGCTGCTGGAAATGAAGCGCGCTTGCAATCTCGCCAAACCTGAAAGCTGTGCGGAATGGGCGAACCGCGCTAGTCGAACAGCGGGCCGCCGAACATGCGCACTGCCCTGTACATGGCATGGCGGCGGATGTAGGGCACCTTCAGAACCTCCATGGCTTCCAGAAAGATGTCATCGGCCTGCTTGCGCGTGGGCTTTTCGGGGCCGTTTGGCCCTCGGATCACGCCAAATTCGTAGAGATAATCATGAACCACCGCAGCTTTGGCATGAAGGCCACCTGGAGAAATGAGCCAACGGAACGGGCGTGGCACGGAGGCCAAATCCGTCTCGAACCCCATGGGCACCAGCACATACCGCGGTCCATCCTCGCTGCCCAGATAATACCGGAAAGAGCAGAGCAGCTGATACATGCCCGCGCCATCCTTCTCGCGTTGCAGAACACGGATATCAAGTGGATCTGTGAAACTGGACATGGGCTGGGCATCCCCTTTGCTCGGCACCAAAGCAGAAATGACTCGCTCAAGAATAGCTGCATGATGAACAAGATGCCCGTTTAAAGTGTTGTTGTTCCGAGAATTTGCGGTGCCGCAAGCACCGATCAGGCCCCAATATCCGCCAGATATCCAGCTGTTCAGCTGTTCGCTGTGGGTGATAGCTCACGACAGGCGGCTGCCCTCGTGAATCTCACCGGTAAAACACTGCAAAGGGGTGACTTTTCTCTCATTCGTTGCTAGGCACTAGCCCAACGTGTTTTGCAATTTGACGATCAGTTAAAGGCGTAATTTTCCGATGCCCGATCTTCTCCTCGAACTCTTCAGCGAGGAAATCCCTGCCCGTATGCAGCGACGTGCCGCTGAAGACCTGAAATCACTGGTGACCAACGCTCTTGTTGATGCTGGCCTGACCTATGAAGGTGCCAAGGCGTTTGTGACGCCGCGCCGTCTGGCCCTGCAGGTGGCGGGTTTGCCTACCGGCTCTCAGGCAACGCGCGAAGAGCGCAAGGGTCCACGTGTGGGCGCACCGGAAAAGGCACTTGAAGGGTTCCTGCGTGGTGCGGGCCTTGCCTCCATTGAAGAGGCGCAGGTGCAGAGCGACCCGAAAAAGGGTGAGTTCTACGTTGCCGTGATTGAAAAGCCGGGCCGCGACACCACCGACATCGTGGCGGACGTGATGCCGGGCATCATCCGCAACTTCCCATGGCCGAAGTCTCAGCGCTGGGGTACAGGCAGCCTGAAGTGGGTGCGCCCGCTGCATTCCATCGTGTGTACCTTTGGACCGGAAACGGAAGAGCCTGAAGTGATCCCCTTCGAGGTGGATGGCATCAAGTCTGGCAACATGACCAAGGGCCACCGTTTCATGGCACCTGAGGCGTTTGAAGTGCGCCGTCTTGAGGACTACCAGAGCAAGCTGGAAGCTCACAAGGTGGTGCTGGATACGGAACGGCGCAAGGACATGATCCTGCACGATGCCAAGAACGCTGCGACCGCGCTTGGCCTTGAGCTGGTTGAAGATGCGGGCCTTCTGGAAGAAGTGGCGGGCCTGAACGAGTGGCCTTCGGTGCTCATCGGTTCCTTTGAGGAAGACTTCCTTGAAATTCCAGATGAAGCGGTTCAGCTGACCATCAAGGTGAACCAGAAGAATTTCGTGCTTCGCGATCCCAAGAGCGGCAAGCTTTCCAACAAGTTTGCGCTGACCACCAACATTGAAGCCAGCGATGGCGGCAAGAAGATCATTGCTGGTAACGAGAAGGTGGTGCGGGCACGCTTGTCTGACGCCAAGTTCTTCTGGGATACAGACCTGAAGACCAAGCTGGAAAGCAACCTGACCAAGCTGGAAGACATCGTGTTCCACGAGAAGCTTGGCACCGTTGCAGCGCGCACCCAGCGTCTGGAACGCCTTTCCGCTGAAATCGCACCGCTTGTTGGTGCGGACGTGGACAAGGCGCGCCGCGCGGCAAAGCTGGCAAAGGCTGACCTTGTTTCTGCAATGGTCTACGAGTTCCCTGAGTTGCAGGGTTTGATGGGCCGTTATTACGCCGAAGCACAGGGCGAAGATGCCGCTGTTTCTCAGGCAATCGAGGACCACTACAAGCCAGCAGGTGCTGCGGATGACGTGCCGACCGGCCCGGTTTCAATTGCTGTGGCACTGGCGGACAAGATCGACATCCTCACCGGCTTCTGGGCCATTGACGAAAAGCCGACCGGCTCCAAAGACCCTTACGCCCTGCGCCGTGCCGCGCTCGGTGTGATCCGTCTTGTGCTGGACAATGACCTGCGCCTGCCACTGCGCGACGTGCTGGTGCAGAGCCTGCGCCGGAACCTTGCTGATGTTGCAGCTGCACGCGGTGAAGGCGCCCTGAAGGACCTGCCATTCATTGGCAAGGGCGAAGCGGGCGAAAGTGTTGTAAAGGACATCTTCGCTCTGGTTTCCAAGGCTGCTGACACGGTGCTCGACAAGATCTCCGACAAGGTGCCTGAAACCCCGCTGGAAAGCGGCTTGATTGATGATCTGCTCGGCTTCTTCGCGGACCGCCTGAAGGTGGTTCTAAAGGACAAGGGCGTTCGCCATGACCTGATTGATGCGGTGTTTGCCCTGGGCGATCAGGACGACGTGGCGCTGATCGTGAAGCGCACGGAAGCACTGGGTGAGCTGCTGGGCTCTGAAGATGGTGTGAACCTGCTTGCAGGCTACAAGCGGGCAGCAAACATTCTGCGTGCGGAAGAAAAGAAGGACGGCGCGCCTGTAGAGGGCGACCCATCTGACGCGCTTCTTTCCGAGAAGGCTGAAATTGAACTGACAGGTGCAATCAACACCGCCATCAAGGAAGTTGCGCCGCTGGTTGCAGCAGAAGACTATTCTGGGGCGATGGCCGCATTGGCCAAGCTGCGCGGCCCGGTGGATGCGTTCTTTGTAGACATTCACGTGAACGCGGAGGACGCAGAGGTGCGCCAGAACCGCCTGCGCATTCTCTCGCAGATCCGCAGTGCCATGCATCAGGTTGCCGACTTCTCCAAGATCTCCGGCTGAGCCTGATCCACACCACCAAGATGACAGAAAGGCCCGCGCGTTTGTTCGCTGCGGGCCTTTTCTTTTGGGTACACGGTTAGCGTGGCAAGGCTTCTTGCAGCTCCACGTCGCTGCTGAGCTTGTGCTTGAGCCACTTGTGGAACTGCAACACGCTCTTGTTTCGCAGCGCTCCGTGACGGGTGACGAACCAATAGGCGATACCCGTTGGAACGCGGTGGCGGAACGGCGCCACCAAGAGGCCTGAATGGAGCGCATCTGCCGCCAGCGTGTCCCACCCCAGGAACACCCCCTGCCCGCCAATGACCGCCTCCAGACACAGGGATGAGTTGGAATAAGCTGTGCCCTGAGAGATGATGGAGGACTTGAGGCCCAACGGCTCCAGCCATGTGTCCCACGTGAACTGGGAGTGCATGTCTCTGACAATGGGCATACGCGCCAGATCAGAAGGATCCTTGAGCTGCTCGGCAAGGGATGGGCTGCAGACGGGAAAGATATAGTGATTGCAAAGCTTGTCCGCTGTCACATCGCCCTCAACCTTCTTGGTGACGCGAATGCCCACATCTACATCAGAGGTGTTGAGATCGACGATCTTTTCGCTCGCTTCAACACGCAGGCGGATTTCCGGATGCTGCGTGACGAAATCATTGAGGCGCTTAACCAGCCATTTTTCCGTAAAGACGGGTGCAGCGGAAATGGTGAGCGTTTCCTCCCGGTCCCGATCTGCCAGTGCAATGGCCTCTGAAAGGCGATGCATGCCAGCGGTAAGCCCCTCGCAGATGAGGGCTCCGCTGTCTGTGAGCACGAGCCCACCGCCCGGTTTGCGCGTGAAGATGGTGCGGCCGAGCTGCTCTTCCGTTCGGTGAATTAGCTGGCTTATGGCACCGCTGGTGACGCCCATTTCTTCGGCGGCCGCCTTAAGGCTACCTAAACGGCCGACGGCTTCGACTGCCCTGAGGCCCGACAAACTGACTTGATTGAGGTTTCGCATATAGCGCCGCTAAAGTGGTGTTCAGAAATCAGAGATGGCGCGAGCTTAATTGTGTTCTCATATTGATGCCATTACAAACAAAAATAAATGAGACCCCCAATGACAAAATTGTTCAAGACACTCTCGCAGGCCCTTGGCGGCAATCGGGCCGTCTCGCAGAAGTCGAAGCCAGCCCAGCGGGCAGGCTACTGCGACAACCCACTTTCGCATCCGCAGCTGCGTCAGATGACGCGCCACCAGCTGGATGACGTTTACATCGATCCGCGCAACATCGGGTCGTGAGCGAGTGCGCCGGTTCCCATTCCTCCACCGGCGCACTCGACGACATCCTTAGTACGGAATGCCAACCTTCCTGTAGAGGAAGTGCAAGAGCCATGCAGGACCAATCAAAAGGAACTGCACATCCTTGAAAAAGGATGGCTTTTTGCCTTCGATCTTGTGGCCGATGAACTGGCCAACCCAAGCCACAACAAAGACGATCAGAGCCGTTTGCCATAGCGGCAGGCTGAAGCTGTAGCTGGCGTTGATCCAGAGGCACAGCGCCGCAATGGCTGCCATGCCAACGGCCAAGGTGACGGACAGCGTTAGATAATACAGCACGGCAAGGCCAAGCACGATGGTGCACCAATTGAGATATGGCACACCCTGAAACACTGCGGGCACCGGCAGGCTCCACAGCAGCGCTGTGACCGTCCAAACGATGACCGGAACGCAAATCCAGTGAATGAGCTTGTTGTGGCCGTTCTGATGACTGTCGCCATATTCGGCAAGCAGGCGGTCGATGCGCCGCCGGCTGGTATCTGAAACTCCCATGTTTCCCTCCCAGTTTACATGGAGGTCTTAAGGTGCCGCAGGGTGACGGCGGAAACAACTGCGGCCTTCGGGGGAGTTAGAACTGCGAAAGGCCAGTGCCCGACATGAATACAGCGGCCCCGAAACCGAGGCCGCTGTTTGTTTTTCTGGAAGGTTTATTGCTTTGAATTAGTGCGCAAGCTTCTCGCTGCCTTGGGTGCTGGTGCTGGCGAGCCGACGCAAAACAAGCACCACGAGCACCAGACCGACCAGTGCGACGCCCAGCCCGGCCAGCAATGACCCGGTGAGGCCAACGGTGAAATAGCTGGCCATGCTGACCAGAGCTGCAAGCAGCGCATAAGGCAGCTGGGTGGCCACGTGGTCGATGTGGTGACAGCCAGACCCCGTGGAAGACAGGATGGTGGTGTCGGAGATGGGTGAGCAATGGTCACCAAACACACCGCCCGCCAAAACCGCAGCCATGGCTGGCATGAGCAGCTCGGCATCCAGATGGAAGGCCATGTTGGCCGCGATGGGCAGCATGATGGCGAAGGTGCCGTAGCTGGTGCCCGTGGAAAACGCGGCAGCAGCGGCAATGAGAAACGCCAGCACCGGAACGAAAGCGGACGGCAGGTTGCCACTGGCGAGACTGGCCAGATACTTGCCGGTTTCAAGATCGCCAATGACGCCTGCGATGGTCCAAGCCATGAGCAAAATGTAGACCGCTGGCAGCATGGACTGCAGGCCCTTTACGAACGCCTGCCCGATGTGTGCGGTTGGTACGCCCTGCACCATCAGAAGCGCCACGGTGAACGCGACCGTGACAATGCCTGAGGCAGCCATGGCCCATGCGCCATCGGCATTTTCAAGCGCGCCAATGAGCGTGAACGCTTCGCCGTTGGCCGCAAGACCGGAGGCCCCCGAATACATCATCAAGCCGATAACGAGCGCCACGAGCAAAAGGAGCGGCCCAACGAAGTTGAACACCTTGCCGGTTTCAGCTTCTGGCAGACCTACATCTTCGCCTGGAGGAAGCCCCTTGGCCGGATCCCAGAGCTTGCCCTTTTGGGCCCGGTATTCGGCGGAGGCCATGGGACCAATATCGAGGCGCATGACAGCAACGCACAGCAACAGGCCAAAGGACACAAGCGCATAATAGTTCAGCGGGATCATGGAGACGAAAGCGGACAGTGCGCTGTATTCGACCACCTCGTTGGCCACAAGAATGCCCGCCAGAAGGGACATGATGTAAGCCCCCCACGTGGAGATTGGCGAGATGACGCAAATCGGAGCGGAAGTGGAATCGATGCAGTAAGCCAGTTTCTCACGGGAGATCTTATAGTGATCGGTCACCGGACGCGCCACATTGCCCACCAGCAGCGCGTTGAAATAGTCGTCGATGAAGACGATCAGCCCCAAGAAGATGGTCATGAGCTTGGCATCGCGGGCGCTGGCGATGCGCTGGTGTGCCCACTGAGCCAAAGCGCGGGTGCCGCCGCTGACGGAGATGAGCGCCATCAGCGCGCCCATGCACAGCAGGAAGCTGACCGTATAGATGTTCCAGAGGGCAAGCCCCGAGCCATCCCAGACAAGCCCTGTGGCGCGGTCGATGACTTCGAAAAAGGTGCCGCTCAATGAGAAGTTGGTGAGCATCAAGATGCCCATGAGAATGCCAAGTCCCAGGGAGATCAGAACTTTGCGGGTCACAATCGCCAGAGTGATCGCAACGAGCGGTGGAAAAATGGAGAGTGCCGAGTCGGCATAGCTCATCAACGCCATCGTTTTTACTTCTTATGTCTAAACGATGGAGGCTTCTGAAGAAGGCGCAGCGGCCTCATAAAAACACCTGCCTGAACGCGGCAGCTCTTCTTATCTCAGTAGCGCTCCATAGTCATTGTTGCCCCCGCATGCTGCGGGAATTCCTATGGCAGTGCTGCACCTGTTTGATGCAGCCCCAGGACCTGAGGATGACGCCTCAAATCCTTCGGCATCGGCACCTTTCCGCTGGGGTTTTCGGGGGTCAGCCCTCGACCAGCGTACTGATTGCACGACGCTCCTCTACTTGCTCTCGATTTTTAAAAGAGAACAACCCATTAATGGCCGGGGAGCACCCCCCGGATCAATACTTGATTGCACGTAGATGGCGGCAAAAACACAAGAAACCGTGATGATGCCGCCCGCAAACCGCCATGCTTCGCAGGGTCAACGCCAAAGACGCTGCCAGTTTGCCGCCTGCCTGTGACAAACGGCTGCGCCCCTAGTCTTCATCGGGATGGGGCTGGGCATCCACGGCTGAAAGGGCTGTCATGTTGACAATGCCGCGAGAGGTGATGGACGGGGTGATGATGTGGGCTGGCTTGGCAGTGCCAAGCAAGATTGGCCCCACATGCAACGCATCCGTCATCGCCTTGATCAGGTTCAGCGCAATGTTGGAAGCATCCAGCGTTGGGAACACCAGCAGGTTGGCCGGACCGGACAGGCGGGAGTGTGGCATGTAGCGCTTCAGCACCTCTTCACGCAGAGCTGCGTCACCATGCATTTCGCCGTCCACTTCCAGATCCGGACATTCCTTCCAAAGCATCTCCAAGGCATCGCGCATCTTGCGCGCAGTAACCGTGTCACGAGAGCCGAAGTTGGAGTGAGACAGAAGGGCGGCGCGCGGCGTGATGCCGAACCGCTGGATCTGCTGTGCGGCGGCCTTGGTGATCTGCTTGATCTCCTCGGCACACGGGCATTCGGAGACGTAGGTATCAGCAAGGAAGAACGCCCCCTTGCTGTTGATCAGCAGCGACAAGGTGGAGAAGTCCGCCACCCCTTCCTTTCGACCCAAGATGTTTGAGATGTCGCGCAGGTGCTTGTCGAACCGACCTTCAAGGCCGGTGATCATGGCATCTGCCTCGCCGCGGTGAACGGCAATGGCCGCGATGACCGTGTTGTTGGTGCGTACCATGGTGCGAGCGGCTTCCGGCGTTACGCCCAGGCGGCCAACCAGCGAGAACAAGGTGTCGACATACTCGCGGTAACGCGGATCATCTTCCGGGTTGATGCACTCAAAATCGACACCCGGGCGGATCTTGAGGCCGAAGCGCTCGCAGCGGGTCTTCAATACGTTCGGACGCCCGATGAGAATAGGTGTTGCCAGCCCCTCTTCAATCACCACCTGCGCGGCGCGCAGCACGCGCTCGTCTTCGCCATCTGAATAGATGACGCGCTTCTTGTCCATTTTGGCCTGCTGGATGATCGGTTTCATCACCAGACCAGAGCGGAACACGAAGCGGTTCAGCTTGTCCATGTAGGCGTCGAAGTCTTCAATGGGACGGGTGGCAACGCCGGAGTCCATGGCGGCTTTGGCAACTGCTGGCGCGATACGAAGGATCAGACGGTTATCAAAAGGCGACGGAATGAGGTAGTTGGGGCCGAAGGTGTGCGTGACGCCGCCATAGGCCTTGGCAACCACGTCTGTGGGTTCTTCGCGGGCAAGGCCTGCAATCGCCTCAACCGCTGCCAGCTTCATTTCCTCGTTGATGGTGGTTGCGCCCACATCCAACGCCCCGCGGAACATGTAGGGGAAGCAGAGCACGTTGTTGACCTGGTTCGGATAGTCAGAACGGCCGGTACACATGACCACGTCATCGCGCACCGCAAGCGCGTCCTCCGGCATGATTTCCGGGTTCGGGTTGGCAAGCGCCAGAATGAGCGGCTTGGCAGCCATTTTGGCCACCATCTCCGGCTTCAAAACGCCTGCTGCCGACAGGCCCATGAAAACATCGGCCTCGCCGATCACATCATCCAGCGTGCGCTTGTCAGTCTTCTGGGCGAAAACCGATTTCCACTCATCCATGAGGCTTTCGCGGCCCTCATAGACAACGCCTTCAATATCCGTCACCCAGATGTTTTCACGCTTGGCGCCCAATGAAACCAAGAGGTTGAGACAGGCGAGCGCTGCGGCGCCCGCCCCTGAGGCAACGATCTTGGCATCTTCCACCCGTTTGCCAGCCAGCTCCAAACCGTTGCGGACCGCCGCCGCCACAATGATGGCCGTCCCGTGCTGGTCGTCATGGAACACAGGAATGCTCATGCGCTCGCGAAGCTTGTTCTCGATCATAAAGCATTCAGGGGCCTTGATGTCCTCAAGGTTGATGCCGCCGAAGGTGGGCTCCAGTGCTGTGACCGCGTCCACAAACCGCTCAACGTCGCGCTCGTCCACCTCAATGTCGAACACATCAACGCCTGCAAATTTCTTGAAGAGAACGGCCTTGCCTTCCATCACCGGTTTCGATGCCAGCGGGCCGATGGCCCCAAGCCCGAGAACGGCGGTGCCGTTGGAAATGACCGCAACCAGATTACCGCGCCCCGTGTAGTCCGCGGCCTTTTCCGGGTTCTTTGCGATTTCAAGGCAAGGGGCAGCCACACCCGGTGAATAGGCCAGCGCCAAGTCGCGCTGGTTTCCGAGCGGCTTGATGGCCTGAATTTCCAACTTACCCGGACGTGGGAACTGGTGATAGTAGAGGGCGTTTTCGTCCAGATCGCGTGTTGCGGGTTTCTTCGGGTCGGTCATTTCAGGTCTTCTTGTGTTGGCGTGTGGTACGAACAGACAGAGTGCGCAGGAGTTCACAGAATGGAGCGTGCCCTCTGGTTTTAAGCGGGACACAGCATCACGCAATTCACCTTACGCATTTTTCCTCTGCTTAAAGCGGATAAAGGCGCGCGTGAGTACATACAAAACGATCGCATTGAAGATATGCCACAAGAAATGTGTTCCGAAGCTGATTTGCGCGCATACCGGTTCGTCCAATGTTCGGAATGTCAGAGAGACCGTAAAGACAGCGCCCGCAAGTGCCAGTGATTTGGCTGTTTCAGGATCCTTGCGCATGAGGATGGCGGCAAAGCCCCACATGGCGAGGAGCGCGGGCACATAGCCGCCAGAAGAACCGAGATAGGGTTCTATGAACTGCGGTGCTCCGAGCAACACACCAAGAAAACCGAGAGTGGCGACGATGCTTTGCAAAATGCCTGAGTGCAGATAGTGCCGCGTCGCCAGATAGAAGTAGGCCAGCATGAAGAACATGATGGGGATTACATCCAGGAGCATGGCCCAGATGGTGGCATAGGTATGAAACAGGAAAGAGCCTGTGCCGATAATGGCAATCAAGGCAATGAGGATGAAGGAGCCAGCGTCCTTGTTCTCCTGCCTTGTCCAGACCGCGAAAGCCAATAGAGCTGCAACTATGAAAGCAAGGTTGGTGACCGCGTTTATCGGTTCGGCCCAGAACTCAAAGCCCATCCGCTCGCAATACGCGTCTACCTGTCGCAAAAGGTCCATGCATTCCCCCCAATGCCTGCGTCCTACCTACGCACTATTAGGTATGTGATCTGGCACAGGATGCAACCATGGACGCAGTTTGAGCCCACAAAAACGCGCGGCCTTACGCCAATTGCGGAGAGGAACTTATTGTGAGGCGATGCGAATGGCTGCGGCGCGCAAGGTGGTGGGGCGACCCTGCCGCAGCTTGCGCAGGATCTGCGCTGGAGTGGGCGCGCTGATTTTGGCCGTGCGGTTGGAATTGCGCAGCAGTGCAGATCTTGAGGCCAGAAGTCCCTGACATGGATGGGTGATGCCGAGGACTTGAGAGGAAAAATTCACAAGCGTTTCCTTGAGGCGCACCTTGAAGCCGAAGTCATCACTCTTGTAGCGCAGCACTGCAAGCTGGGTATCCGCGCTGGACCGCTGGGCGCGTTCAATAAACGCCATGGCTTCGTTCTGCCATCCCTGTTCAAGAATGACATCCGGCCGCAGGAACAAGAACCACTCCCCGCGTCTTGCGTGTTCCAAGGCAAGTTCCACCGTGGGCACATTTCCCTCAGCGCACGAAACCCATAGCGCGCCGGAGGCGTCGGCTATCTCGTGAGTGGCATCTGTGGAACCGCGATCAACTACAATTACCTCGCGCAAGACGCCTTCAGCAGCGGCGGGCACGAGGGAAGACAACGTATGTACGAGACATTGCTCGCTGTTGTGGGTTGTCATGATCACACTGAGCATGCTGGAGTTTTAGACCGGCTCAACTGCGCTGAAAAGAACCGTCTTGAATTTTATTGAAGAATGGTAGATGTTCCTCTTATGTTCTCATAAAGGTGCTTCAGCAATGGGCAAATCGGTTCAAGCCTTTGATAGTAACGAGCTAAACGCCGAGGACGCGGGTCATTTTCCTGCGAATCTGGTCAGCGGCCGCGGCGCGGCGACGAACCCGGCAGCGCGTTTTGAAAAAGAGCAGCGTGAACTTGAGGATGACGGTTGGGGACTTCTGGAGGATCTGCCGCCCATAAAAACCGAATGTCAAAACGAGGTGACCCGCACGGTGATCACCCGAAACACCTCTCCTGACTTGCCTTTTGACCGTTCCATCAATCCCTATCGGGGCTGCGAACACGGCTGCACCTATTGTTTTGCCCGTCCTTCTCACGCCTATATCGGCTTGTCACCGGGGGTGGATTTCGAAACGCGCCTCTACTCCAAGGGTAATGCGGCTGACGTTTTGGAACGGGAACTCTCCAAGCCCTCCTACCAGCCGAAACCGATCGCGATTGGGACGAACACCGACCCGTATCAGCCTGTCGAGCGCAATCTGAAGATCATGCGCGGCATTCTGGAAGTTCTTGAACGCACCGGACATCCTGTGACCATCGTTACCAAATCGGCGCTGGTCTTGAGGGACAAGGATATTCTTTGCCGCATGGCTGAACGGAATCTCGTTTCCGTTCGGCTTTCCATCACCACCGAAGACAGGAAGCTGGCGCGCTCCATGGAGCCGCGGGCATCGACACCGGCCAACCGCTACAAGGCCATACGAGAGCTTGCTGAGGCAGGCGTGCCAACGGGTGTTTTGATCGCGCCGGTGATCCCCGGCCTGACCGACCATGAACTTGAAGCGATACTGGCAAACTGCAAGGAAATGGGCGCGGCGGCGGCGGGCTATATTTTGCTGCGCATGCCAAGGGAAGTGAGCGAGCTTTTCAAGGACTGGCTGCTGCGCGAAGCACCGGGCCGCTATCGCCATGTGTTGTCTCTGATGCGCTCCATGCGCGGCGGCAAAGACTACGATGCAGAGTGGAACCGGCGCATGCGCGGTGCCGGCCCCTACGCTGCTCAGCTCTCCAAACGCTTTCAACTGACCTGCAAGCGCTTGGGGCTTACAAGCCGCGGGCCTAAACTCTCAACCGAGCATTTCATAGGGCCTGAAAAAGGCAGTGTGCAGCTTTCCCTGTTCTAAAACCGTCTGGACGGTACAGTTCCTCTTGATCCCTTAATCCGTTCAGGTAACAAATGCGATATGGCGTATACACAGACCCTATTTGACAGTGCATTTCCCGAGGCTCCTGACGCCCAGTGGGAACATTCCCTACGCAATGAGCTTGGTGGCCCTTTCGCAGGGGTGGACGAAGCAGGCCGCGGGCCATGGGCCGGGCCGGTGGTGATTGCCGCTGCGGTGCTTGACTATGACAATTTGCCCGTGGGCCTTAATGACTCCAAGAAGCTGAGTGAAGCAAAGCGTGAAGCGCTCTACAGCGAAATCATGGAAAAGGCGCAGGTAAGCGTCTGCGTTCAGTCCCCAAAGACAATCGACCGACTTAACATCCGTGGGGCGACCCTTGCCGGGATGGCCCTCTGCATCCGTGCCCTGCCCATCATGCCCGTCAAGGCATTCTTCGATGGCCGGGATGTCCCATCAGGGGTAACGGTTGAGGCACAGGCACTGGTGAAGGGGGATGGCCGCTGTCTGGCGATCTCGGCAGCCTCCATTGTGGCGAAGGTAACCCGCGACCGCTTGATGGTGAAGCTTGATGCCTGCTGTCAGGGATATGGCTTTGCCAAGCACAAGGGCTACGGCACGAAGGACCATCAGGAAGCGCTCCTGAAGCTGGGCCCGAGTGTCCATCACCGCCGTTCGTTCCGGCCGATCAAGGACATGAAATAAAAAAGGCTCCGCGCTAGCGCTGGAGCCTTCTTCAAAACTCTTGTCAGCTTAATGACCGCTTAGTTCAAGCGGGCAGAAATCTGCTTGATGCTCTCAGACACAACTTTGCTCTTTGTGTCCGCATCGCTGAGGCTGGATGTGACGATTTCTTCAGCAGCAGCAGCAGCGACTTCCGCTGCACGTGCCTTGACTTCAGCGATTGCGTTGGCTTCCGCCTGACCAATCTTTGCTTCAGCCGCTTTTGTGCGGCGTGCAATCATCTCTTCCAGTGCTTCGTTCGCTTCAGCAGCCATACGCTCTGCTTCAAGCTTGGCATCAGCAACGATTTGCTCGGCTTCTGCTTCGGCTTCAGTGCGCTTGCGCTGATACTCAGCCAGGATAGACTGAGCTTCCTCACGAAGCTTGCGGGCCTCATCAAGTTCGGTCTTGATGTTGTCAGCCTGCTTGTCCAGCGCGCCGCCGATCTTGGACGGAACTTTCAGCCACTGCAGCAATGCAAAAAAGAGAATGAGGCCGACGAATGCCCAAATGGTATCGTTAAACATACCTTCGTTCTCCTTAGTTCATTACTTTTTCAACGGCCTTAGACACGGTTGCTTTCGCAGGTGCCCGACCGCCGATCAGCGCTTTAACGAGTTCGCCCGTCGTGTCAGCAGCAATATCCCCAACCTGAGCGAGGCTATCAGCCTTGATCTTGGAGATGCTCTGCTCTGATTCAGCGAGCTGAGCTGCAAGCTTTGCTTCGGCAGCTGCACGAGCTGCTTCGGTTTCCGCTTTCAGCTTTTCACGCGCGTCATTGGCCATGGTGTTGGCCTTTTTGCGCGCATCCGCCAGAGCCTTCTCGTAGCTTGCGATTGCATCGTCGGTTTCCTGCTTCAAGCGGCCCGCTTCTGCCATATCACCAGCAATACGATCACGACGGTCTTCAAGGATGCCGCCGATCCGTGGAAGAACGACCTTGGACATGATCCAATAGAACACGCCAAAAGTAATCGCCAACCACAACAGCTGAGAGGGATAGGTCGTACTGTCGAAAGGAGGGAAATTGGATCCGCCCCCATGCGCCTCAGTAGCAACCAAGGTTCCAGTAGTGTGTTCGCCCTGGGTATTCGACATCACCTTCTCCGTAAACGCTCGGTAGACGGTTTACCTTGAATACGGCGATGCTCATGAGAGCATCGCCGAAACGGTAACACGTCTGGATCTAAAGTCTGTCGCTTATACAGCGAAGAGCAGAAGAAGAGCGACCAGAAGCGAGAAGATGCCGAGTGCTTCTGTCACAGCAAAGCCGAGGATGAGGCGACCGAACTGACCGTCAGCTGCGGACGGGTTGCGCAGTGCGCCAGCAAGAAAGTTACCGAAGATGTTGCCGAGGCCGAGAGCTGCGCCGCCCATTCCGAGGCAAGCGATACCAGCACCGATATATTTTGCAGCTTCTGCTTCCATGACACGTGCTCCTAAAAACTAGCAAATTTCGTCGTCTGTGACGTTTGATTTTGGGTTAGACAACCCGGGAACTGCAGGCTCTGTTAGTGGCTCGGGTGGAGCGCATCTGCCAGATACATACAGGTAAGAACGGTAAAGACGTAGGCCTGAAGGAAGGCTACCAGGAACTCAAGCGCCGTGATGGCAACCGTGAGCAACAGAGGCAGCACTGCAGCGCCGATGCCGATGGCACCTGCACCGGTGAGCATGACTACGAAGCCTGCAAACACCTTCAGTGTGATGTGACCGGCCAGCATGTTCGCAAACAGACGAACAGAAAGGCTGACTGGACGAGACAAGAAAGAGATCACTTCAATCGCGGTCACGAGCGGCACAACATAGGCCGGTACACCGCTTGGCACGAAGAGCTTCAGGAAGCCAGTGCCATGCTTGAAGAAACCGTAGATTGTCACCGTCAGAATGACGAGCATCGCCAGAGCGAAGGTCACGATGATCTGACTGGTTACTGTGAAGAAGAATGGAATCATCCCGAGCATGTTTGCCGTGAAGACGAACATGAAGAGGGTGAATACCAGAGGGAAGAACCGCATTCCCTCGTTGCCGGCGGAACCGCGTAGGGTTGCTGCAACAAACTCATAGGACATTTCGGCCATGAGCTGCATGCGGCTTGGCACCAGGCCTCGTCCGTTGGTTGAAAGGACCAAGAAGAGTGTTGCCACAGCAACGGTCACAACCATGAACAAGGTGGCGTTGGTAAAGGAGAAGTCCATTCCAGCAATGTTCAAATCAAAAATCTTATTGATATGAAACTGATGGATCGGATCAATTCCGTTGCTTGATGTTCCAGCCACAGGTTTTATCCCCTGAAGTGCCCAAATTTAGCGCAAGCGCTGTTCGGATTAGTCCTGCTTCTTGTGAGAATTCATTCTCCGCTCCGGCTCAGCAACTCTGCCGAGAGCCCGAAGCAGGTTCAAAATCCCCGCACCGAAGCCAAGCATCAGGAACACAATCAGCCCCCAAGGCTTGGTACCGAGCCAAGTATCAGCCATCCAGCCTATCCCCGCACCCACAAGTACGCCGGCGACAAACTCTGACGACAGCTTCAAAGCCTGAGTTACCCCGGACAGTGCACCGGATGTATCCTGAGCCTTGGCGTCTTTCGACGTTTCGGTCTCTTGATGCTGTTCCAGCGTTTTCCCGAGTTGCTCTAGTCGCTCAGTCAGGTGACTGTCAGAAGCAGCTGGATTTTTCTTGGTCTGCTCTGGGTCGTCTGAAGCCATCACACGAATAACCCCTTATTATGTGCAGCAGAAAAACCACCGACTCCTTGAAGTCGCCGGAACCATAGTTGGCAGGCACTCCCGTGTCAAGATACATCAGGTATACATTAACCGATTGAAATATTTAGAAAATTTGGGAGAATTAACAGAGAATGCTTACGGCATCCTCCGAGTTTTACGTTGTTTTACTCAGACTCAGTCAAATTCGCGAAAGCTTTCCGCTGTCTGTAGATCTACTGAAACAAGTTGTGAGACCCCGCGCTCTGCCATCGTAACGCCGAAGAGCCTGTCCATCCGGGCCATCGTGATCGGGTTGTGGGTGATCACCACAAAGCGCGTTTCAGTATCTTGAACCATTGTCTCAAGCAGGGCGCAGTAGCGTTCCACATTGGCATCATCAAGCGGTGCATCGACCTCATCCAGCACACAGATAGGGGCTGGATTCGTGAGGAAAACTGCGAAAATCATCGCCATCGCCGTGAGTGCCTGCTCTCCACCTGACAAGAGCGTCATTGTCTGTGGCTTCTTGCCGGGAGGGCGGGCAAAGATCTCCAAACCGGCGTCCAACGGATCCTCAGAATCAACCAGCTTCAGTTCTGCCGTACCACCCCCAAACAAGTGTGAAAACAGACGTTGGAAGTGGTTGTTTACCACTTCAAAAGCCTGCAAAAGGCGCTCTCGGGCCTCGCGATTGAGGTTGGAAATGCCGCCTCTGAGGCGTTTTATCGCCTCGATGAGGTCGTCACGCTCCACAACCAAAGTGTCGCGGCGCTCCTGAACTTCGCGCATTTCTTCTTCTGCCCGAAGGTTAACGCCGCCAAGCCGTTCGCGTTCTCCCTTAAGCCGCTCCAACCTTTTTTCGGTGGCTGCGGCATCGGGTAGCGGTGCTCCTTCTTTCAAACCGGCAACTTCCGGCAGCTCCGCGATGGAAACCTCCAGCGCCTCGTCGACCCGAGTCTCGGTCTCTTTCTTGCGCAGGCGTGCAGCTTCAAGGCGCTCTTCGGCGCGAATCTTCCGCTCACGCGCACCTGACAGGCCTTCCATGGCCTCCTTGGCCTTCCGGTCGGCTTCGGCTAGCGCCTTTTCAGCTTCCACCAGAGCGTCATCGGCAGCGCGTTTGCGCTCTTCCAACTTCGCCAGTTCACGGGTCAGCTCTACACGCTTTTCCTCAATCTCCTCAGGACGCTCCAGCAATGTTTGGCGCTCTTCCTCATTCTCGGAGCGGCGCTGGCGGAGGGTTTCAATTTGCTTGTCGGCGCCTTGTGCCCGCTGCATCCAGCTTTGCCGTTCCCGCAGAATGGAAACGAGACGGCTTTTGCGAAGCTCGCTCTCGCGGCGAGTACTTTCAACGCTGGCGCGCGCACTGGACAGCACACTGCGCGCTTCTGACAGCTGCTCGGCAAGGCCCTGAAGTTCCTCGGAAAGCTCATCAAGCGCTGGCAGCTCTTCCAACTGCATCTGGGCTTCCTCAAGATCTGCGCGCAGCTCTTCCAAAGCCTCTTCAGCGCGCGCGACCTGCTCCTCCAACCCTTCTTTTTTAACGGTAAGCTGAGAATGCGCCCGTTCGGCCTGTGTCACGGCATCGCGGGCACGGGTGACAGAGGACTGGGCCTCCCTCACCTTCTGCTTGGCTCCCTGCTCCTGCCCGGACAGGTGCTTGACGGCCTGCGCGGCTTGATCGGCCTGCGCCTGAACTTCCATCACCCGTTCTTGCGCGGCTTCAATCTCGCCGGCAAGCTCTTGAAGCCGGTTCTTTTGGGCGAGCCGCTGTGCGGCAGGCGTTGGTGCCTCCGCGGCAACGCGAAGACCATCCCAGCGCCAAAGATCTCCCTCTCGGGAAACCAGACGCTGCCCCACCTTCAGTTTTCTGGCGAGACCAGGGCCTTCGGCAGCTTCCACCAGACCGATCTGGTCGAGACGCCGGATCAGCTTTTGCGGTGCCTCCACGTATTGAACGAGCGGCTCACTGCCTTCTGGCAAGGCCGGATCATCAAAGTCACGATCTGCGCCGCCCCAGTGGGCTGGAGCCTGTTCGTCGAGCGGCACCTCAAGATCTTCCCCCAAGGCCGCCCCCAAGGCCTTTTCCAAGCCCCTGGCAACTTTCAGCTCGTCAACGGCGGGTGTCCAGTCGCCAGAGATGGTGCTGGCGAGGATTTTTTCCAGGGTTCGGCTCTCCGTTTCCAGACGCGTGACATCCCCGCGTGCATCAGAGAGCGGCTGTCGCAGCGCGGCTTCCCGCTCTCGGGCTTCTTGAAGAGCCTCTTCCAGATCAGCGGCAACTTCTTCCGCCTCGGTGAGTTCTTCTTGAGCCATTTCCAAGGCTTCCCGCTGCTCAGCCACTTCCGTTGCCATGGAAAGCTCTTCAGAAATTGCGTCGAGGGTAGCCTTGAGCTGGGACATTTGCTCAGACTGACGGGTGAGCCGCCCTTTGCCATCTTCGATAGAGCGAAGGAGTTGCTGGCGCTTGGCCATGAGACCGGCATGGTCCCGGGTCTTCTCCGCATGATCAGCTTCCAGAGCGGAAACGGTGCGCTGCGCCTCCTCTGCGCGCTCCTGAGCGACCATGGCGCGCTCTTCCACGCTCTCATTTTCTTCCGTCAGCAGCTGCTCTTCTTCTTCCAGCGCTTCCAGTCGCTCGGCGTTTTCCGAGGTGAGCTGCTCTTCGCGCTCTATGTCCTGATCCAGCTGGCGGATACGCTCATTGAGGTCGGTCAGGCGCTCCCGCACCCGGCGATCCTCCGCATCCAGCTGGTTCTTGGCAATGACAATGCGCTGGAGTGCAGCACCAACTTCAGCAGCCGCATCACGCAGCTTGGGCACCTCATGCGCCGCGATCGCCTGATCCTTGGCCGTGCGCGCCTGAAGGCCTGCAATGTCGGTGAGAGCGAACTCGGCTTCGGCGTATTGGGCCTGAGCTTCCTGAAGCGCGGCGCTGGCATCCTTCCAACGCAAATAAAGAATGGTGGCCTCAGTGCGGCGAATGTCCCAAGACAGATTTCGGTAGCGGCTTGCTTGGCGGGCCTGGCGCTTCAGGCCCTCGAGCTGGGCTTCAATCTGCACCAACACGTCTTCAAGGCGCTCCAAGTTCCCCTCAGCGGCACGCAGGCGGATTTCCGCCTCATGCCTGCGGCTATGCAAACCGGAAATGCCTGCTGCTTCCTCAAGGATCTTGCGGCGCGAGGTGGGCTTGGCAGAGATCAGTTCGCCGATTTGCCCCTGTCGCACCATGGCTGGCGAACGCGCACCGGTGGACGCATCTGCAAACAGCAGCTGCACGTCTCGGGCACGGGCGTCCTTGCCATTGATCTTGTAGACCGAGCCAGCTTCGCGCTCGATACGGCGGGTTACTTCGAGCTTGTCGGCGTCATTGTACCCCGTGGGGGCCAGACGGAGTGAGTTGTCCAGAAACAGTGTGACTTCAGCAGTGTTTCGGGCGGGACGATTGAGACTGCCGGAAAAGATGACATCGTCCATGCCGGAGGCGCGCATGTTCTTGTAGGAGTTTTCTCCCATCACCCAGCGCAGCGCTTCTACAAGGTTGGACTTGCCACATCCATTTGGCCCGACCACACCGGTGAGCCCGTCTTGAATGACAAATTCCATGGGTTCAACGAAGGATTTGAACCCAAGAACGCGGAGCCGTTCAAACTTCATGCCCCGCGCCTTTGTTTCAGGTGGAAATCAGCATATGCAAAGCCATGGAGCCGACACGTCGTGCCGGCAAACACATCAAAGGTGTTTGTCCACGTACTCGCTGATTTCTTCAATTGAGAGCGCCCCGCTCACTTTTTCGCCATTGATAAAGAATGTCGGTGTTGACCTTACATCAAGCGCCTTGCTTGCGTGATCCCGACTTGCGGTCACTCCGTCCAGAATTTCCTGATTCGTCAAGCAAGCTTTCACCTCATCTTCGGTAAAGCCAATCTGCTTGCCCATATTCAACAGGGCGTTATACGGGTTGTCGGTGAAAGCCCAGTTGCGCTGCTGCTCAAACATCAGAGAAACAACATCAAAATACTTGTCGTCAGCAGAGCAGCGCGCAAGCATTGCGCCTGCTGCGGCGACAGTATCCAGCGGGAACTCGCGGAAGATCAGACGCGCCTTGCCGGTGTCGATGTACTTTTCCTTGAAGGCCTTGTAGGTCTCGCGATGGAAGGTGGCGCAGTGGCTACAGGTGAGCGATGCATACTCGATGACAGTGACAGGCGCATCTTCCCGACCAATGGCCTTGTCTCCCAGCGGGCCTGGTGTCATCAGATCGTCTTCGTTCACAGACTGAGCCCATGCAACCGGCCCTGCGGCGAGGAAAGCCGCACCAGCCACAGTAGCAATGGCGGTGCGCTCCAAGAAACTTCTTCTGGTCAGTGTCACTTTGTCGGTCCTGTATCCGTTAAACTCGGTAGATATGAATGGCAGCATGCCCGGTTCTGGTCAACCAGACCGTTCAATTGTGTTCACATCTCGCCAGTGAACAGTGCGTTCCACTCACAGATGTTCACGGTGCCGTGAACATCTGCCATCACATCCGAGGGTTGGACCCTGACCGCTTAAAGGTATTGCTGGAAGATCTTTTCCCATTCTTCCATGCCGCGGTACCCGACCACCTTTTCACCATTGACGAAGAAGCTTGGCGTGCCCGTGATATTGAACTCCTTGTTGCCACGGTCCCGCGTTTCCGTCAGCGCATCAAGCACGGTCTGGTCGGTGATGGCCGCATCCAGCTTTTCCTTGGACAAGCCAACCTGTTGTCCGATCTTCTGAAGCGCTTCATATGGGTTGTCGGTAAAGGCCCAGTCCTTTTGAGTTTCGTACATGAACTGAAGGAACTCCGGATACCGGTCCGCAGGAAGCGCACGGCCCATCATGAAGCCAGCTGTTGCAACCGCATCCAGCGGAAATTCACGCACGATGTAGTGAACCTTGCCCGTATCGATGTACTTCGCCTTGATCTCAGGGAAGACGGTGGTCTTGAACGTTGCGCAGTGCCCGCAAGTCAGGGATGAATACTCGATCATGGTGATCGGTGCTTCTTCACTGCCATAAGAAATGTCGCCCAATGGGCTGGGGACTGCCAGCTCTGCTGGATCAAAAGTTTCCTGCGCCCATGCGCTCGGCATACCTGCGGAGATGACCACGCCCACTACAGCGGCCGCCAAGGTTGCCTTAAGGAATTGTCTACGGCTCTGGTTCACGTCAAATATCCTTTGATCCATTCTGGCGCTTCAAGACAAGCGCCCTGCCCTTCAAACTAGTCGGATTGCAGCATCAGCACCGCCTGCCAACTTGCCCATTTCCGTCTTTAGCCCGAATTTGAGTGCTAATCGCGACACTTTCCTGCGACTTACTAACGCGCGCGGCACGCTGAAAGCCCCTAGGTCACCTTGCTCTTACAAGACAAAGCTGTGGCACTGCTAACAAGAATCCCATTTCGAGACGTAGTTATGGGCAAAACCGGCATAACACCTTTACTTTTGTACTAAGAGTCAGGCATTTAGAAGACAGGGTGATTTCATATACGATTTGTTAACTAACGAGCGGGTGACATGGTGCGGATTACTACTATGTTGGTCACGGCGATTGCCTTGGCTGGATGTCAAGCTTCCATGAAGGAAGACTTCGTTGAACCAGTAGCGCAGGCCCCCGCACCTGAAGAAAACGTCGCCGCCGCCACCGATACCTTGCCCAGCTTTACACCGCAGGCCTATGCCGGCTCTACAGATCTGGACTCCCTGACCGGCATGCGCTGGGAAGTGAAAGAAGGGGATAGCGCTCCGGCCGGAACATGTTTCCTGAGCTTCTCCAAAGCCAACAGCGAGCAGGGACAAGTGCTGCGCACCCTTGGCGCAGGCGTCTATAGCGGAAGCGTGAATGCAGACGGCTGCACCAGCGCGGAACTGGCCAAGGCCAGCTACTGGAGCATTACCGGTGACAGCATTGAACTGCACTCCGCGACGAACGGCACAACGGCCTACCTTTTGATGGAACGCCCAGATTTGCTGCTCGGCTATACAGCAAATGGCGCTGATCTGGTTGTGAGCCACGCAATAGGCCAGTAAACCACGAACAATCCATTATCGATTTTGATGAGAGAGGCGCAGCGGAGACGGTGCGCTTTTTTTCGTGTGAAGTGAGCGCCGGTCTTGGCCACTAGGCTGCTGTTGGGCCGCAAAAGGGCCGCAGCTGGGGCAATGACGCGCCCCGGTACTTCTTAATTTGGGCTCGTTGCGGAGTTAGTCCTCAACGCGCGCTGCGATCTCAAGACCGAGCTTCTCCAGAGCCGCCTGCAGGCGCGGGTTACCTACCCGTTCAACCTGTTCCTTGATCTTCTGCTTTTCCTCACTGGAAAGCTCTTTACGCTTGGGAGCAACCGGTTTTGGCTTGCGCACCAACGTGCGTTGCATGATACGGATACGTTCTACCGCGTTCCAACCAAAGAACGCGTTGATCCGTTCACGCAACTGGGGGAGCTCGTGAGACAGAAGCAGAGCCGATGGGGCATCCGCATATACAAGGAGCGTCGCAGGTTCAAGAACCGGCTCGCCATCCGCCGTCTTGCGGCGAGGCCAAATAAGCTGTCCGGGCTGTACGCGTTCTGCGTATCGTTCTCCGACCAGCTCCGGCCAGGCACTCAGCAACTCGGAAGTCGCGAAGCCCCTTTTTCGCGCGACCGGATGCATTGTCTGGCCAATCAGCTCTCCTAGCTGTCGACCATCTGCTCCGGAACGCTTGACCTGTGCAGTTGTCTTCATAATTTAAACCACGCCATGGAAATAAGGCACTTATGTGTCCTGCTATTCCTATTAGTTCTAATTGAGCCCTAACTTTCGCGGTACCTCAAATTACCAAGGGTTCCTTGATAATCTGGGGGGCAATCTTACAAGAGCTCTGACTAACTCATGCAAGAAACTACAACACTACTTTACTGGTATGACAGAAATTTCCGTAACCTTCCATGGCGCACTGCGCCAAACGCGGATCTTTCCGGTGCAAAACCAAACCCTTATCACGTTTGGCTTTCGGAAATCATGTTGCAACAGACTACCGTTGCTACAGTCATAGACTACTTTTTAAAGTTTACAGTTCAATGGCCCAACCTAGAAAATCTTGCGGAGGCAGAAGAAGAAGATGTGTTGAAAGCTTGGGCAGGTCTTGGATATTATTCCCGGGCGAGAAACCTGCATCGCTGCGCAAAACTAGTAATGCGCGAGTATAACGGACGTTTTCCGGAAGAAGAGCATAAATTACAAGCACTTCCGGGAATTGGACCTTACACTTCTGCCGCGATTGCTGCAATTGCGTTCAACCAACACGCGGCTGTCGTTGACGGCAATGTGGAGCGTGTGATTAGCCGGCTCCATGCAATAACTGACCCCTTACCTGGTGCAAAACATGTGATTAAGTCCCATATGGGGACACTTACTCCACACGATCGGCCCGGAGATTTCGCTCAGGCTGTCATGGATCTGGGCGCTACCGTATGCACTCCGCGATCGCCAGCATGCACGATTTGTCCGTGGGTTGACGTATGTGTAGGGCGCAAACAAGGCATTCATGAGACCCTTCCGCGCAAGGCACCAAAGAAAGTCAAGCCCACACGAAAGGGAATGGCCTTCATTGTCAGGAGAGCGGATGGTGCGACCCTCTTGCGACGCCGCCCGGACAAGGGGCTGCTGGCCGGAATGAGTGAACCGCCTACATCGATCTGGGCTGAAGATATGTCACAAGATGATTTAAGTTTAGCGCCGTTCAACCTTGAATGGATACGTGCCAGCACGCAAGTTAAACATACTTTTACGCACTTTCATCTTGAGCTGGCAATCTGGTTTGCCGAGGTAAATGAAGCTTTGGAAATACCTGAGGGTTACTGGTGGTCAACTCAGGAAGAACTTGATGGAGAAGCTTTGCCGACTGTCATGAAAAAAGCCGTCAGGACCCCTTTGGCCTGATCGCCAAAGGGGTGCACTTCCGGTCCGGTCGCCCTGGGGGTAGGGTTCCTATGTTTCGGTTGAGCTGTTGCGCAAAGCACTGAATGGCTCCTGCGCCACGCGAGACAAGTTGACCAGCCGCGCCTGAGCAGACTTGTAGCCTTGATAGACACGCTCCGTGAGGCCATCCTGCCCGGCATAGCCCATCATCACGTCTTCACAGGTGTCCATGAACGCTTCCTGAACTTCCTGCGGCAAGGGGCGGACGGGGAATTTCTTGTCTTCCTGCAAGGACTGAAGTGCAACGGCGTTTTGCCAGGTGAACTCAGCGGCCAACAGGTCGTTTTCAGCATGGGCAGCTGAGGCAAACAGCAGCTGATCTTCCGGTGTCAGCGAACGCCAGAAGTTGAGGTTCACCCCCATGGAGCAAGCAATGCCACTGCCGTTGAAACCGGGATAGGCGCAGTATTTTGTGACTTCATGCAGGCCAAGCCCCATGGCTGCCCACGGTCCGGCCCAGTCTGCCCCATCAAGTCCGCCGGACTTCAGGGCGGTGCGAATTTCATTTGCCGGAATGGTGATGGCCATGCCGCCCAAGCGGCGCAGCACTTCACCGGCCAACCCCGGCAACATCATCTTGAACCCGCGCAGGTCGTTGACGGTCTCAATGTCGCGGCTGAACCAACCGCCCACCGTGTGGGTGGTGTGACCGGCCATGAACGGCTTGATGTCGAACTGGCCCGCAACTTCGTCCCAAAGCTCCTGCCCGCCACCCCAGTGGATCCAGGCCTGATATTCGGTGTGCGTCATGCCGCCGGGCACGCCACCAAAGAAACTGAAGGCCTTGTGGTTGCCGTTCCAATAGTCATCTGAGGCGTGATAGAGCTCAGCCGCGCCGGAAGATACGGCGTCAAAGGCTTCAAACGCTGGCACCAGTTCGCCTGCCGGATAGACATTCACCTCAAACCGGCCACCAGAGCCGGCATTGATGCGCTCGGCAATGCGTCCGGCCGCGACGGAAAAGCCCGGCAGGGTACGAGGCCAGCATGTAACCATGCTGAGCTGGCGGCGGTTCATCACCTGAGCAGGAGCTGCGAGTGGCGCGGCAACCGCGCCTGCGCCAACCATTGCACCAGCTGTTTTCAGAAACCTACGACGATTCAAGGCGGACTCCCGAGTTTCGGCGCGACTTTCAACGCAGCACACGGATTTTGGGTGCGCGCCTGAAGCTTGCCGGATCTAAGATCTGCCTTGAGCTATAAAAAACAAACCTCGCGGGAAACTGAACTCCCGCGAGGCTCCTGAAAATTTTGGTAGATTTGCGGCCCTATTGGAACGCAGTCTCGGCAAAGCTGCGGAGTTTGCGGGAATGCAACCGCTCCAGCGGCATCTCCCGCAGGATTTCCATGGTTTTGATTCCGATTTCCAAATGCTGCGAAACCTGACGGCGGTAGAAATCTGTCGCCATGCCCGGCAGCTTCAACTCGCCATGCAGAGGTTTGTCGGAGACACACAGCAGCGTGCCATAAGGAACACGGAAGCGGAAACCGTTGGCCGCAATGGTGGCGGACTCCATATCCAGAGCGATGGCGCGGGACTGAGAAAAACGCTGGACCGGCTCGCGATGGTCGCGCAGTTCCCAGTTGCGGTTATCAATGGAGGCCACGGTACCGGTGCGCATGACGCTTTTCAGCTCAAAGCCCTCGTAACCCGTCACCTTTTCAACGGCTTCTTCCAGCGCTACCTGCACTTCTGCCAGTGGCGGGATCGGCACCCATGTTGGCAGATCCGCATCCAGTACCTTGTCCTCGCGCACATAGCCGTGGGCCAACACATAGTCACCGAGCTGCTGGCTGTTGCGCAGCCCTGCGCAGTGACCAAGCATCAACCACGCATGCGGACGCAGCACGGCAATGTGGTCAGTGATGGTTTTGGCATTGGATGGCCCCACACCGATATTCACCATTGTGATGCCGGAGTTGTCTTCACGCACCAGGTGATAGGCGGGCATTTGCGGCAAGCGCCCCAGAGGTTCGCCGGAGGATGGCTCACTCTCACCGGAGCGGGTGACCAGATTGCCGGGCTCGACAAAGGCCTTGTATCCGCTGTTGGGGTCCTTCACCAGCTCACGCGCCATCTGGGCAAAGCCATCAATGTAGAACTGATAGTTTGTGAAGAGCACGAAATTCTGGAAATACTTCGGCGCGGTCGCCGTGTAGTGCTGCAAGCGGTGGAGGCTGTAGTCCACGCGCGGTGCCGTGAACGGCGCCAGCGGTTGCGGCCCCTCGCCCGGATCAAACGTTCCGTTTGCAATGGCATCATCCATGACGGCAAGGTCGGGCACATCAAAGATATCGCGCAATGTAAACTCAGGATTTGCAGCGAAGGCGCCCTCTACATGGGCCCCATCGTAGAACGCAAAGTGCAGTGGAATGGGCGTATCGCTGTAGCCAATTTCCACCGGAGCATTGTGGTTCCTGAGCAATAGCTCGATCTGGTCTTCCAGATAGGAACGGAACAAGTCAGGCCGCGTGATTGTGCTTGTGTATTTACCAGGCCCCGCAACGAAGCCATAGGACAGGCGCCCATCGGCACGGCTGTGGCTTGCCAGTTCAAAGCGAAGCTCGGGATAGAAGGCTCTTACACGCCCTTCAGGGGTGGAGCCTTTGGCGATGCGCTCAAACTCGGCACGCAGAAAAGCGGTGCTGGTGTCAAACAACTCAACGAGATAGCTGACAGCGGCTTTGGCATCTTCAAATTTACGGAAGGGTTTTTGGTCGGGTATCAGGATGGAACGGTTTTCCATCTGAACGTCGCTACCGGATATAGTCGACACGTCTTTTTCTCCTAGTTCGTGTCGCTCTATGTCTGCCTTAGGTCAATGACAACGTCAAGACAATTACCTAGCGTTTTGAATATTTTTGCCGCCAACGAGATATTTTTCACAACTATCCCGAGATTTTAAGGTCAGCTTTTTCAATCAAAAAGCACTAATTGGCACATCACAGGGCGCACTGCATGCATCCGGGCCTATTTACAGGTGTAGTCTACCTGTTAGACTTAAGCTTTATTTGAGCTTTCGGCGGTGGACTTATGCAGGTTTTGGATGAAGCTATCACGACAGGCTACAGGGCCTTTGCCACACGAGAAGCTCACGGGCATTCGCCAACCTATGAGGCATGGGCCCTAAAGATCGCGGAGAGCTTTGAAGCTCATCAGTTTCTGCTGAACCTGCCGCCTGAGAAGCGCCAACCCAACCTTCTGTTTGCCGCCATCAGAGCTGTTACGGGCACCGTTCCAGAGGCCGATGACCTGCCGCGTCTGCTGCAAACCCAATCCGCTGACATTCGAGCTGTGATGGCAGCACGCATGACACAAACCAACGAGCCCAACCGTTGTGCTGTTCTGCTGCCACAGTTGTTGGCGCTTCCGCAGCCCCTTGCCTTGCTTGAAGTGGGGGCGTCGGCAGGCCTTTGCCTGCTGCCGGACTACTATGACTATGAGATTGGCGGCCGCAAACTTGCCGCGCCAAACCCGCAGGCGTCTGGCGTTCCCTCAGTCATGCTTCATTGCGAGGCACCAGAAGCCTATGAGCTGCCCTGTGCACACCTGGAGGTGGCGTGGCGCGCGGGCCTTGATCTTGCGCCCATAGACCTGAGAAGCGTTGAAGAAGCGAACTGGCTACGCACACTGGTGTGGCCAGAACAGACAGCGCGTCTGGAGCGGTTGAACGGCGCGATTGAGATCGCGCGGCAGATCAAGCCACCACTCCACAAAGGCGACCTTACTAAAGACCTGAACGGCCTGATGGAAACCGTGCCACCGGACGCGACGCTGGTGGTGTTCCATAGCGCCGTCTTGAACTATGTGCAGGATGCTGCGCAACGTCAGGCCTTTGCCGAGACAATGCTGGCTTCTGACGCCGTTTGGCTCAGCAATGAATCCCCGCGGGTTTATCCCTTCCATGAGGCTCATGGGCTGGATGCCCCTGCCCCCGGTCTGTTCCTGCTTTCCAAGAACGGCAAGCCCAAGGCTTGGACAGGGCCGCATGGCCAGTCCTACACACCGGTTTAGATCTCACCAGTTTCGACTGCAGCAAACTGGCACCAGTCCGGCAGCCTACCGCAAGCGCTTCGGACCGCAGAGAGCGTACCATGTTGATCCATAAAGGCTGAATGCTGCATATCATGAGGAGTAACTGGGCTTCTCGTCTGGACAAACGCCCTCCTGACAAATACTTTGCGCCAAAATACGTAGAGCGTCAGATCCTGCGCTGTCCCCTTCAAATCAAACGTTGAAATTCCATCATGCCAAAATCCAGATTTCCCATCGAGTGGGTTGAGCAGCACATGCCACGCACCCGCCGTTCGCTTGAGGCATTGCCAGACCTCGCCGGTGTCCGCCTTGCAATGAGCATGCATTTGGACATCAAGACCCTCCCCCTTGTGAAAGGGCTCGCCCGCAAAGGAGCAGAGCTTTACATCACCACATGCAATCCGACGACGGTACGCGATGATGTGGTGGAAGGCATGCGCAAGGCCGGAGCACAGGTTGAAGCGGGCGAAGGCATGAGCGATGCGGACTGGCAGTCGGCCATTGCAGGCGGTCTTGACTGGGGCCCAACCCACTTCAGTGAAATGGGGTCGGACTACACCCACTATCTGATCGCCAACGGCCTCGCGTTTCCTGAGATCAAAGCAGGCCTTGAGGCGACTGGCTCTGGCATCAACCGTTTGCAGGGCAAGCTCCCGCCTTGGCCGATTTTCAACTGGGACGATGTTCCAGTGAAGGAAGGCTTGCACAACCGCCATATGGTGGGCCTGACAACATGGCATGCGTTCTATAACGCAACCTTGGTCAGCCTGCACGAAAAGCGGGTGCTGGTGGTTGGCTACGGCACGGTTGGCCAAGGGCTGGCCGCAAGCGCAAGGGCCTATGGTGGCACCGTGATGGTTGCGGAAGTCGATCCCGCCCGGCTGCTTCAGGCTCGATATGACGGATGGCAAACAGGCACGGTTGAGGAACTTGCGCCCCATGCCGATGTCATTGTCACCGGGACTGGCGCGCATCACGTGCTGCCCGGAGACGTGATTGCAAAGCTAAAAGACGGCTGCTTCATTCTCAATTCCGGTCACAAGATCGATGAGATTGACCTCAGCGCGTTCGGCGGCTGCCCTTCAGAAGAGCCCGTGCCGTTTGTCACCCGATACCGCCTCGCCTCTGGCGCACATGTGCATCTGTTTGCAGGTGGGGCCATGGCGAACCTGACGGCTGGCGAAGGCGACAGCCTCAATGCCTTTGACCTGACCCTTGCCATTCTGGCTGAAGGGATCGGCCATATTCTGGGTGAAGGTGAAAGGGCCGAACATGGTGTGCACCTGTTGCCCCGTTCTGTGTGGTCGCGGGCCTGCCCGGACGCCTAATTGGCCCTTGAAGCCAAGACGCGCTTCAAACCCTGGAGAATACGGCCCTGCCATTTATGGCGGGGCTTTTTTTGTGGTGCTCTGATCTGGTTCACGGAGCAAGCCGAAAACCGCGGGCAGCATCGCACGCAATGCAATCATGGTTCGTTGCCGTTTCTTGCACAAACAAATGTCCTGCTTCGCCCGGTACCTCAAAACAAATCACCACCTCCTTGAGCTTATTGAAGATCTGGCGAGTGGGTGATTTGCCCCTTCCCGAGCAGCTGCCGGTTAACTGATTTGGCTTTTCCCGCTTCTTCAGGCTGTTTATATTTACCAGTTCCACGCCTTGGACAAAAAAATATGCGGCGATCAGCTCTGCAATTTGCAAGCGAGTTGAGACGCACTTAAGCAATCAGAAACTTTTGACCCAAGGTATCCCAAGGCTAATAGTTAACCGGCTTTAACTTAATGGCGCTTCTTTGAAAGTCTAAATAAACCGTTGAATCCATTAAAATAAAAGAATTTCGACGTTTACCTCCGATTTACCATATCCGGTAACCATAAGCCTCAAGATTTGCGTGAGGTAATGCGTCGCAATGAGAGTACAGCGTACCGGGGTGTCCATGGCGGCACCCCACCATTCATCAAAGCCGGATTGGCTCGACACCATCATCAAAGGGGACTGTGTAGCGGCCCTTAACAAGCTGCCAGCACACTCTGTTGATCTTGTCTTTGCTGATCCTCCATACAACCTTCAGCTTGGCGGAGATCTTCATCGGCCAGACCATTCAAAGGTGGACGCCTGTGACGATCATTGGGACCAGTTTGCTAGCTTCGAGGCGTATGACGCCTTTACGCGGGCTTGGCTCCTCGCCGTCAAACGTGTTCTGAAGCCTAATGGCTCACTCTGGGTCATCGGCTCCTATCACAACATTTTCCGCGTCGGCTCGGTTCTGCAGGATCTGGGATACTGGATCAACAACGATGTCGTGTGGCTGAAGACGAACCCAATGCCGAACTTCCGTGGCAAGCGGTTCACCAATGCACACGAGACGCTGATTTGGGCGACCCCCAACCAGAACAGCAAGCCAACGTTCAACTACGATGCCATGAAGACGTTCAACGACGACGTCCAGATGCGTTCAGACTGGGTTCTGCCGCTCTGTACGGGTCACGAACGCCTGAAAGACGAAAACGGCGACAAGGTCCATCCGACCCAGAAGCCGGAGAGCCTCCTGTATCGCGTATTGCTCTCCACTTCGAACCAGGGCGATGTGATCCTTGACCCGTTCTTCGGCACCGGCACCACGGGTGCAGTTGCCAAGAAGCTCGGCCGCCACTTCGTCGGCATTGAACGGGAAGACGCCTACATCAAGGCAGCTTCCGAACGCATCGACCGGGTTACCCCGGCAAACGATGACTTCCTGCAGATGACCAGGGGCAAGCGGGCTCAGCCTCGTGTGCCGTTCGGCAACCTGCTGGAAACCGGCCTTTTGAAACCGGGGGCAGAACTGACTGACGCCCGGGGCCGTTACAAGGCCACGGTTCGCGCCGATGGCTCGCTGATCTGCGGTGAGCACTCCGGTTCGATCCACAAGGTTGGCGCTCTTGTTCAAGGCCAACAAGCCTGCAACGGCTGGACTTTCTGGCACATCAAGCGCGGCACCTCGCTTGAACCCGTGGACGCCCTACGAGACATCGTCCGCTCAAACATGCCGCGCTAGATAACAACTTTATAATGGCCATATTGCCTTGCCCCGCCTCCCACTTGGGACGCGGGGCCTTTTTCTTTTTACGCCGGGCACTTGCAGGTTCTTCTTAAATTAGGTTTCACGCCTTACCGCAAAGCGCGTCTTCCTTAGCACTTGAGTATCGCGTTCACGCGATCACCTGCCCGCACCTTGCCGGCCTTCTGTCCCATGGGGAGGGCGTGGGTGATCTTCATCACTTGCGAGGAAGTTCCCAGCGATGTCTGTCAATCCGACACCCATTTCCGTCATCTCCATGGACAACCTGCTGTTTGGCACGATCCGCCTGACAGGGACGGGCTATGAAGCCCAGCAATTTCCCAGCCTTTACTTCATGGCGGACAACAACCGCTTTGTTCGGCTGCGCCCGTTTCACCGTTCAGGGTTTTGCATTGTGGATCGGCCAAGCCGTTTCATTTTCATCGAAGCGTCCTATGGCAATCCAAAGACGGCAGTCTACCAGTGTGAACTTGGTGACACCAAAGCGGGCATTCAGGCCACTTTGGAGGCCTTGCCTGTTACTCAGGTGCAAGCAAAACCGCAGAACCCCAGTGGCCTGAACCTTTATTATGTGACCGACGGCGCGTTCAACGGCACCATGTGGTTCACCTCCCCCACAACGCAAAACACGCTCTGCCCGGTGGTGGTGCGCGACTTTACCGATCGGACCCGCGCCCCCCATCTGGGTCATTCGCTGATCTCCAAGAATGCTCTGATTAATTTCTACAATGACAATTACCCCGGCTACCTGAACAAGTTGCTTGCCCTTGGCACCAAGGCCCAAAGCGTGACAGTTCAAATGGCAGACCAAACGCAGCAGACGTTCAACATCAGCTCCAACCTCAGTTACTTTCCTGAAGACAGTTTTGTTGATGCCAACGCCCAATTCCAATTCATCAGTGCGTTCATAAACGGCCTGTCCACGTGAGGCACGCCTTCTTCTCCTTCAAGATTGCGGAGTGTACAGAGCCATGCAGACACCAGTTCCCTTGATCAATCAAAACAACATTGTGTTTGGCACCGTAAGGCTGACGCCGACCAATGACATTGCCCCAAACCAGCTGCCGAGCATTTACTTCATGGATAATGGCGGGGCTTTTTTGCGCTTGCGCCCCTTGCACGTAGCCGGCTTTGGCATGTTTCCAAAACCCGCCCGGCACATTTCCCTCTATGCCCGCCCTCCCGGACAGGCGAACCCAAGCTTCTCCTTTTCGCCGGGCAACACCCGTGATGAAGTGTTGGAGTGGATGGACCTTTTGAACCACGTCACCGTGTTTGGCGGCATAGTGGAACGCATGCCTTCGGGCATTTACCTGCACTACCAAAACGTTCAGGGTCCGAACCTGCCAGCGGATGGCAATGCCCTACACATTCGCGACTACTCGCCGGGCCACCCGGAACGCTCGCACTGGGGCCATGCGGTGATCCGCGCACAGGAGTTGATTGCCTATTACAACAACACCTATCCGGGTTTGTTTGCCCACCTCATGAACCTTGGTGTGAACGCTCAAAGCCCGCTGTTCACCGTACAGCCTGCAATAGCGCCTCAAGTGACCTTGGTGACCGACGCCCAATACATGCCGCTGGACTGGTTTGAAGGTGACGCCAATGCGCAGCGCGCGGCCATGATCCAGTTCATCAGCAGCTTTGTGTGAGGAAGGACAAAAGGGCGCCCAGCTGGCGCCCTTTTGACGTTACTTGAACTGAACCAACGCCTTGCGTTTGCGGCCTACCGAAAGGGAAATGCGATCGCCAGTCCGAATATCGCCCTCTGAGATCTGCCGCTTTTCATCCAGAATGAGCGTACCGTTGAGTTTGACGCTGCTGCCTTGAACAAGACGGCGGGCCTCGCTGTTGGAGCCAGCAAAGCCAATTTTCACGATCAGCTCCAGCAGGCCAATGCGGGTGCTGAGCAGCGCAAGCGGCAGTTCATGCGTTGGTTCTGTACCCTCATCATTGCCAGAGAACAGGGCCTCACCCTGCTCCATTGCAGCGCGTGCGGCCTCCGGCCCGTGAACAATGCTGGTGACTTGTGTTGCCAGTATCTTCTTGGCCTCGTTCAGCTCCTGCCCTTCCAGCTTGGAGAGGCGGCCGATTTCTGCCAAGGGCAGATCGGTGAACAGCTTGAGGAAGCGGACCACGTCCCCATCTGCCGTATTGCGCCAGAATTGCCAGAAGCCGAAGCTGGATAACCGCTCGGGGCTAAGCCAGACGGCACCGTCGGCGGTTTTGCCCATCTTGGATCCAGAGGCGGTGGTGAGAAGCGGGAGGGTAAAACCGAAAAGTTGCTTTCCTGCGCGCCGTCCCAGGTCAACGCCGTTGACGATGTTGCCCCATTGATCAGACCCACCAATTTGTAAAACACAGTCGAACCGCTTGTTCAGCTCCACAAAATCCACTGCCTGAAGCATCATGTAACAGAACTCCAGAACCGACAGGGGCTGCTGTGCTTCCAGCCTGGACCGCACGCTGTCGAAGGTCATCATGCGGTTGACGGTGAAGTGGGTGCCGAACTCGCGCAGGAACTCCAAAAAACGGAACTCGTCCAACCAGTCGGCATTGTTTGCCATACGGCCTTCGCCCTCTGACAGGTCAAACAGACGCTCTACTGTGGCGCGGATACCGTTGAGGTTATGCTCAATCTGGGCGTCATCCAGCATGGGACGACTTTCACTGCGAAAGCTTGGGTCGCCAATGCGCGTGGTGCCACCGCCAACCAGAAGAATGGGCTTGTGATCCAGTTTCTGAAGCCAGCGCATGGCCATGAGCGGCAGCAAATGCCCCACATGCAGGCTGTCTGCGGTGGCGTCAAAACCAGCGTACGCGGTGATGGGACCTTCCATGAGGCGCGCATCCAGCGCTTCCAGATCTGTGCATTGGTGCAGAAAGCCGCGCTCGATCAGAAGCTGGAGGGCCTCCGATTTGGGACGAAAGTTCCGGCTGTTGTCGATGGTGGTGTGAATGGTCATTTTCAGGTCTCCTGTTGCCACGCAGGGGCCCAAAAATGAACAAGCCGCCTGGCGGCGGCTTGGTTGTTCAGTTGATGCTTTTTGTCATGAGCACGATCGAACACAAGCCGCAGGTATGTGGCTTGCGTAGTAATAAACAGAGGTGATCATGAACTGCATCTGGGTCATACCAATTTGATAGCGAGGACCTGCAGAGAAAGTCAAGAGACTTTCTCTCAGGTTCTATTGCAAAAAGTATAACCTACTGTTTGAACTCAGCAAAAAGGCCCGGCAACTGGTGCATATGATCGAAGATCAGCACCGGATTCTGGTCCGCAAGCTGTTTGTGAAGGCGCTCTCCGCCGTGTGTCGCGCCTGTAAACCCAAAGCAGTGCATGCCTGCTGCATGGGCGCCCTGCATGCCGCGCGGGCTGTCTTCAATGACCAGACAGCGGTTCGGCTCGGTCTTCATCAGCTCGGCTGCACGCAAGAAAACGTCCGGAGCCGGTTTGCCCCGCGCCACGTCCTGCGCAGACACGATCTTGCCTTCAAACCGGTCATAAAGACCCGTGTGAGAAAGGCCGAATTTCAGGTGGCGGTGAGACGCCCCAGAAGCAATCGCCATCGGCATGTGGTCCAGTTCCGCCAGTGCTTCATGAACACCGGCAACAGCCTGAAGCTCTCGTTCAAAAATCTCAAAGACCCGCTCATAAAGGCGATCGAAGGCCGGGTGCCCCGACACATCACGTCCCAGCTCAGCTTCCAGTGCCACGAACAAGTCACGGCCTGTCATGCCCGTAAAGCGATCGATGACGCCCTGCGCATCAATTTTCAGTCCGACTTCCCGCAGGCACTCGGCCTCTGCCTCAGCGGACAGATGCTCACTATCAATCAGGCAGCCATCGCAGTCCCAAATGATCAAATCAACCATGATCTTTACGTTCCTTCAGTTAGTCCTTGGCTCCCGTGCGGCACCCTACGCAGACACACCCTGCCCCGCAAATGAAATTCTGTTTCAACACGTTACGCAGCTTGTCCCCGGCGATGACAATGCCCCCTCATTTGTTTGGGACGACGCCCCCGAACCAGCTCCGTAATCTCCAGAAGGGAAGTGGGAGGAGCAGCAATGCAGCTTGAGGTGTTGAAGAGTACCCAGCGTGAAGGCACCATCCGCAACGGCCGCCAAGTGCTGTTGCAATTGAAGGGCAAGACCGGGAACCAATTGTTTCAATATGCAGCCGGGAAATACCTTTCTCAGCAGATAGATGCAGAACTGTTGGTTTATCAGGATGCCAAGGATGTTGGCACCATTCCCAACACCCTGCTGCACTTTAAAACCCAAGCGCGGCTGGCCAGTCAGCAGGACCTGAGGCGCTGTTTCTGGCCAGCGAGCAAGCCGCGCGGGCAAAAACATCGGCTGTGCCGTGAGTTTCTGGCCGGGTATGCGCAGCGGTTTATAGAGGATGAACTGCCCACCTCTCTCGCGTTACCGCAGCCAATGACGCGCCCGCTGCACCTCTCCGGGTTCTTCCAGAATTTTGAAGCTGCGGATGCTCTTGGTGCCTCATTGCGACAAGACCTGATCTTGAAGACCGAGATGGCACCGCAGCGACGTCATATCCTTCATCAGATTCGCTCTGGGCCTAGCGCCGCGCTGCATATCCGCAGGGGGGATTATCTGGAGCCTGCGCACCAGGAGGCATTCGGCTCCTGCGATCTTTCCTATTACACGCAGGCCATCACTTTGTTACGCAACACCTACGGTGTGAACACCTTCTACCTTTTCAGCGATGATCCTGAGTGGGCACGGGCGCATTTGGGCGGCAAGAGGTACATCCAGATCGTCGCACCTCTTGGCGACCACCGGGACCATGAAGACATTCTGCTGATCGCAGCCTGCGATCACGCCGTGATCGCGAACAGCTCCTTCAGCTGGTGGGGGGCCTACCTGAACCGGTCTCCCCGCAAGGTCGTTATCGCGCCAAAGATATGGTTTCGCGATGGCTCCATTGATGAAGACCGGTTGTTGCCGCCGACATGGCTTCGGCTTTGATCGAGCCCCCACCAGTGGCTCCTCCCATTTCTGACTAGTGGCTTCGGGCGGAGGACGCTTTTTCGCAAAGCTCCTATCCTTCCATCTGACAAAGGAGACGGACCATGTCATTACTGGCAGATCACACAATGAAGAGACCCGGAAAAGCGACGGGGCCCTATATCATTGTGCGACTGCGCGGAGGCATCGGCAATCAGTTCTTCCAATATGCCATTGGTCGGAAGGCCGCACTGGAAACGGGTAGCCAGTTGCGGTTTGATATAACGGAATACTCCCTGTACCCGGAGCGGCGCTATGCATTGGAGCACTTCAACGTGGCGGGGGATGTGGCCCAGCACGAGGAATGCGCCAGTGTGCTGTGGCCCGCAAAGGAGTTTGGCCGCACCGCCCAGCTTCTGCGCAAGGTTTACCCGTTCTACAAGAGCCGCTGCGCCCATGAGAAGGATTGGGCCTATGCGCCCGACGCGCCGCGGATTTCCCGCAATACCTATCTCGATGGGTACTTCCAACGGGCGCTGATCCCTTTGAGCATCCAAAATACGCTGCGCCGGGATTTGAGCTTGAAGCGTCCGTTCGCACTTTCTCGTCAAAAGACCCTCAGCCACATTGAGCGGGCGCGGAGCGTCTCCCTGCACATCCGCCGCGGCGACTATCTGAAGCCGCAGAATCTTGCCAGCTATGGCCTCTGCAGCCCGGACTACTATCTGGAAGCCAAGAAGCGCATGGAGCAGGACATGCCCGGAGCGCAGTTTTTCGTCTTCACCGATGATCCGTGCTGGGCCAAGGACTTCTTCAAGACATCAGGCAATCTGCGCGTTCTGGAGCCACAACCGGATGGCAAGGACCATGAAGACCTGATGCTGATGTCCAGATGCCAGCACCATATCATTGCAAACAGTTCTTTCAGCTGGTGGGCCGCGTTCCTGAACCCCTCCAAGGAGAAGCGCGTTATTGCGCCCAAGCAATGGTTCAAGGCAGCCAATCAAGGGGCTGACCACCTGATGCTGCCAAGCTGGATTCTGCTTTAGGTTAACTCTGTTTCCAACACGGCGTCGAGTTCTTCAAGCACCTGATGCGGCACTTCGAAATGCTGATGAGACTGCCCCTCTCCGCAAACGAGAGGTGTGTAGCGATGCCCTTTCAACGTGGCCAGCCACATGTAGGCGCTCTGAATGTAATCACTGGAGAACAGTTCCACCACATGGCATCGGCCCGCCTGCGTAAACACCAGATTGGAGAGGGCCGCCCCATGGGCGCTGACAATCATCTCCGCCTCGCTGAAGGTGCGCACCTGCGTTGCATGATCCATCTCTCCGGGGCACACCACCTCAAAACCGAGCATGGTCAGCCTCAGGATCAGCTCGTTCTCGTTCAAGATATGACGAATTTTAGCGTCCTTGCGCGACAGGTAGAGCCGGCGATGTGGCCTCCCACTTGCTACAATGCCATAGGCCGCTCGAAAGGTGGCGGCCAGCTTTTCGATGGCGCGTTCGCTGAAGGGGGCCCGGTATTCGCAGTTCTGTGCTTCATCGATATGAAGCAGCTCGTCGCACACGATGCGTTCACGCTCCTCAACCACCTCAAGACGAAGCTGCGGATAGAGTGAGGTGAGATGCGCATAGGCAGCCAACTGATAGGATGCCAGTTCAGGGCGCACCAGAACCGTGATTGCATCGAACCGATGGGCGTGACGCTCCAGCGCCACCAGAAGCGGGTACAGGCCATCCATGATGAAGTGGTAGTAGTGCTTGTGACCCCGTCGCATGCCGAGGCGGTTGATCACAAGCCCTTCAACCTTTCGGGTCACCAGCCGTTGAAACTTGGTTGTGTTCCGGGCGATGCTCTGGATCTGGGCACCAACCTCAATGAGGACCGTTGAGCCACTGTGCCCAAGCACGTAGCACGGCCCCAAACGATAGAAGCTGATCTCCGCTCTGCCCTTCAAGGTGATGGGCAGCGGGTAGCGGGACTGCTCCAGCGCACCATGGGCTTGGAGAAAATCAACACGGTCAGCGGGCATGGAACAGGTGCTCTGCTCCACAAAGCGCTCCAAAAGTTTGCTTTCAAGAAGCTGCCGCGAGGCTTCAGCGGGGAAGAAATTAAAGGCACGGCCAAGCTTTGGCCATCTGCTGGCCAGTTGGGATTGCACGGCAAACCTCATTTGCCGTGAAGTTGGAATATTTCGCCGCCACCATGGTGCCCGCCGCATGTCATCGCCCCCTGTTCCCGCAGTCAGTGTTACTCGGGCGATAGGGGCAAGAACATCCTTTAAAACAGGTGGTTCGGGCGCGACGAGAAGCCCATCAAACAAAAGAAAACCCCGGAGGAGGCTCCGGGGTTCTGTTGTCATTCAGCAGCAGCCTTTGGCTCCACGTCAGTGGGCGTCGGCGGCGTCCATCTCAAGATTGGCTTACGCGCTGCCTGCGTCTCATCCAGACGGCGGCGCGGGGCCAGATATGGAGCACCTTCGAACCGCTGCGTCTCGCCCCGCTTTGCGCTCATGACCAGATCGCGCAGTGTAGCAACGAACAAGTCCAGCGAGGCAAGGCTCTCGGACTCGGTTGGTTCGATGAGCATGGCCCCATGCACAACCAGCGGGAAGTACATGGTCATCGGGTGATAGCCCTCGTCGATCATGGCCTTAGCGAAGTCCAGCGTGGTAACGCCTGTGTCCTTCAAGAAGGTATCGTCGAACAGCACTTCGTGCATACACGGGTTCTCGCCATATGGCAGGGTCATCAGGTCCTGAAGGCCCACTCGCACGTAGTTGGCATTCAGCACTGCATCTTCCGAAGCCTGCTTGAGGCCATCCGAGCCGTGAGAGAGCATGTAGCTGAGCGCCCGAACGAACATGCCCATCTGGCCATGGAAGGCGGTCATGCGACCGAACGGCACTTCCCCCGGCTCAAGCTGGGTCTCTGTCTCGACCACTTCCAGTGCATCGTCCTTCTGCCGGATGAACGGCAGCGGTGCATACGGCGCCAGGCGCTCGGAGAGCACCACCGGACCGGAACCCGGGCCACCTCCACCATGGGGGGTGGAGAAGGTCTTGTGCAGGTTGATGTGCATGGCATCAACGCCCAGATCACCCGGCTTGGCCTTGCCGACGATGGCGTTAAAGTTCGCGCCGTCGCAGTAGAAGTAGGCACCTGCCTCATGGATGGCATCTGCGATTGCGATTATGTCCGGCTCGAACAGACCGCAGGTGTTCGGGTTGGTCAGCATCAATGCCGCCACCTTGCCCTCATTCTCCTTGATCTTTTCGATCACAGCAGATGGGTCTACGGTGCCGTTGTCGCGGGCCGGGATGGACACCACCTTGAAGCCCAGAAGCGCGGCAGTTGCCGGGTTTGTGCCATGGGCACTTTCCGGCACCAGCACGATGGAGCGGTCCTCGCCCTTTTCCATGATCGCCTTCTTGATGGCCATCATGCCGCACTGCTCACCATGGGCACCGGCCTTCGGGCTCATGGCCACAGCAGAAGTGCCGGTCAGCTTCATCAGCCAGTCCGCAAGCTCGGCAATCACCTCAAACGCGCCCGGCACAGTGGAGACCGGCTGGAGAGGATGCACATCTGCAAAGCCCGGCACACGCGCCATCTTTTCGTTGAGACGCGGGTTGTGCTTCATTGTGCAAGAGCCCAGCGGATATAGCCCGCTGTCGATTGCGTAGTTGTTGCGGGACATACGCACATAGTGGCGCATGGTTTCCGGCTCTGACAACGCTGGAAGGTCCAGACTGCTCTGGCGCGCATGGCTGCCAAGGCGCGGGGTGAACTCTTCCGGCTCATCCAGATCAACGCCGCAAATGTCGGAGCGGCCAACCTCAAAGATCAGCGGCTCTTCCATGTTCAGCGCCTTGTTGCCCGTAAACGTGGTGTGCACGGGCGCGTCGGCTTTGCCCGGTGCGGTTGGGCGTCCTTGTGTGTTCATGCTCATGGCAATTCCTCACCCACTTGGTCGCGTCTTGCGTAATCATCGACAACGTCAAACAGTGCGTTGACGGTCTGCGCCACAAGAGCGTTCCGTTTTGTCTCGTCCAATTGTGCAATCACTGCTGAAAGCTCTACGGAGGTGTTCACGTAGTCCACTTCCAGCAGCTCGGCGACACGCTCATAGGTGTCGTGGCCTGCCGGGCCCAGCTCGCGCCAGTTCTCATGAAAAACAGTTTCATGCAGAACTTCGGCAAGGCGCATGGACAGGTCATCTTTGCCTGTGATGAGTTTCACGGCCAGATCGTTGGCCAGAGGCCGAAGGATCTCCGAGAAATGGCTCATCCAAGCACCTCCTTGAGCGCCTCAACAAAGGCTGCGCGGTCCTCATCCGTGTTCACTTCCGTGGAAGCGACAACGATGAGGTTTTCCAGCTCGCTTTGACCCGGCTCAAGACGTGAGACCGGCAGACCGCCGAGCACGCCGTTCACCGCCAGAGCTTCGATCACGTCATTGGCGTTTGCAGGAACCTTGATGGTGAACTCGTTGAAGAAGGCCTCGTTCAGCACCTCCACACCGTCCACTGCGGCCAGCGCATCCGCCAACTTGATCGCGTTGGCGTGGTTGATGCGGGCAAGACGGGAGAGACCTGTACCGCCCAAAAGGGTCATGTGAATGGAGAAGGCCAGACAGCACAGACCGGAGTTGGTGCAGATGTTGGAGGTCGCCTTGTCGCGGCGGATGTGCTGCTCGCGGGTGGACAGGGTCAGCACGAAGCCACGCTTGCCTTCCGCATCCACCGTTTCACCGCAGACGCGCCCCGGCATGTTGCGCACATACTTCTGGCGCGTGGCGAACAACCCAACGTAGGGGCCACCGAAGGTGAGCGGATTTCCAAGGGACTGGCCTTCACCGACCACAATGTCCGCACCCTGTGCTCCGGGGCTTTCGATCAGGCCCAGCGACACCACTTCCGTGAAGACAGCGATCAACAATGCCTTGTGTTGATGCGCCTTGTCCGCAATCGGCTTCAGGTCAATGAGCTGACCGTAGAAGGATGGCGACTGCACCACGACGCAGGATGTTTCATCATCGATCTGAGCAAGGATGTCCTCAGTGCCCATGGGGTCGGCTGGCAGAGACACAACTTCGCCCCCCGGCAGCTGACTTGTGATGCCCTCTACCACTTCCCGGTATTGCGGGTGCAGGCCACCAGACAGAACCGCCTTCTTCTTGCGGGTCACACGGTGGGCCATAAGCACTGCTTCAGCTGTTCCGGTGGAGCCGTCATACATGGAGGCGTTGGCCACTTCCATGCCGGTCAGCTCTGCCACCTGCGTCTGGAACTCGAAGAGCGCCTGCAGGGTGCCCTGTGTGATTTCCGGCTGGTAAGGCGTGTAGCTGGTCAAAAACTCCGAGCGCTGGATCAGGTGATCCACTGTTGAGGGCACATGGTGCTTGTAAGCCCCTGCTCCCACAAAGAACGGCACGGAGCTTGCGCTTGTGTTTTTAGAGGCCAGCTTGTTGAGGTGGCGTTCCACTTCCATCTCGCTCTTGCGGCGAGGCAGGTTTTCCAGCTCTTTCAGCCGGGCAGATTCTGGGATGTCTGCGAACAACTCATCAATGGTGCCAACGCCTACTTGCGCCAACATGTTCGCGCGATCGCTATCCGAAAGCGGGAGATACCGCATAGACCCTCTCTTGCAAAGGTAACACTAGAAGCACCGGGGCTGCCGGGTTTACCGGCAGCGGATCCACTCAAGACCGTTATAGGGTCTCCACGTATGCCTTGTAGGCTGCTTCATCCATAAGGCCTTCAAGCTGGCCCTTGTCAGAAAGCTTGATCTTGAAGAACCATGCTGAGTTTTCAGGGTCTTCGTTGACCTTTCCTGGCTCCTCAACCAAGGCTTCGTTGCCTTCGACAACTTCACCGTCAACCGGCACGTAAACCTCACTGGCTGCCTTTACGGATTCAACCACTGCTGCTTCGTCCCCCTTGGAAAGGGTCTTGCCGTTTTCTGGAAGTTCAACGAAAACCACGTCGCCCAGCTGGGCCTGTGCGTAGTCGGTGATGCCAACAGTTGCCACATCGCCTTCTACTTTGAGCCACTCATGGTCCTCTGAAAAATAGGTGCTCATTGGTTTGCAGTCCTCTCGTCTGGATCGTCAATCGAAACAGGTGCCAGCGTCTTTAAGTTGGCTGGTCCCTTTATTTTGGTTTTCTGTAATAGCGCTGAGGCACGAACGGCGTTGTGGTCACGGTCGCGGGCAGTTCTCGCCCACGGACCACAAGGGCCAGTTCTGTCCCCACCTCGCTGAATTCGGTTGGTACATATCCCATGGCAATGGGCGCGCCCAAGGTTGGTGCAAAGCCGCCAGAGGTCACGGTTCCGATGGCCTCGTCACTGCCCGGCACACGAATTTCCGCGCCTTCGCGGGCTGGCGCGCGTCCATCAATCTTCAATGCAACACGCTTGCGCTTCGGCCCTTGCGCAAGTTCCTTCAAAATGCGCGCACCACCAGGGAAGTCTCCGGCTTCCTTGCGGCGCTTTTGCATGCAGAAGGTGATGTCGCCCTCAACCGGCGACGTGGTCTCGTCAATGTCGTGGCCGTAAAGGCACAGCCCCGCTTCAAGACGCAGGCTGTCGCGGGCTCCTAGGCCAATGGCCTCGACCCGCTCGTCGGCAAGCAGAGCCTTTGCTACCGCTTCTGCTGCGCCCGCTGGAACGGAAATTTCGTAGCCGTCTTCCCCAGTGTAGCCGGAGCGAGACACGTGAACAGCAACCCCGTCAAACTCCATGGACGCAACGGACATGAAGCCCAGTTCTGCCGCTTCTGGCGCATGCAAGGCCATCACTTCTGCCGCCTTTGGGCCCTGAAGGGCAAGCAGCGCCTTGTCCTCATATGTTTCCAGTGAGATGCCTTCCGGCAGGCGAGCGCGGATCACATCATAGTCCACCGACTTGCGCGCTGCGTTTACAACGAGCAGCAACTCACCTTCACGGGATGGTTCGGCCGGACGGGACACCATGAGATCGTCAATGATGCCGCCTTCGCCATTTAGCAGAACGGTGTAGCGCTGTTTCCCGGCCTTGAGCTCCTTGATGTTGGAAGGCACGAGGGTTTCAAGAAAGGTGGCAACCGTGTCGTGGTCTGGCCCCTTGAGGGCGGCCTGCCCCATGTGAGAGACATCAAACAGACCTGCGGCATCGCGGGTGTGAAGGTGCTCCTTCATGATGCCGAGGGGATACTGGACCGGCATGGCATAGCCTGCGAAGGGAACCATTTTCCCACCGAGTTCCACATGCAGGTCGTAAAGGGGGGTCTTCAAAAGGTCTGTGGTTTGTTCAACCATGGTTGTCCTCGACTAAACAGAGCGCAAGCAAATCCGAACCTTTCTGTTGAAAAGCCCGTGTGCGCCCCCTCTGTCCTGACAACCTGAGAGATTTCCCGAGCGCGAAACCTGTTGGCTCGCGCCCGATTACTCCTTCGGTGAGGCTCCCCCCGGCACATGCCGAAATTGCCTGCTTTCCAGAGTGCTGCTTACCAAGCGGTCCTGCGGCCTGAGAGTTTCCGGGGCGGTTGCTCCTTCGGCGTCGCCTGCTATCACCTAAGGTGACCTAGCGATCTCTCCCGCTTGGGCGGTTATAAGTCCTGTCAGACCGGCCTTTCACCGCTGACAAGTGAGCCTGACAAGACACGCAGCCGACGTCCCGTCAAGGTCCCAGACCTCAGGGCGAAGCTAAGTAGTTCGCCTGAGACCTGATATCTCTGTAACCTGTTTTTTACTTCTCGTCGAATCCAAAAATGACCTTGTAGCCCGGCTCATCAGGAAGGACGATGCCCTCCTCAACCAGCGTCCAGCCTTCACTTGGAGAGCCTTCACCCAACGTCACCGGAACACGGAACAGATTGGAGTAAACGGTCTTTTCTTCATCATCACCGGAAGAAACAATCGCAACGCGGATTGGAAGCAGCAGTTCGCCGCCTTTCCATGCAGGGCCCGGTGTCACGCGACCGGCCAGTCCGAGCTTCATGGACGCTTGATCTTGCGCATCGGAACAGGTGCGCGCCCATTCAACCAAGGTTGCCTGGTAGCGCAGACCACGCGGGTCATCCTGCTTGCCGCGCGCATATTCCTGAATGATTGTTGTGCCGTTTAGCGGCTCCAGACGCGGACAGAAATCGGATACGTTAAAGACCGAAAAGTCCACATCAGGCATGTTTTCATTCTGTGCTGCCGGGGCTGGACCTGCTGAACTCGCGCTTTCAAGCTCGTCATCACCACCGCCCATGACACCACAGGCGGCCAGACCAGCGCTGACCACGGCAATCATGGATGCGGTTTTGGCTTTACTTAAAAAGCCCCCGGTAAACGCCTTTCCCACCATGCGAATCCCATATATTTCATCGAAAAACTGAAGGTTCTATAGCAGGCAAAACGGTTGTTTGCACGCCAGTTGGCGTTTTTCCGCCAAATCACCAAGGGTTTCTGTTGAACACTGGGGCAACAGACACGCTGGATTTAACCGGTTAGGCCTTGCACAGGCCCCACTGAATGACATATTCGTCAAAACACGTCATTCTCTAAAGCAAGGCAAGCTGATGCAGGGCGAGACCGCTACCAAACCTCATCTGAAAATCCTTTTGTGCGCGCCGCGCGGCTTTTGCGCCGGTGTGGATCGCGCCATCCAGATTGTGGAGCTGGCCCTGCAGAAGTATGGCGCGCCGGTTTATGTGCGTCATGAGATCGTCCATAACAAGTTTGTGGTGGAGTCGCTGCGCAACAAGGGCGCGGTGTTCGTTGAAGAGCTGGATGAAATCCCCGTAAAGGATCGCCCGGTAATCTTCTCCGCCCATGGTGTGCCGAAATCCGTGCCGGAAGCGGCCCAGCAGGCCAACCTTTTCTACCTTGATGCAACCTGCCCGCTGGTTTCCAAGGTACACAAGGAAGCGATGATCCATAACAAGCGTGACCGTGAAATCCTCCTGATTGGCCATGCAGGCCACCCGGAAGTCATCGGAACCATGGGACAGCTGCCAGAGGGCGCAGTCACCTTGATCGAAACTGATGAGGATGCACGCAGCTACCAACCGAAGACCGAGAAGCAGCTCGCCTGGATTTCGCAGACAACTCTGTCAGTGGACGATACTGCGGAGATCGTCCGCATCCTGAAGGAACGTTTCCCGGATATCGCAGAGCCCCACAAGGACGACATCTGCTACGCCACCACCAACCGTCAGGAGGCCGTGAAGCACATCGCGCCCATGTCCGACGCCGTTGTGGTGGTTGGCGCGCCAAACTCATCAAACTCCCAGCGCTTGCGAGAGGTCGCGGAGCGGTCCGGTTGTGAGAAGGCTGTCCTCATCCAGCGCGCTACCGATCTGGATTGGACTGATTTTGAGAGCATCTCAACCCTTGGCATCACCGCCGGTGCGTCTGCACCCGAAGTGCTTGTTGAGGAAATTGTTGATGCCTTCCGCGAGCAATTTGATGTCACGGTTGAAACGGTTACAACAGCCCGCGAGGATATAGCATTCAACTTGCCCCGCGAATTGCGCGATATGGGCGCTGCTGCAGAGTAACAAATGGCCGTTTATACCGAAGTTTCCGATGAGGAGCTGTCAGAGTTCATCGCACATTACAACGTGGGTGACCTGCTCTCCTTCAAAGGCATTGCCGAAGGTGTCGAGAACTCGAACTTTCTCGTTCACACCACAACGGGAAACTTCATCCTCACGCTCTACGAAAAGCGTGTGAACCCAGCGGACTTGCCGTTCTTCCTGGGCCTGATGCAACATCTTTCCAAGCGCGGCCTGAACTGCCCGACGCCACTGGTTCGTGACAACGGCGAAATGCTGGGCGAACTGGCGGGCCGCCCTGCTGCCATGGTTACCTTTCTGGACGGCATGTGGGTGCGCCGTCCGCGCATCGAGCACTGTGCTGAGCTTGGTGCGGGCATGGCGCAGATGCATCTGGCCGGAAGCGACTTTGACATGTCGCGCCCCAATTCACTTTCCGTTGATGGCTGGCAACCGCTGCTTGATGCAAGCCGCGACCGCGCCCATGAGGTGATGGAAGGCCTTGCCGAGGAGCTGACGGCAGAGCTGGAAGAGTTGAAGGCAAAGTGGCCAAGCGATCTGCCGAGCGGTGTGATCCACGCGGATCTGTTTCCCGACAACGTGTTCTTCCTTGGTCAGAAGCTCTCCGGTCTCATCGACTTCTATTTTGCCTGCACCGATGCTTTTGCCTACGATGTGGCAATCTGCCTGAATGCATGGTGTTTCGAGGTGGACGGATCGTTCAACGTGACCAAGGCCCGCGCCTTGCTTGATGGCTATCGCAGCCTGCGCCCTTTCACAACCGAGGAGTTTGACAGCCTGCCGCTGCTGTGCCGTGGTGCATCGCTTCGGTTCCTGTTGACGCGCCTTTACGACTGGCTCAGTGTTCCTGCAGGGGCGCTGGTGGTGCCAAAAGATCCAATGGAATACCTTCGCAAATTGCGTTTCCACCGCGACGTGACGAGCGCGCAGGCATACGGACTCGATCAATGAGCGCAGACACACGGGTGCAAGCCTGGACTGATGGCGCATGCTCTGGCAACCCGGGCCCCGGCGGCTGGGGTGTTCTATTGCGTTTTGGTGAGCACGAAAAGGAGCTGTGCGGCGGCGAGCCCGGCACCACGAACAACCGTATGGAGTTGCAAGCTGCGATCAACGCCCTGCGCGCACTGAAGCGCCCGGTCACCATCGACATCTACACTGACAGCTCCTACGTGAAAAACGGCATCACCCAATGGATGCACAACTGGAAACGCAAGGGCTGGCGCACTGCGTCCAACTCTCCAGTGAAGAACGCGGACCTGTGGCAAGAGCTCGATACAGCCGCCAAACTGCATGATGTGACGTGGCATTGGGTCAAAGGCCATGCCGGCCACGAAGAAAACGAGCGCGCAGATGCACTTGCACGGGCGGGAATGAAGCCTTATCAAGGCAAAAATGCCAAGAATCTCAAGGATGACGAGTGATGACAGGTCCGCTTCCTACGCCTGATGTGCAAGGCAGGACCCAAACGCCACCCGAGTTTACGCGCCGCATTCTCATACTCGCCAACCCGACTGCAAGTCACTTCAAAACTCAGACCCTTTCTGAGATCGTGACGCGGCTTGAAGCTATTGGCAGCAAAGTAGAGCTTCGCTTGACCCGCCATGTGGGTGAAATTGCCGAAACCTGTGCTCACCCGGAACTTGATGTGGACATTGTCGCCGTTGCGGGTGGGGACGGCTCCATCAATGAGGCGGCGCAAGCGCTTCAGGAACGCGCGTTCAAACCCGCTTTGGCGATCATCCCCTTCGGCACAGCGAATGTGCTCGCCAGTGAGTTGAACATCCCAAGCAATCCCAAGGATTTGGCTCACCTTCTTGCCACCGGCAAGACCCGCAAGCTGCATCACGGCCTGGCGAATGGGCGCCCCTTCTACATCATGGCCTCCACTGGCTTTGATGCAGAAGTGGTGCATCTTTTGCCGCTACGCTTGAAACGGAAACTCGGCAAGCTCGCCTACATCAACACGGCGTTGCGCTTGGCATGGACACGTCGGCGCTGCATCTTCCGCGTGAAGACTGAAGGTGAAATGATCGAATGCCGAATGGTGATTGCCGCCAATGGAAAGCACTATGGCGGCCGCTACGGGCTGTTTCAGGAGGGCTCGGTGCTGGAAGACGGGTTGACCCTCGTCCTGCTGGCAAAGGACAACCCAGTGGCACTGATGCGTTATGGTATCCGGCTTTGGATGGGTACGTTGCACCGGGCCAAGGATGTCCAGATCCTGCAGACAAAGCAGGCCTACATTGAATCCTACAAGCCCGCAGCCGTCCAGATTGACGGGGAGCCCTATGGCGGAACGCCCTTGGAAATCACGGTAGGGCGAACAACCCTGCCCATCCTCGCAACGGCCTAAGACACACTAAAGAGGGACCGCTGAGGTCCCTTTCTAGTTTCTACAGCTAGCCCCCCGCCTCAAGCGTGATGGTGATACTGATCCTTCAGCAGCTTGTCCGCATCCACCGCTGTCATTGGCTGACCATATAGATAGCCCTGCGCATACTCGCAGCCCATCTGGTACAGCTCTAGAGAGTCAGATTCCGTCTCTGCGCCCTCGGCAACCACTTCCATGCCCAAGTCATGCCCCAGCGCGATAATGGACCGCAGAATGACAGGGCGTGCGCTTTGGCCGTTAGGACGCACGAATGACTGGTCAATCTTGATGGTGTCGAACTGGAAGCGCTGCAAATAGCTCAAGGAAGAATAGCCCGTACCGAAGTCATCCAGCGACAGCCCCGCGCCCAGACCACGCAGACGCTCCAGCACCTTCACGGAAAACTCCGGGTTCTGCATGACGAGTGACTCGGTCAACTCCAGTTTCAGGGAGCCCGGTGTCAGCGCCGTGCGGGACAGGACCGCTTTCACGTCATTGATCAGGTCGTGCTTAAGGAGCTGGCGCGAGGAGATGTTCACGGAGATGAACAGCGGCACATTGTGCTTGAACAACCGCTGCCATTTGGCAAGCTGTGTCGCGCCCTTATCGAGGATAAGAAGCCCAAGCTCGTTGATGAGACCCGTTTCTTCTGCAATCGGAATGAAATCCGCAGGCGGGATCAGACCACGTGTTGGATGCTCCCAGCGGGCAAGCGCCTCAAAACCGGCAATCGACTTGTCAGCCAGTCGCACGATTGGCTGGAAGAAGACCTTGATCTGATCTTTCTGCATGGCAGAGCGCAGATCATTGTCCAGAGCCAGCGTGTTCTGTGCAATCGGGCGCAGGGTTGGGCGGAACACTTCTACACGGTCGCCGCCCAGACGCTTGGCGTGGTTCAGCGCAATTTCCGCATCGCGCATGAGATCAGAGGCCCGATCCTCCGCGCCATCCAGAATGGCCGTCCCGATCGACGCAGTGAGGAACACTTCCTGCTCGCCAAACGTGACCGGCGTGCGCAAGATCGTGCGCAGCTGGTCAGAGAAGCTGGCAATGTTTTCAGCCTCCTGCTCGGAAACGATGAGAATGGCAAAGGTGTCAGCCGTAATGCGCGCCAAAGAGTCCTGTGGTTTCATTTGGCGAGACAGGCGGCGCGCTGCTGTCAACAGCATGCTATCGCCTGCTGCCTGACCGATGCTGTCATTGACCTGCTTGAAGCGGTCCAGATCCAGCAAGATCAGGGTTGGGCAGCCGGTTCCCTCAGCCCTGAAGCGTGCAATAGCCGCGGCCACTCGGTCCATGAACAGCTCACGGTTTGGCAAGCCGGTCAGGTTGTCGTGTACCGCGTCATGCATCAGACGCTCTTCGGCCATCTTCTGCGAGGTGACATCAAACAGGGTGCCCACGCAGCGGATGACTTCGCCATCAGACCCGATCACCGGGCGGGCGCGCAGGCGGAACCAGCGGTAGTGACCATCAAGACCGCGCAAACGGAAGATCTGATTGACCTTGCCCCGGCGCTGGTCGATCACGGCGTCCAGCGTTCCCCGGAACAGATCTCGATCTTGCGGGTGCAAATGCTCCAGCCACTCACGCGCCGGGCCATCCAGCGCGGCTTCTTGCAGGCCTAGGCTTTCCTCAAGTTCGTGGCTTGTGTAGATGCGATCGCGGTCCACATCCCAGTCCCAGATGATGTCACCGGACCCGGTGAGCGCGAGAGACTTGCGCTCCATGTCGCTCACCATGCCATTGTTCAGAGAGCCGCCTGCAAAGGCATGCTGCATCACCGTGAAACCAATGAGCATGATGATGAGAACGAGACCGCCAGACAATGCTGGCTGGGCAAGATCAGAGCTGAGCGCGCCTGTCGCGGTTGCCCAAACGCCCATCATCCAGACCAGCAACAAGAACCATGTCGGGATCAACATGATCGCGCGCTCAAAGCCTTGGAAAGCGAGCACGAGGATCAGCGCGAAACCGCCCACGGCAAAGACGCTGAACAGGATGCGGGAGACGCCAGCAGCAATTGTTGGGTCCCACAGGGCCAAGCCAAACAGGCCGAGCACCATGATCAGCATGGAGAGCGCCAAATGGGTGTAGTGAATATTCCAGCGGTTCAGGTTGAGGTAGGCGTAAAGGAACACGACCATTGCCGCGGTCAAGCTGATCTCCGCAATGGAGCGATAAAGCTGCACCTGCGCAAAAGTTCGGCCAAACACAAGGCTCCAGAACCCGAAATCAATACACAGATAAGCCATGACGGCCCACGCCATGGCCGCTGTTGCAGGGAACAGGACCGTGCCCTTGACCACAAACAGGATTGTCAGGAACAGCGCCAGCAAACCGGCAATACCCAGAACAATCCCTCGGTACAGCGAGTAAGCGTTGATGTTGTCCTTGTAGGCGTCTGGCTTCCATAAGCGCAGCTCGGGAAGGCGCGAGGAGTTCATTTCCACCACGAACGTCACCACCGCGCCCGGATCAAGCGTGATGTTGAACACATCCGCTTCCGAGCTGGTCTGGCGTTCTGGCGGAATGCCCTGACTTGGCGTTACTGAGATGATGCGGTCTGCGCCAAGGTCCGGGCGCAGCACCCCTGCATTCACCATCTTGTAGTTGGGCGCCACCAGAAGGCGGTCGATCTGCTCGTTACCCGGATTGGAAAGGGCAAACACGCCCCAATAGGACGCTTTATCGTCTGTCGAGCGCACCTCGATCCGGCGCACGATGCCGTCCATGCCCGGTGCCGTGGAAACCTGAATGCTGGAGGACCGAGCGGCGTAGATGTCGATCACGTCCGTCAGTTCCAGAGCGTCCACATCTTGAGGGACCACCACGGCTTCCAGCGCCATCGCTCGCGCTCCGAAGAAAGCGAAGAATGCACAAACCAGAACTAAAAATCGCGTTGTAAAATCGCGCACCGCATAACTCCGTTGAAGTCGCCCCGACGAACGCCCCAAATAATTCGCCCGAATATTAGCCATGCTTTGTTTACAGCGCTATGGCTAAGGGTTCACGTGGGTAAGACTAATCTAGTGGCCGTTTTCCCCATCCGGCTGAGTTTGCGGCGAGATTGTGTCAGAATACTCAGCGTCATCTTTGAGGATGGCGAACAACAAATGATCTTGCCACTGGCCGTTGATGTAAAGATAGCGCCGCGCATAGCCCTCCTGCTGAAATCCCACGCGCTTCAACAGGTTGATGGAGGCTTCATTGTGCGGCAAGCAAGCAGCTTCCAGCCGGTGCAGCTTGAGTTCCTCAAAAACGAATGGCAGCAAGCGGCTCACAGATTGGCGCATGAACCCTTTGCCAGCATACCGAACCCCCATCCAGTAACCGAGGGTACAGGCCTGAGTCACTCCGCGGCGCACATTAGACAGAGTCAAGCCGCCCATCAGCTCTTCACTATGTCGATTGAACAGGAAAAAGGCGTAACCCGTCCCATCACGGCGTTCTCTGGAATAGCGGCGAATGCGCGTCTTGAAAGCCGTGCGAAGCAGGTCCGTTGGTGGCCAGGTCGGCTCCCATGGCTGCAAGAACTCTCGGCTTTCAAGACGCACCTGCGACCACGCCTCATAGTCCGAGACGGACGGCGGGCGCAGGATCACATCTTTTGTCAGCAGCGTTGGCTGCTCCTCGCCTCCAGAAAAGCGAAAGAACATGACATCCAAAGCCATGCCTCCCCTCTTTGCCTAGGACACCACACCTGCCTCGTTCAATCTCTGCGAGATCTGAGCCAATGTTGGCATCTCGGACTTTGGCCCCACATGAACCAGTGTTGGTTGTTTGCCATAAAACACGCGCTGTGCAACACGGCAAACGTCCTCTCTGGTAACCGCATCGACCCGACGGCGGAGTTCTTCCGCATCGATGGTCTCGCCAAAGATCAGGGTCTGACGGGCGATCTGAGACGCACGGGCCGCCGGGCTTTCCAGCGCCATCATCAAGCCTGCTCGGGTCTGCGCTTTGGCGCGGTCAATTTCCTTGTCTTCGATATTCGCAACAGCCGCGTTCAGCTCCTGAATAAGCACATCCATCAGCTTGGCTGTGTGCTCAGCGCTGGTGGCCGAGTGAATTGCGAACATCCCACTGTCGTCGAACGCCCAGTGGAACGAATAGATCGAGTAGCACAAACCGCGCTTCTCGCGTATCTCCTGAAACAGGCGGGACGACATGCCGCCGCCCAGCACCGACGCCAGGATCTGAACGGCATAATAGTCCTTGTCCTGATAGGAGCACCCTTCAAAACCCAGAATAATCTGAACTTCCTGAAGATCACGCTCTACCGAAGCCTCGCCGCCGACGTATTTGGAGGCGACTGGTGCCGTTGCCTCGTTTGCTGTCAGGTCACCAAATTTTTCCTGGGCAATGGCGACGAACTTGTCATGATCAACCCGGCCTGCTGCCGAGAGCACCATGTTGGAGGCGGTGTAGTGCTTGTCCATGTAGGCGCGAATGGCTTCTGGCGTGAAGCTGGTTACCGTCTCGGGTGTACCGAGGATCGGACGGCCGAGGGACTGATCGGGCCATGCGGTTTCCAGGAGCAGATCAAAGGCCTGATCTTCCGGCGTATCCATGGCGGCACCGATTTCCTGAAGGATCACCTGCTTTTCTCGGGTAAGCTCTTCAAGGTCCAGCACGGAATGCTGCAGGATGTCTGAGAGAATATCCACGCCAAGCGGCACATCTTCCGCCAGCATTCGAAGATAGTAGTTGGTGTGTTCCACGCTCGTGGAGGCGTTCACTTCGCCGCCAACAGCTTCCACCTGCTCAGCAATATCCAGAGCGGAGCGGGTTTGCGTGCCTTTGAATGCCATATGCTCCAGCAGGTGCGTGATGCCGTTCTCGGCGGCATCTTCGCTGCGGGAGCCGGTCTTCACCCAGACGCCCAAAGCGGCTGTCTTCAGGTGTGGCATGTCATCAGTGAGTACAATGAGTCCGTTGTCTAAACGTGTCGTTTTTACTGTCATTCTTTATACCTGCGCGTTCACGGCACGAGCAGTCAATAGAACATGATCCTTGATCGCATCCGTATCGGCAGGCAAGACAGTGTATTTTTCTTCGCGCTCAAATAGGTCGCTGAGATGCGCCGGAAGGCCGGGACGCTGTCCGCTGGCTTGCTCTACCGCATCGGGGAATTTTGCTGGATGGGCCGTCGCAAGAACGACCATGGGCACGCCATCCTTCTCATAGGCTTTTGCCACATGCACACCGGTTGCAGTGTGCGGGTCGAGAAGATATGCGGACTGGTCCAGCGTTGTTTTGATTGTTTCTGCCACCTCGTCTTCGGTGGCACGGCCTGCACCAAAATCGGCGCGGATACGCTCCAGAACAGGTTCGCTCAGTTCAAATGCGCCGGATTGCTTGAGGCCTGACATGTGACGGCGGATCATTGCGCCGTCCCGATCGCCAGCTTCGAACAGGAGGCGTTCAAAGTTGGACGAAACCTGAATGTCCATGGACGGAGAAGTCGTTGCAACAACACCACGGGTCTCGTAGCGGCCAGTTTCCAGCGTGCGGGCTAGAATGTCGTTCGTGTTGGTTGCAATCACAAGCTGATCAATTGGCAGCCCCATCTTCTTGGCTACATAGCCTGCAAAGATGTCGCCGAAGTTGCCGGTTGGCACGGTGAAGGAAACTTTGCGGCCCGGTGCACCAAGAGCCGTTGCAGCCACGAAATAGTATACAACCTGGGCCACAATGCGCGCCCAGTTGATGGAATTCACACCCGCCAGAGACACGTTTTCACGGAACGTGAAGTCATTGAACAGGTCCTTCACGATGGCTTGGCAGTCATCGAAGTTACCATTGAGCGCCAATGCGTAAATGTTTGCATCTTCTGCAGTGGTCATCTGACGGCGCTGAACCGGGGAAACCCGTCCATTGGGGAACAGGATGTAGACATCGGTGCGTTCTCGGCCTCGGAACGCGTCAATTGCTGCGCCGCCCGTGTCACCTGAGGTGGCACCCACAATGGTGGCGCGCTTTCCCTGCTCCGCCAGAACATAGTCCATGAGACGCCCAAGCAACTGCATGGCCACGTCTTTGAAGGCCAGCGTGGTGCCATGGAAGAGTTCCAGCACAAAGGTGTTGGGTCCGGTCTGAACCAGAGGAGTTACCGCCTGATGCGCAAACGTGCCGTAGGCTTCGGCAATCATGCGCTTGAGATCGGCTTCCGGGATCGCATCACCAACGAAGGGAGCGATCACCTCATAGGCAACGTGCGTGTATGGTTTACCTGCGAAGCTGGCGATTTTTTCGGCGGAAAGTTCCGGCCATTCCGCTGGGACGTAAAGCCCTCCATCGCGCGCCAGACCTGTGAGCAACACCTCGGAAAAATTGAGTTCCGGAGCTTCACCGCGCGTGCTTACGTATTTCACCACTCTTAATCCTTTGCGACTGCGTATTTCAGTCTTTCGCCGTTTTAGCCGGCGCACACTACCGTTAGGGACGCCAACAGGCAAGCCAGCGGGTCAGCGTTAAACGCCAGATCCACTCGCCCGTCAAATCAGATAGCAGTTTTCCAGAGTTCGCGCACTAGCGAACACGCACCTTGGGGATACCCATCACATTTGAGGGAGATCAGGCGTGCCCGGCTTCGCTGGAGAGCATGCCCGGATCAATGCCGAGGATGCCAAGGGCTGTGCGCCATTTGTCTTCGGAGTCCACATCGAAAATCAGCGAAGGGTCCGCACGGCACGTCAGCCAGCCATTTGCGTGTATCTCGGCTTCCAACTGCCCGGGCGCCCATCCGGCATACCCAAGCGCCAACATGGCCTGCTTTGGCCCCCGGCCTTCCGCCAGCGCGCGCAGGATTTCCACGGTCGCCGTCAGGCATACCCCATCGTTGATGGGAAGACTGGAACTCTCGATGTAAAAATCATCCGTGTGCAGAACGAAACCGCGCCCGGTTTCAACCGGGCCGCCGCGATGAACCTGCATGTCCTGCAGCTCGTTCGGCAGCAAGATGCCGCCATCCTCGGGAATGATTTCGAGCTGGCTCAAAAGCTCTTCGAAGGTGATGTTGTTGGCCGGTTGATTGAGCACAATTCCCATGGCACCTTCATCGGAATGCGCGCACAGGTAGATTACTGAATGCGCAAAGCGACCGTCTTCCATGGTCGGCATCGCAATCAGAAATTGTCCATCCATATAGCTGCCGTCGGCTTCAGAGGACATACCAGCCTCATCTCCTTTTTACGAAGCTCCATTCGAATCAGAGCCTACCGCATTGCAGCGGCTTTGCAATCTGCCACTTGTAAAATTAACGGCTTCTTAGGTCGATTTCCCAATTATCATGGCAGTTGGTCCTCACTACTAACAGTGGCTCTCAAAGAGTTGACCTCGGTTCAATGAATGTAACTGGCACTTGTTAAAAGCTCCTTGTAAACGGAGACCATGATCAAAAAACTCGCTCTCTCTCTGGTTTACCTTAGTGCTGCCGTGGCGGCCACACCCGCTTTTGCAGACCGTGCCATCGGCACGGAATGGTTCGAAGTAGAAGGCGGCGCTGTGCGGCTCATCAGAGCCAGCACACCGGAAGATGACGGCACTTATAAGGCCGGCCTCGAGTTTCAGCTGGAGCCGGGTTGGCACACCTATTGGCGCTATCCGGGAGAGGCAGGCATTCCCACAGAAGCCAGTTTCAACGGTTCAACGAACCTTGCGAATGCGGAACTCCTGTTCCCCGCCCCCAAGCGCTACAGCGACGGTTTCTCCACATCGCTTATCTATGACGGAAACGTCATCCTCCCGCTTAAGTTGCAGCGTCAGAGCGATGCGCGAACCACCGTACTCAACATGACCGTCACCTTTGGCGTGTGTCAGCACATCTGCATTCCAGAACAGCAAGAGCTGTCATTGGTGCTGCCGCGTCATACGACAGAAGATGCCGAGGCAGACGCCATCATTGAGGCCGCCTTTGCCAAATTGCCTGCGCAGGCAAACGGCAATGCGCCTGTCACCGAGATTGCAGTTGTGCCGACGGACAGCGCCCCCGTGATTACTTTCTCTGCTCCGGTAAGCACTACGGAGAGCACCGCCTACGACCTGTTTGTTGAGGGGCCGGAGGGATCTTACAACAGCGTTCCCAAGCGTCTTGAAAGCAGTGATCACATTGCGCGTTGGCAGTTGCCGCTGACCGGTTTCCCCAAAGACCTGCAGGAACTTGACCTGCGGCTTACGCTGATCACCCCGCAAGGGGCCGTTGAACAGGAAGCAGCCCTCTCCTTGCCGCCGAGAGCCAAGGAAAAAAGATCGTAGTGGACGACTGCGGAACTTGCGTTTCTAAGTTAAATTCCTAGGTGTACCGTGGGTGGCTGGCAATGAGCGAGCACACCCCAAAGGTGCGTTAGCGCGCTTTCCACAAACAGTGCGCGCGGCGCTCTACCCCCTTTTGCAGCCAAAAGCCTGCAATTCCGGATCGGAGGACTGAACCCATGACAATCTCTATCGGCGACAAACTGCCGGACGCCAGCTTCAAGACACCGGGCGCTGACGGCCCGCAGAACCTGACCACAAAGCAGATTTTCGACGGCAAGACCGTTGTCCTGTTCGCTGTTCCAGGCGCTTTCACCCCGACATGCCACATGAACCACCTGCCGGGCTTCCAAAACAAGGCAGCGGACCTGAAAGCGAAGGGCGTAGACGAGATCGCCGTCGTGTCGGTCAACGACGTATTCGTCATGGACGCATGGGCAAAGGCAACCGGCGCAGGTGACGATATCCTGTTCCTTGCGGACGGCAGCGCCGACTTTACCAAGGCCATTGGGCTTGAGCTTGATGGCTCTGGCTTTGGCATGGGGCTGCGGTCTCAGCGCTATGCAATGGTGGTGAAGGACGGCACCGTTACCGCGCTGAACGTTGAAGATTCTCCCGGCGAAGCAACCACATCCGGTGCTGATGCGGTGCTCGAGCTGCTTTAAGCTCATCCACAGGCCAGACGATTTTGGGGAGAGGCATCGCCTCTCCCCTTTCTATTAGAGTTTCTTGCTGTTCTTGATGTTCTGGAATTCAGCTTCCAGTTCAGCCTTGGGATCTCGGATGGGCCGGTCTTCCACATCCGGCGGCGGCAGATCCCAATCATCCTCGTCCTCATCCCCAACAACAGGGGCAGGCTTTTTGCTCTTGCGCCACATGCTGATGCGAAAGGCGATGTACATCGCGATCAGTGTGGCAGCGAGACCGAACCATGTGAATGCGTACTGCAAATGGTTGTTGGAGAACGTCAAGCGGGTCTCGCCGGGCTGTGGCAAGTCCCCCGCAGATGCGGTGAGTTCGTTGATATCAACCGTGTAGGGCGCCGTCCTGCTCGCATCCAGCCCCAGTGCTTCCGCCATCTTTTTCGGTTCTCGCACAAACCATTCGCCGGTGTGTTCATCACCGGCAGGTGAGAAGAAGCTTGGCGTTTCGGCTCTGCGGGCAAGACCAGTCAAAATGATGGTCTCTTTTGGCGGCGCCGACCCAAGGCGCGTGGACTGGTCCCGGCGATCGATAGGCACGAACCCTCGGTTTACCAGCACCACCCAGCCTTCGCTCGTGGCAAACGGCGTGTAGACGAAGTAACCCTGCCCACCATATCGGCCACGCGGGTTGTTCAATGTGTCGAAGTAGTAAAGCTCACCAAGGATGAAACGGCCTTTAAGTGTGACCGGCAGATAGTCAATCTCCTCAGTGGTCAGCTGTTTCCATTCTTTCGGACCCGGCGCGACAACGGCTTTATCTGTAACACGTTCGGTGGCCCGCTCGATCAGCGCCTCTTTCCACGCCAACCGATCCAACTGCCAGAAGCCCAGAGAAAGCAGAACACCAAAGGCAACGAGGGTGAACAGCGTCAACCAAAGATATTGCAGGTAGAACGGCTTGCCTTTTGGCGTGACCGGCAGCTCAAGTTCCTCGTCGTCCTCGTCCGGCAGGGGGCGGAACTCAAGATCCTCCTCGCCGTCCACCTCTTTTTCAGGCGGGCTGTCCTCTGCCTTTTTCCAAGGCCATTTAATCTTCATCGATCTTCCCCTCCGCCGCATTGTGCTTGTACTGCAATACAATCAGCAGCCCCTTGAGCGGCCTTAGCAGGCCAAGGGCGAGCCCCACTGTCAGAGGAAGCCAAAGCGCCATATGCACCCAGATAGGCGGTTGATAGGCAAGTTCCACCAGCAATACGAGGCCTACAACCACAAAGCCGATAATCATGATCACAAAAACGGCCGGTCCATCACCAGAGTCGGCAGAAGCATAAGATAGACCACATACAGGGCAGGCCTCGCGCAGCTTCAACATACCGCGAAACAGTTGGCCCTCCCCGCAACGCGGGCATTTGCAGCGCAAACCGGTCGAAATGGGGTTGTCGACATACCCCTTGTAACCAGCGCTTGCATGCTTGTGCCGGTCCGCCATGGCGTCCTCCGCAAAACCTACTAGAACATTAACACGGTCTGAAGCTGACCATTGCAACGAAAAAGGGCGGCCGCGCCGCCCTTTCTACTTTACCTGTCAAAACCTGATCAAGCCGCCCAAACATAGATGGAGGCGAACAGGAACAGCCAGACAACGTCAACGAAATGCCAATACCAAGCTGCCGCCTCGAACCCGAAGTGCTTCTTTGCGGAAAAGTGGCCCGCCAAGGCACGGAAAAGGCACACAGCAAGGAAGATCGTACCCACGATCACATGGAAGCCGTGGAAGCCAGTGGCCATGTAGAAGGTTGCCCCGTAGATGTTGTCGGAAAACCCGAAAGCGGCGTGGCTGTACTCATAGGCCTGCAGTGTGGTGAACAAGAGCCCCAGAGTCACGGTGGCAATCAGCCCCCATTTCAGGCCCTCACGATCATCATGCAGCATGGCGTGGTGAGCCCAGGTTACGGTTGTACCTGACAACAGCAGAATGAAGGTGTTCAAAAGGGGCAGGTGCCAAGGGTCAAAGGTTTCAATGCCCTGTGGCGGCCACACACCGCCGGTGTGCTCGACGCGCGCATATTGTGCAGGTTCAGCAAAGAACAGGGAAACATCAAAGAACGCCCAGAACCATGCAACAAAGAACATCACCTCTGACGCGATGAACAGGATCATGCCATAACGCAGATGCAGGGATACGACGCGCGTGTGATGCCCGGCATGGGATTCACGCACCGTATCACGCCACCACATGAACATGGTGTAGAGCACGATTGCCAATCCGATAACAAACAGTCCCCAGCCGGTCAGGTCGATGCCATACGCCAATGAGCCGTCCTCAGCGGTGTATGGGAAGAACCCCAGAACATCCTCGTTGGACATCCGCATGTAGCCGATGGCCCCGATCGCCAGAATCAAAGTCCCGATCGAGGCGATGAACGGCCATGGGCTCGGGTCTATGATGTGATAGTCGTGGTTTTTGCTATGAGCTTCAGCCATACCTATGCTCCCAAATATTCTCGACGCGCATCCCTCAAAGTCATGGTGCGCTCTATAGCTTTGCTTCGGTTGCAACGGCGTCGTCCAAAACCGTTGCTGCTGTTTCTTCTTCACCGTCTGTCGTCACCGGGAAGAACGTGTAGGACAGCGTCACTTCCCGGATGTTGTCGAGGCGTTCGTCTTCAACCATCGCGGGATCGATGAAGAACAGGACTGGCATGTCCACCTGCTCACCAGCCACCAACGGCTGTTCGGTGAAACAAAAGCAGTCGATCTTGTTGAAGTAGCCCCCCATCTCCGCGGGGGAGACATTGAACGTGGAGGTGCCCACCGTTTTGCGACTGGACACATTTTCGGCCGAGTAGAACACCTCTGCCATTTGTCCGAGTTTCACCCGAACAACGCGTGTCTTGGCCTCGAACTCCCAAGGCAGGTTCGGATTGGTGTTTGCATCAAAGCGAACGATAATCTCCCGGTCCAACACAGTTTCGCTTGCAATGTCAACGCGTTGTGTTGTTCCGCCATAGCCGGTGACGCGGCAGAACAGGTCATAGAGCGGCACCGCCGCAAAGGACAGACCAACCATGCTGAAGAACACGCCAACGCAGATGAAGGCCACCTTGGCATTGCTTCGGTTCTGATGCTGAACGTCCTTTTGCGTCATCGTCCCTGATCCCTTCCCTTGCCCCTTTTACAGTGGGCGATCCATTACGCCGGGACCAAGCTTGACGATGGTCACCACGTAAAAGATCCCCGCCAATGCGGCGAGAGCAACGGCCAGAGCGATGGACCGGATGCGGCGTTTTTCGTGTTGTTCTGGTGTCAGGTTCTGAACTGGCACCTGTGCTTTTCCAGCCATGGTTAAAGAACTCCGGCGATCACGCTTTCACCCAGCAGCCAAGCGAACAAAGCTGTCAGGTAAAGCAGAGAAAATTTGAAGAGAGACATGGCCGCTTTGCGGGCTTGCTCGCCTTCGCGGTTCTGCCAGACGCGCACGGCGTAATAGAGAAACGCGGTGCCAAGCAGGCCAGCAACGATGCCGTAAGAAAGGCTTGCATAGCCAAGCAGGAACGGCCCCATGCCAACGGGCAGAAGGATCAGAGAATAAAGCACAATCTGATGGCGGGTCGCGGTCTCACCGGCCACCACCGGCATCATCGGAATGCCAGCTTCTTTGTAGTCACCGTTCTTGACCAGCGCCAAAGCCCAGAAGTGTGGCGGCGTCCAGGTGAACGTGATCATGAACAGCGCAATGCTTTCCAGACTGACAACGCCGGACACGGCTGCCCAACCCACAACGGGCGGCAGCGCACCAGCAGCACCGCCGATGACGATGTTCTGCGGCGTGGAGCGTTTCAGCCACATGGTGTAGATCACCACGTAAAAGAAGATCGTAAAGGCGAGCAGTCCCGCCGCGACCCAGTTGGCCACAAGGCCAAGTACGAGTACGGAGCCGCCAGAGAGCGTTGCGCCAAAGGCGAGCGCTTCCGAGGGCGTGATCTTGCCCGCCGGGATCGGGCGGTTCTTGGTGCGGGACATGACACGGTCAATGTCCGCATCCCACCACATATTCAAAGCGCCAGAGGCCCCGGCCCCGATGGCGATACACAAAAGAGCGATGGCACTGAGCACAGGATGCTGAGAGGTGGGCGCCAGCACCATTCCCACAAGTGCTGTGAAGATGACCAGAGACATGACACGAGGCTTGAGCAGCGCGATGTAGTCGCGCACGGATCCCATGCCGCCGAAGTCTGCAGCTTCCTCGGTATATGACTGTGTTCGCTCCAGGAGCGTCATGCACTTACCTCTTGTTTTGTTCCGGGCTCTCTTCGTGCCTTGAGCCCTTGCCTCGCACGGACCGCGCCCAGCGGGTCCGCCCTCCACTTTCGCCTTCTGGTGCCGCTGGTTTGTTGGCACCGCCCTTCGGAGCCCCGCGTCAGAGCCCCGAAGGAAGATCGCGTCTCACCCTGCTATTTGATCTTCGGCAGGGTTTCGAACTGGTGGAATGGTGGTGGTGAGGACAGCGTCCACTCCAGGGTCTTTGCCCCTTCACCCCATGGGTTGTTGGCTGCACTGCGCTTTTTCATGAAGGCTTCAAACACGCCATAAAGGAAGATGAAGACAGCAAAAGCGGAGATGTACGACCCGATGGAAGAGACGTAGTTCCAACCGTGGTAGGCGTCCGGATAGTCCGCATAGCGGCGCGGCATACCGGCCAGACCCAGGAAGTGCTGCGGGAAGAACACAAGGTTCACGCCGACGAATGTCACCCAGAAGTGCAGTTTGCCGATGAACTCATTGTACATGTACCCGGAGATCTTCGGGAACCAGTAGTACCAGGCTGCAAAGATTGCGAACACGGCACCCAGCGACAGCACGTAGTGGAAGTGCGCCACAACGTAGTAGGTATCGTGAAGCGCGCGGTCCAGACCTGCGTTTGCCAGCTGCACGCCTGTCACACCACCAACGGTGAACAGGAAGATGAAGCCGATTGCCCAGACCATTGGCGTGCGGAACTCGATGGAACCACCCCACATGGTCGCGATCCATGAGAAGATCTTGATGCCCGTTGGCACTGCAATCACCATGGTTGCGAACAGGAAGTAGGCTTGCGTGTCCACGGACAGACCCACGGTAAACATGTGGTGCGCCCAAACGACGAACCCGACAACACCGATGGCCACCATGGCGTAGGCCATGCCGATGTAGCCGAACACCGGCTTGTTCGAGAAGGTGGACACGATATGTGAGATGATGCCGAACGCTGGCAGGATAAGGATGTACACTTCCGGGTGGCCGAAGAACCAGAACAGGTGCTGGAACAGGATCGGGTCACCGCCACCTGCAGCTTCGAAGAACGTGGTGCCGAAGTTACGGTCTGTCAGCAGCATGGTGATCGCACCCGCCAGAACCGGCAGGGCGAGCAGCAGCAGGAACACCGTGACCAGCACCGACCACACGAACAATGGCATCTTGTGTAGTGTCATGCCCGGTGCACGCATGTTGAAGATGGTGGTGATGAAGTTGATTGCCCCCAGAATGGACGAGATACCGGCCACGTGCAGGGACAGAATGGCAAAGTCCATTGCCGGCCCCGGCTGCCCGGAGGTGGAAAGCGGCGGGTAGATGGTCCAGCCACCGCCCACACCGTTTGCGCCGGGAGGTCCGGGCACGAACAGGGACATCAGCAGCAGGATGAACGCTGGCGGCAACAGCCAGAAGGAGATGTTGTTCATGCGCGGGAACGCCATGTCTGGCGCACCGATCATGATTGGAACGAAGTAGTTCGCAAATCCGCCAATCAGGGCTGGCATCACCATGAAGAAGATCATGATGAGCGCATGCGACGTGGTGAACACGTTGAACATGTGCGGATCAGAGAAGTACTGCATGCCCGGATCCTGAAGCTCCAGACGAATGCCAACGGACAGGGCTCCCCCCACGATGCCCGCCATGATGGCGAAGATCAGGTAAAGGATACCGATATCCTTGTGGTTTGTTGAATAGACCCAACGCGTCCATCCGGTTGGGTGATCATGTGATTGCGCGCCGTACGCAGCCATATTTGTGCTCCCTCGTAAGTTCTTTCGTGGGTGTCAGCGCAGGCCGACACGCCACCAAGACCCTCGCGCGCATGTTAGCGAGTGGCGACTTTCAGTTCAGAAGACGCGCTCAGTTCAGCGGTCTTGTTCTTTTCTTCTTCGATCATGGATGCGAGCAGACTGTTGGCTTCATCAACGTCCTGCTTTGCTGCCTCAGACCAAGCGGCGTATTGCTCTTTGGTCACCACCTGGATGGCGATCGGCATGAAGGCGTGGTCCTTGCCGCACAGCTCGGAACACTGGCCGTAGTACATGCCGGGCTCCGTTGCGTTGAACCACGTTTCATTCAAGCGACCCGGCACCGCATCGATCTTCACGCCAAAGGCAGGCATGGCGAAGGCGTGGATCACATCAGCGGCGGTAACCAGCACGCGAATGTTGGTGTCCTCAGGCACAACCACGTTGTAGTCGGTTGCCAGCAGACGCGGCACTTCCCGGTCTGTCAGGCCTTTTTCCGCCTTCAACTCAGCGCGCTGCTCATCACTCAACATGATCGCATCGAAGTAGACATCCTGCATGCCTTCATCGACGTACTCGTAGCCCCAATACCACTGGTAGCCCGTTGCCTTGATGGTCATCTCGTACTCCGGAATGTCCAACTGCTTGAACAGCAGCCGGAAAGACGGGACGGAAATGACGACGAGAATAAGGATCGGAACGACTGTCCAAACCACCTCGATCATGGTGTTGTGGGAAGTGCGAGATGGCACAGGATTGGCGCGTCGGTTGAAGCGCACAACGCAGTAGATCAACAATGCCAACACGAACAGAGTGATGACCGTCACGATGATCAGCGTGAAATCGTTGAACCAACGGACGTCCTCCATGACCTCCGTTGCTGCAGCCTGCATGCCCATCTGCCAAGGCTCCGGCTGTGCTGCCATCGCCGACCCAACGAAACCGGGGGCCGCAGCAAAAGCGACTGCGCTCGCCAGTTTTGTAAGATGACGCTTGAAGAGCTTCGTCACGTCTAGTGCTCCCTATCCTTTGTCAGCCGTAGAACAGCTGTAAATTCATTGCGCACCTCTTGCTCTACCCCTAGGGTAGAAATCACCGCCTCGATATATCAGAGGCACTTTACGAAGCGGCACTTTAGCTCACCCTCCCCGGATAAGCGATTGCACGTAGGTCGTAGCGACGTTCTGTCGCATCTATTTTTGATTAATATCAATGCCCCAAAGACAAATCATAAGTTTCCGAAACCCGCAAGCTTCGCTATGCGCTTTTACATACATACTTCTGACTATAGGGAAGCGTGTCGCCACGAAAACCTTATGAGAAAAGCTATTTTTGGATATCCCTTGCCCGATTGATGTCATTATCGCGTGCTTGGTGCTATACGTTGCTGCAGCACAGTAAGATTTAAGGGCACGGTCTCGGTAATGTTTCGAAGTGTGGGGCGCCCACTTTTCGATTCGTGCATTCAACACGAATGCCCGGACGACACCCGATATCGGAGGAAGAGCTTTGAATTGCCTGAACCGCTTTGTTAGAGGGCTAATGGCCGTGATCGTCACGGCAACTGTTTCGATGGGTCTGTCCGGGGCCGCGCTCGCGCAAGGGGAAGTCAAAGCGGTCTATAACGACTGGCAGCTTCGTTGCGACACGCCTCCCGGGGCACAAAGTGAGCAGTGTGCGCTCATTCAAAACGTCACCGCTGAAGACCGCGAAAATGTGGGCCTCACCGTGATCGTGCTCAACACGGCCGACAAGCAGGGCAGCATCCTGCGCGTTCTCGCCCCTCTTGGCGTGTTGTTGCCATCTGGCCTTGGCTTGCGCATTGACGACGAAGACATTGGCAACGCTGCATTCGTTCGCTGCCTGCCCAATGGCTGCGTGTCTGAGGTGATCCTGCGCGACGATCTGGTAGCCAAGCTGCAGGCCGGCTCCATGGCCACGTTCATCATTTTCCAGACACCGGAAGAAGGAATTGGCATTCCGATCTCCCTGAGCGGGTTTTCTGAGGGCTACAAGGCGCTTCCTTGAGCCTAACAGCGACTTCACCGCCAAAAGTGCTTTCGGCCAGCCTCGCGCTGGCCGTTTTCGTTACGCCGTGCCCCTCACGACCCTTTAATGTACCTCCCCCAGTCCTCACAGGTTCCGCTCCCCCATCCGCCTGTGGCATGACGTTTTACGTAAACCGACTTGCATCGCGCTCAGCAAAGGTGCATCCCTGTCACTCTGGAATGCGGCAGAGCCAGCCCCTATGTGACTAATGGCCGAGCAGAGAAACACAACACCCCGAGGAGACCGTTCCATGAGCGAGCACCGTATCGACCTGTTAGCTTCCGCTGATTTGAGTGAAGAGCGGGCCCTTGCCCTCACCAAAGACGCGCTGGCCGGAGCCGATGACGGCGAGCTTTATCTGGAGTACACCCAGAGCGAAGGTCTGGTGTTTGACAATGGCCGTTTGAAGTCCACCAGTTTCGACAGCACGCAAGGTTTTGGCCTGCGCGCCGTTGCCGGTGAAGCCAGCGGCTACGCGCACTCTGGCGAAATTTCCGAAGGCGCCTTGCGACGCGCAGCTGACGCGGTCAAGTCCGTTCAAAGCGGCCATTCCGGCACGTATGCGGCGGCACCGGCGCGGACCAACCAGAAGCTCTACACCGACGAGAACCCAATCGGTTCCCCAACCTTTGAAGAGAAGGTGCACCTGCTACAACAGGTGGATGCCTATGCCCGAGCAAAAGATCCGCGGGTCAAGCAGGTAACCGTTTCCATTGTTGGCAACTGGAAAACCGTCGACATCCTGCGCGCAGACGGACACCGGGTCCGCGACGTACGCCCACTGGTGCGCTTCAACGTGTCGATCGTGGCAGGCGATGGCGACAAGCAGGAATCCGGCAGCTTTGGCATGGGTGGCCGTGAGGGCTTTGGTGAGTTTATTGCCGAAACCAGTTGGCAACAGGCAGTTGATGAAGCCCTTCGTCAAGCGCTGGTCAATCTGGATGCCATTCCCGCGCCTGCTGGCACCTTTGATGTGGTGCTGGGCAGCGGGTGGCCGGGCATTTTGCTGCATGAAGCTGTTGGCCATGGTCTGGAAGGTGACTTCAACCGCAAAAAGACCTCAGCTTTCGCCGGTCTCATGGGCGAACGCGTTGCCGCCAAAGGCGTCACCATTGTAGACGACGGCACCATTGCCAACCGCCGCGGTTCGCTGTCTGTCGATGATGAGGGGACGCCAACCAACCGGACGACCTTGATCGAGGACGGCATTCTTGTCGGATACATGCAGGACCGCCAGAACGCCCGTCTGATGGGCGTGGAACCGACCGGCAATGGTCGTCGCGAGTCGTTTGAACACCAGCCCATGCCGCGCATGACCAACACGATCATGGAGAATGGCGACAAGGACCCGCAGGAAATCATTGAAAGCGTCAAGGATGGCATTTATGCCGTTTCCTTCGGCGGCGGACAGGTGGACATCACCTCCGGCAAATTCGTGTTCTCCTGCACTGAGGCCTACAAGGTCGAAAATGGCAAGGTGGGTGCGCCCATCAAAGGGGCCATGCTCATTGGCAACGGACCGGACGCTCTCACCCGCGTCGCCATGATCGGCAATGACATGAAACTGGACCCTGGCATCGGCACCTGCGGCAAAGCTGGGCAAGGCGTGCCTGTTGGCGTCGGCCAGCCCTCCATGCGCATCAACGCCATGACTGTGGGCGGCACCGCAACCTGATAGCTCAACGGCACTCTGCGAGATCAAATGGCCACGATAATGGAACGCGTTGATTTTGTCGTTTTCGACCAAGACGGCGTCCTCTACGATTTCGACGAGCCTGGCCGTGTAGAAGCGTATGCGCGGCTCGCAGATCGCCCCAGCGCGGAGGTCGAAGCCGCCATCTGGGGCTCTGGATTTGATGAAGGGGCCGACGCGGGCGACCCCGACACAGCCGAAGGTCATTTGGCCGGGTTTGCAGAACGTCTGGGCTACCCCATCACCATGGAGGAGTTCTTTCGCATACGCCGGTCCATGATGCGCCCTCGCCCGCAGGTGCTTGCTTTGGCCAATCAGGTTGCCGAGAACGTTGACGCCGCCGTGCTGACCAACAATGGCTTTCTTTACAAGGCCGGACTGGAGACATGCGCGCCGGAAGCCATCGAGATTTTCGGCGACAACATCCATGTTTCAGCGGAATTTTTCTGCAAAAAGCCTGATCCACAGGTTTTCCGCAGAATCTGTGAGCACTACGGCTACCCTACCCACGCCACACTTTTCATTGACGATAAGTTAGCGAACGTGCACGGCGCACAGGAAGCGGGTCTTAAATCACACCTTTATGAGGATCCACAGAGTCTCAAGGCGATTTTGACCCGCTACAAGCTTCTCAATACCTAGCAGAACGCCCCTCGCGCCCTGTTCCCTGCGCTCGCGGTTGTACTTAAGGAGCAACACCACCTTTCTTTGGCCAAACGGTCAAGAAACTGTAATTGCTCGTTGAGTATTTCTGGCTATCCTTCAATGAAGACCGCCAGTACGTTGAAATTAACCGCATACTCACAGGAATTAGCCCTTCAATGGCCGAGCCCCACGTCCCGCCGTTTTTCGTCGAAACCATCATGTTCTTGTCGGCAGCCGTCGTCGCGGTTCCGCTGGCCAAACGCATTGGTCTCGGTTCGGTGGTGGGCTATCTGCTCGCCGGGCTTGCGATTGGCCCCTTCGGCCTAAATTTCTTCAGTGATGCGCACCAAATTCTGACCTTTGCCGAACTGGGGGTCGTCCTCCTCTTATTTGTCATCGGGCTGGAGTTGGAGCCAGCCCGCCTCTGGAAGATGAAACGAGACATATTCGGCCTTGGGTCTTCTCAGGTGATTGTTTCGGGGATCGTCCTCTGCGCGCTGTTGTGGCTCATTGGCCAGCCCATGAACGTGGCGCTGGTGGCAGGCTTTGGGCTTGCGCTGTCTTCAACCGCATTTGCCATTCAGATCTTGCAGGAACGCGGCCAACTTGGTGCGCCATATGGTCAGCGCGCCTTCGGCATTCTGTTGTTTCAGGACATGTCCATCGTGCCGCTGCTGTCCATGGTCGCGTTGCTGTCGCCGAAAATGGGCCCCAGTTCTTACGCCGAACTGGCGTTTGAAGTGGTGATGATCGTGGGTGCGGTGGCCGGTGTTGTTCTTGCAGGGCGGTATCTGCTTTCTCCGGTGTTCAGTTTTCTGGCGTCCAGCCGCGCTCGAGAGGTCATGCTGGCTGCGGCTCTGCTTGTCGCCTTGGGTAGTGCAGGCTTGATGCAGCTGGTGGGCCTGTCGATGGCGCTTGGTGCGTTCCTTTCTGGCGTCATGCTTGCTGAATCAAGCTTCCGCCATACGCTCGAAGCAGACATTGAGCCCTTCCGTTCTCTTTTGATGGGTTTGTTCTTCATTGCCGTGGGCATGGCCCTTCAGCTCGATATCATTGCAGCCAACTGGTTGATTGTGGCTGTGGGTGTGCTGGCCCTGATGCTGATCAAAGGCATCATCATCTGGGCGCTGGCCCGCACCTTCGGCTCCAACAACTCGGACGCGCTTCGTATTGCGGTAACGCTGCCTCAAGGGGGTGAGTTTGCCTTTGTGCTGTTTGCCGCAGCTGCGGGCAGCGCCATTCTGCCGCTTGAAACCAACAACATCCTGACCGCAATCGTGATCCTGTCCATGCTGCTCACTCCGATCGCCGGGATGGGACTGGATTTTGTAGCTGCACGCCTCAACAAGGCCGGTGTCACGTCAGAACACATTGAAGGGTTCAGTGAAGCGCACCCAAGCGTGTTGATCGTCGGCTTCGGTCGCTTTGGCATGATGGTTTCTCAGATGCTGACTTCTGAAGGCATCTCGATTACCGCGCTGGACAACCGCCCGGACCGCATCAACTACGCGCGCAAACTTGGCTACAGCATCTACTACGGTGATGCCACGCGTCTTGACGTGCTAAAGGCGGCAGGCGGTGACACTGCAACCTTGATTGCCCTGTGTATCGAGAACGATCAGGTGATGCGCCAAGCCGTGAAGCAGATCCGTGCTGAGTTTCCGAAAGCTGCCATCTATTGCCGCGCGACAGACCGGGCCCATGCGCTTGATCTGCATCGCCTTGGTGTGGACTTTCAGATCCGCGAGACGTTTGAATCCAGTCTGGTGTTCGGACGCACGGCGCTCTCGTTCCTTGGCCTGCCACAGGACCGTATTTCCGAGATCGAAGCCGATGTACGGGCACGTGACGAGGAACGCTTGCAGATGCAGCTTGAGGGCGGCACCTATGCGGGCTCTGAAAAGCTTCACCAGCGCACGCCAAGCCAGAGCGCCGCTTCTCACGCAAGGCCGCAAGAAAGCAACCATCCGTAATTCCAACTTGATTTGTGGGCATGGCTGCGCCAAATAAACCTTCAGTCATTGAAGGATTTTGAAAGCGCACTCATGCCGCAAGACTACTCGATAGGCACTTTGGCCCAATGCACGGGCACCAAGGTGCAGACCATCCGCTTCTATGAGCAACGCGGTCTGCTGCCAGCACCGCCGCGCACCGAGGGTGGTCAGCGGCGCTATAGCGAAGACCATCTGCGCCGTCTTGCCTTCATTCGCCATGGCCGAGATCTTGGGTTTTCACTGGAGATGATCGGCGAGCTCATGGAGCTTAGCGAACACCCCGAAGCCATTTGCAAGGATGCCGACAAAATTGCCGCCGCGCATCTTTCGGAGGTGGAAGAAAAGATCCGCCGACTGGAGATGTTGCGTACCGAGCTTACGCGCATGCTGGACCACAGCTGCGAAGGCCGCATTGGTGAATGCCGCGTGATTGAAACACTCTCTGCGGACACGCCCATGCCTGCACCCAAACAATCGAGATAAGACACCCCATGACCTCCCCTTCCCCGGCAGCACGAAGCCAGGCAAAGTTCACGCAGGGCTCGACCATGCACCATGTGCTGGTGATGACCTCTACCGGCTCCATCGGTCTGGTTGCGATCTTCATTGTTGACTTCGCGAACCTGTTCTACATCTCGCAGCTTGGCGTGGCAGAGCTGGCAGCGGCCATTGGCTACGCTGGCACCATCATGTTCTTCAACACCGCTGTGGGCATCGGCCTTTCCATTGCAGCCAGTGCGACTGTTTCCCGTCGCTTGGGGGCTGGCGATGCAAAGGCCGCGCGCCGTATGGCTGGTGTGGCGTTGGCGGCATCGTTCACGGTGGCATGCCTGATGGCAGCGGCGCTCTTTCCCATTCTGGGAGACCTGATTGCCGTTCTCGGTGCCTCGGGCCCCACCTATGACTTCGCGCTCGGCTACTTGCAAATCGTCGTCCCATCCATGCCGCTGTTGTGCATGGGCATGGTGCTCTCTGCGCTGCTGCGCGCCGTGGGAGACGCCAAACGGGCGATGTACCTGACGCTCCTTGGTGGTGTCATCATTGCCCTGCTCGATCCCGTCTTCATCTTTCTGTTCGGCCTCGGCATCGACGGCGCTGCCATCGTGTCTGTCTTGTCGCGCGTCGCCATGGTTGCGGTGGGATTGTGGGCCACCATTCACATTCACAACCTTCTGGGCAAGCCTGAACTTCTGCACGCCCGCGAAGACCTGAAGGCGCTAATGGCTGTTGCCCTGCCTGCCGTTTTGACCAACGTGGCAACCCCGGTCGGGAACGCGTGGGTCACCATGGAAATCGCCGCCTTTGGCGATGAAGCCGTCGCCGGATGGGCGATTGTGGGCCGCGTCATCCCTGTGGCGTTTGGGGCGCTGTTCGCGCTGTCAGGCGCGGTTGGCCCGATCCTTGGCCAGAACCTTGGGGCTGGCCTGTTTGACCGGCTCAACCGGGCCCTCAAGGATGCGCTGATCTTCGTGATCATCTATTCGCTGTTGGCGTGGGCGCTTTTGTTCCTGCTGCAAGAACCTCTGGCCTATTTGTTCAACGCGACAGGGGACAGCCGGGATCTTCTGGCCTTCTTCTGCACCTTTGCCGCCGCTGGGTTCCTGTTCAATGCAGCTCTTTTCGTTACCAACGCCGCGTTCAACAATCTGGGTTTCCCGCTCTATTCCACCCTGTTCAACTGGGGCCGGGCTACTCTGGGCACCATTCCGTTCACCTGGGTTGGCGGAGCTTACTTCGGCGCCAACGGCGTGCTGGCCGGTCAGGCGATTGGCGGCGTGCTGTTTGCAATTGCAGCCCAGATCATCTGCTGGCGGGTGCTTGCCAAGTTGCGCAGCAAGAACGAGAACGCGGCGGTGTCCAGCGAAGCGGCAACGGCGGACCTGCCCGCCGATGCGCTCCAATCCCAACAGCCCATCCGCACGCGCTAGGGCTGGCGTTTTCATACGTCACGCGTTATGAAACGATAAAACAGGAATTACGAAAACCATGATGAACAAACTGGACACACCACGCATCCCGGGCGAAGCCAAAATCCGTTATCTGGATGGTGACTATCAGGTGCTTTCTCCGGGTGACTTCGTGCGCTGCGCCGTGACTGGCGAAGCAATTCCGCTGGACGAGCTGAAGTACTGGAGCGTTTCACGTCAGGAAGCCTATGTGGACGTGATTGCCTCCGTAAAGCGCTACGAAGAAGCCGGAGGCGTCGCTTAAAGCGCCAACGCGCTGCTAGCCGCGCGGAAGATCATACAAGCGGTCCTGGAGCTTTGTGGTGATGTGTTTCATCAGCCGCTCCGCGTCGCTTATCTTCATTTCCACATCCAGCACTGCCGTTTTGTTTGCAAGCCGCGCCAGCATATCCTCAGGACTGTTCTTGATGCGAACAAAGTCCTTTGAGGTGGTAACCGGCAGCAGATCCTTGCCCTCAACCAGCGAGAGTATGTATTCTGCATCCTCTTCGGTGTAGGAGTGATGGTCGGGATATTCGATGGTCTCCACCAGCTCGGCACCGACTTCTCTGAGCGTATCAAACACCTTTTGCGGTCGGCCAATGCCAGCGAAGGCGACCACGCGCTCCCCATCGACGCTGCCCGGATATTGCGCTTCGATCTGGGCCCGCATGACCTCCAGACCGCTGCGCGCCGCATAGCGCAGCGCCCGATCCGCGCCCGCGCCTTCACCGACCAGAACCATCATATCCGCATGCTTGATCTGCGACTTGACCGGAGCCCTTAGCGGGCCTGCGGGCAGGCACATGTTGTTGCCAACGCCCGTCGCTGCATCCACCACAACGAGGGAGATGTCCTTGTGCAGAGATGGGTTCTGAAACCCATCATCCATCAAGATCACCTCTGCATCCGATTGTTCGATGAGCTTGGCGCCTTGCACGCGGTCGATGCTGACATAGGTTGGTGCACAGCGCGAGAGCAGCAATGCTTCATCGCCCACATCCTTTGACCTGTGCTTGGCGGTGTCCACATGCACTGCGCCCTTCTGCGTGCCGCCGTAGCCGCGCAGCAAGAAAGCCGGCTTGTAGCCTGCCGCCTTCAACATTTTCGCCAGCGCCAAGGCAAATGGTGTCTTGCCGGAGCCACCAACCGTGAAGTTGCCAATGCAGATGACCGGCAGGCGGGACGTGTACTGGGATGCCTGCTTCATGCGTCCGCTGGTGATCAAACCATAGGCCACGCCGAGCGGAGCCAAGGCAACAGACTGCCAAGTCTGTGTCGGTGACCACCAAAATGCGGGAGCTTTTCTAGGCACGACGTCAGACCTCGCCCTTAGTTCGTTGTCGGGAGGTTTCCTGTCGCAGGAAAGGCTCAAGCGCCTCGAGCGTCTGGTTCAAGGCACCGGCTCCGGCGGCAACCAACTCAGCAGCCTTCACAGCCAGTTGCTCTGTCTCTTCCGGGGAGTTCAGAAGCCGCTCCACTGCAGCGGCAAGCTCCACCGGATTGCTGGCTTTGAGAGCCCCGCCTTCGCGGTTGAACTGCCGATAGACGGCTGCAAAGTTCGTCGTGTTGCCACCAGATATGATTGCGCAATGCAGTTGAGCAGGTTCGAGCAGGTTGTGGCCCCCAATGGGCACCAGCGATCCGCCAACAAACACAATGGAAGCCAGCTTGTAGAACAGCCCAAGTTCGCCCAGCGTATCCGCTAGATACACATCGGTGTCCGGCGTGATCTCTTCGCCCTTGGAGCGCTGCGCCACTGAGAGCCCGAAGCCTGCGATCTCCTCGGCGATCAGCTGCCCCCGCTTGGGGTGGCGGGGCACAATGATTGTCAGCAGCGTCGGGAAGGCCCGCGTGAGCAAGCGATGCGTTTCAAGCACCTGTGTTTCTTCACCCGGATGGGTACTTGCGGCCACCCAGACAGGGCGCTGACCAATGCGCTGTTGCAGCTCCTGCACCGCCTCAGGGTCGAACGAGGGCGCTTTCCCGTCGAACTTGATGTTGCCTGCGTTGACTGCGCTCGCCACACCCAGCCGCTTGAAGCGTTCCGCGTCGGCGTCGGATTGGGCCACAACCATCTTCAGTGCGCCGAATACGGATCGAGCGAGCCCGCCAACGCGCTGCCAGTTGCGGAACGAGCCTTCAGACATACGGCCATTGATGACAATCAGCGGCACCTTGCGGCGTTCCAGCTCGGTGATCATCACTGGCCAAATTTCAGATTCGACGGTGATCGCGAGTTCAGGTTGCCAGTGATCGAGAAACCGATTGATGTTTGGCAGCGTGTCATAAGGGACAAACTGGTGGATAAGGCCCTCCAGTTCAATCTGCGCCACGACCTGTGCGGAGGTCAGCGTTCCGGTGGTCATCACCACCTTGAAGCCCCGTTCGATTGTCGCGCGCACCAATGGCAACACCGCATTGGCCTCTCCCACACTCGCGGCGTGGATCCAAGCCAGACGCCCTTGCGGGCGCGCAACGGATGCACGGCCAAAACGTTCTTCGCGCCGGGAGACGTCTTCCTTGCCTGATTTGACGCGCCTTCTGTGGAACACGCGGAGCAGAGGGTTCGCCGCAGCGCCCAGCGCTCTGTAGGTCGTCAGCAACATGGACGCCATTCTAGGACTTGCGTCCCTTTGCAATGGCATAGGCTCTGTCCGTGGCCTCATTCATGGCGTTTTCCAGTTTCAGGCGATACATTTCCAGATCAGCCTCACTGGCATCTTCTGGCACTGGAATGGGCTCACCAAAAACCAGACCGATCTTGCTGAAAGGCAGGTTCAGGCTGGCTTTGTCCCAGCTGTTAAAATCGTAGTGTCGGCTGGTTGCAATAGCAATGGGAAGCAGCGGGCGACCTGAGTGTTTTGCAAGCTGAACAATACCCATGCCCGCTTTTCTCGCAGGGCCCTTTGGCACATCTGCGGTCATCCCCATGGTGATGCCCTGCTTGAGGGCGCGCAATGCGGCGACAAACCCACGAACACCGCCACGTTTGGCGATCTGGTCTTGACGCTGAGAGCCGGAGGCACGGATAAGGCCAATGCCAAGCTTGGAAGCGGCAATGGCGTTGATCTCCCCGTCATTGCTGCGAGAGATCATGACACTGCATGGCCAGTCTTTGGGCCGCGCAAACGGCACCATAAAGTGCTGGCCATGCCACATGGCGAGAACGAAAGGCTGGTCAGAGGCGTGCGCCTCATAGAAGTTGGCTGGCTCCATGGTAAGTGTGCTTGTTCTGCGCACCAGCCACAAATAATAGGCCAACGCATTGCCCAGCAATTTCAGAACAATGGGATGGCGCCCCAACTTCTTCAGCATTTCTATCCATTCATATGAGCGTTACGGCGTGCCCTTGCCGCCGGCGCTTATTTACCCTCGTTTTGCGGATCGAGCAAACGGTGCATGTGGACGATAAAGTACCGCATGTGGGCATTGTCCACTGTGCTTTGTGCCTTTGCCTTCCAGGCAACGTGAGCTTCAGCGTAGTTTGGGAAGATGCCTACAATGTCCAGATCATTCAAATCGCGGAAGTGAATTTCGCTTGGATCGTCCAGCTCACCACCGAATACCAGATGCAGAAGCTGTGTAGTGTTTTCTTGCCCAGTCATGTTTCTCTCCAACACCAAGTTGCGCAGTTATGTCGAAAATTAAGTGACCCTACTAATGCGTAGTAGCCATTACCTGAAGCTTATTAAACAGTCCGCGCGCAGATGCCACCAAAGCCGGGTGTTTTGTGGTCGATTTGTTGTAGAGAAGCGCATTTCCGTTCATATCCACCAGCTGTCCACCGGCTTCCGTAAGGATACGATCGGCTGCAGCCAGATCCCAGTCCCGCGCTCGAGCTCGTGCGGTGCCTGCATCCAGCCGTCCAGCGGCGACCATGGCGAATCTGTAGGCCAGAGATCGGATGTACGGGGCGTAGATCAGGCCAGAGGCTTTGGCTTCTTCAGAATCCAGCAAGGTCTTCGGCCCGGCCACCTTGGCCCCTTCCAGACTGCCGAGATTTGAGGCCTTGATCTTGTCGCCGTTCAGGAACGCCCCGCCTCCGGTCACGGCGGTGATCAGTTCATCGCGCACCGGGCAGTAAATGACGCCAACGCTGGGACGCTGGTTTTCCACCACGGCAAGGGACAGACACCACTCGGTTTGGCCGCCCAAAAAAGCACCCGTTCCGTCGATAGGGTCCACCACGAAGATGCGTGCATGATCAAGGCGACTGAGGTCGTCCTCGGTCTCCTCTGAAAGCCAGCCATAGTCCGGGCGTGCATCGCGCAACTCGCGAGACAGGAACTGGTCCACTTCAATGTCCGCCACGCTCACAGGGCTATCGCCTGCCTTGAGCCAGCTGCGCGGGTTGTTGCCAAAGTACTTGAGAGCGATTTTGCCCCCTTCTCGGGCGCAATCGACAAGAAGCTCAAGATCCTCGAGGTTTTCGTTATCAGCTTCCTGCAATCGTCAGTCCTTCAATGGCTACGGAGGGGGTTGCAACGGCGTAGCGATCATCCAGATCGCTGGCAGGTGTCAGGTTCAGGAACATGTCCTTCATGTTTCCTGCAATGGTGATTTCGCTCACCGGATAGAGCAGCTCACCGTTTTCAAACCAGAACCCGGAGGCGCCGCGTGAGTAATCACCGGTAATGCCATTAGCACCATGACCAATCAGGTCTGTGACAAGAAGGCCCGTACCGATCTCTTTCATCATGTCTTCAGGTGTCTTGGTCCCGGGAGCAAGCGTCAGGTTGGTCGCACCCGGCGATGTGGTGGAGCCGGAACGGCGTGCGCGGCCGTTGGGCGTCAGTCCCAGTTCCTTTGCGGCGGCTCCATCCAGCAACCACGTCTGCAACACACCGTCAATGATCAGCTCCAGCTTCTGAGCGCCCGTTCCTTCCGCATCAAAGGGCATGGTTGCCCCGCCACGCGGCTTGTGCGGATCATCGGTGATCTTGATGGTTGTGCCAAACACCTGCTCACCCATGCGGTCTTTCAAGAAGCTTGTGCCACGGGCAATGCTTGCACCGTTGATGGCACCGGCAAAGTGTCCCAGCAGGGAGCGCGCCGTGCGCGGCTCATAGATAACGGGCACTTGGGTGGTGTTTATCTTTCTTGGGTTCAGGCGACGAACCGCCCGCTCTCCCGCAATTTTGCCCACGTCTTTCGGGTCGGTAAGCTCATCCCAGTAGGTGCGGGAATCGAACTCGTAGTCGCGCTCCATCGCCGTGCCATCCCCCGCCACTGCGGTCATGGAAAAGCTGGTGCGAGAGCGTTCATAAGCGCCGAGGAAACCATGGCTGGTGGCCAGCACAAGGCCAGAGGTGCCCCAGCCAGCGCCCGCTCCGCCAGACTTGGTCACGCCATCGACGGCAAGGCCAGCGGCTTCGGCTTCAAGCGCCAGTTCGGTCAACTCCTGCGCTGTGACTTCGCGCGGGTCTTTCAAATCAAGCTGAGGGATGTCTTTGAGCAGCCGGTCTGCATCAGCCAGACTGGTGTAGGGGTCTTCAGGCACCACCTTGGCCATTGCCACGGCGCGTTCCGCCAGTCCTTTAGGGTCTGCGATGCCATTGCTGGAGACGCTGGCAACCTGCTTTCCAATGAAGACGCGCAGCGTGAAGTCTTCGCCTTCCGCACGGTCGGTAGATTCCACCTTGCCTTCCCGCACCTGAACACCGAGGGAGGAGCCGGTCACAGCCACGGCGTCGGCAGCATCTGCTCCTGCTTTCATGGCAGCTTCCACAAGTTGCAGGGCGTGCTCTTCCAGTTGCGTTTTGGCTTTTACGTCAGTCATCAGTCATCGGCCTCCATCACTCGTCATTGGTGTTTAGGCTGCATTTTCCAAGCGGGCAAGTTTGAAGCGCGAATATTTCCGCCCCGCTTGACGACAGCGTCAACAGACTGGGGATGCGCACATGCCCGTCCCTGTTCGTCTCACTTCGGTCACCATTTGCTAACCCTCTTCAAAGACACGGAAATTTAACCGTGTTTCTTAAGCAGATGCCTAACAAGCCCCCGTAAACTGAACTCCATAACCAGCCCGCACTAAGAATAAACAGACGGGCAAATCAAACAGGGCAGTGTCGTGGGGCGTCACCATCATTCGATGGAAGCATCAGCGCCAGGGTTTGTTTCAATTGCAAATCCTGGCCAGCTTCCAATCTCATTTACGGCAACGGTAGAACCGATCGAGAGCTGCATCCGTGTCAGCGCTACAGTTGGTGTTACCATTAGCCGAGAGCAAGTCGAAATCACCGAATTTATTGGGTCGGTTCTTGTGCGCCGGTCCTACCCCACCACCGCCTTTGACGGGGTGGCCGTTGTGCTGCGGTCTGATGAAGCGCAGCTGGCGGGCCGCCCGCGCATGGTTCTGGAGTTGCGCCACCCCCGTCCGGGTCTGCGCGTTCCTCTGTTCGAAGCCAATGACCTAGCAGATATCGTGGCCGAATGGCAGCTTTGGGCCAAGGCGCTGGCCCTGCCCTTGCTGCTGGTGGATGAAGACACGGGTCTGAGCAAGGTGGCCAATGCCCCTCAGAGCCTTTATCGGCGCAATCCTTTGCCGCGCCGCAAGACCCGCGGACACACCAAGAACCGTCCGCGGTTTCTTGTGGGCCGCCAGCCGGGTGACCTCACCCGCATGAAGCACGTCAGCAACTTTCAGGTGGCACCGCTGGAGCTCTCCTAGATCCAGAGATCAAGCAAAAGACCGATAAACAGCAGCCAGCCATATTGGGTGTTGGACTTGAACAGGCGCAGGCACTCATCGGGGTTGTCGATGTCAAGCGCGTTCATCTGCCAGCCCAGATGCGCCGCACCTGCCAGAAGGCCAACGTAGCTGATCCAGCCCATGCCAGCGATGTAAAACGCAAGGGCGAACAGCACCGTTGCCCCGCCATACAGCAGCACGAGCGCGAGCTTGGTCTTTTCACCAAACAGCCGCGCAGTGGAGCGCACACCAACCAGTGCGTCGTCCTCCTTGTCCTGATGGGCGTAGATGGTGTCATACCCGATGGTCCATAAAATGCCACCTGCATACACAAGGAACGGCGCGGCACTCAACGAGCCCATTGTGGCAGACCACCCGACCAACGCCCCCCATGAGAACGCAAGGCCCAGGAACAACTGTGGCCAGTCGGTCACGCGCTTCATGAACGGATATAGCGCCACGACCAGCAGGGAGCTTGCACCCAAGACAATGGTGAAGGTGTTGAACTGAAGCAGAACCACCAACCCTACCAGCGCCTGAAGCACCAGAAACAGGAGGGCTTGCTTGGGCGTGACCTGACCGGCGGGGATGGGACGGGAACGGGTGCGTTCAACCTTGTCGTCAATGTCCCGGTCCACCAGATCGTTATAGGTACAGCCCGCCCCACGCATGGCCACTGCGCCCGCCCAGAACAGGAAGATGTACCAGAAGTTCGGCATGGTCTGGCCAGATGCCACCGTTGCCATGGACAAGGACCACAGGCATGGCCAGAGCAGTAACCACCAGCCGATTGGGCGCTCCCAGCGGGCAAGGCGCGCATAGGGACGCAAATACGCTGGCAGCGTGGTGTCCACCCAATGGCGTTTCACCGCATCTGCCACTGGTCCGGTGTCTTTCGTGCCAAAGATGTTGAACATCCCAAGGTCCCCGCGCTGGTCCGTAAAGCAAAATCGCATCTGGCACACGTTTTCGTGCCCCAGACCGCTGCCGTCAAGCGGGGCTTGTGGGTGTTTTCAACAATGCCCCGTGTTTATCGCAGAGCGCCCCGCGCTTCGGGATCGCTTCAAAGGCGTACCTTGAAGTCGCGGTTGCCCCTCAGCGGCTTGCGCATCACCAATGGTTCGGAAGGGGAATAGTCGCGCTGATCCATGACCTGATGCTTGTCTGCCTCACCGCTGCGCACTTCCAAAACCATCTGGTGAATGTCCAGCGTTTGCAGATCGTCCTCAATCTGCGCCAACAGGGTGGCCCAGGCCAGCAACGCTTCCTCTCGCGCTGTTACCTCCAGATAATCGAAGACGGCGATCCGGCCCTGAACCGCCACCGACAACAAGAATCCGCAGACCGCAAAGCCACAAGCCACCCCATCGCGGGTGAGCAGCCACGCCTGCCCTTCTGAGGCGTCCACCAGCAGAACCCTAAGGGTGGCAATCTGTTCCTCGTCCATATCAATGCGGCCCAGTGCTGCCTGTTCACGAACAAAAGCGAGGAACTGTTGCTGGTTGAAGGGCGATACGCTGTGCGCCTCGAACGGAGAGAGCGGCATTCTACAAGATCCTTCGGGTTGTCGCGTTTACGAGCCGCAGCAAACCTGCTACAGGCTCCTGCATAAAAAGACGGATCGGGACACCACCTGTCCCACACTCAAAATTCAGGGTTACACCACCATGAACGTCCTTCTCATCGGCTCTGGCGGCCGTGAACACGCTCTGGCTTGGGCGCTTTCCAAGTCTCCTGTTCTCAACAAGCTCTATCTTGCGCCGGGTAACGCAGGGACCACCGAGATCGCTGAGAACGTGACGCTGGACGTAACAGACCACAAGGCGGTGGTGGAGTTCTGCGAAGAACATGGCATCACTTTTGTCGTGGTCGGCCCGGAAGTGCCCCTGGTTGACGGCATCGCAGACACGCTGGAAGCAAACAACATCCGCACGTTTGGTCCATCCAAGGCCGCTGCCCGCCTTGAAGGTTCAAAAGCCTTCACCAAGGAAATGTGCATGCGCGCCGGCGTTCCCACTGCCGCCTATGGTCGCTTTGTGAAAGCCGATGAGGCCAAGGCATACGTGGTCAAACAAGGTGCGCCAATCGTCATCAAGGCAGATGGCCTTGCTGCCGGCAAGGGCGTCACCATTGCCATGGATGAAGCCACAGCGCTTGCTGCCATCGACGAGTGCTTTGACGGCACCTTTGGCGAAGCAGGCGCGGAAGTGGTGATCGAGGAGTTCCTTGAAGGAGAAGAAGCCAGCTTCTTCGTGCTTTCTGATGGAGACAACGCCCTTCCGCTTCCCACCGCACAGGACCACAAGCGCGCCTTCGACAATGACGAAGGCCCGAACACGGGCGGCATGGGGGCCTATTCACCAGCACCCGTCATGACCGAAGAGATGGTTGAGCGCGTCATGCGCGAGATCATCAAGCCAACCATTGCCGACATGAAGGCGCAAGGGTGCCCGTTCAAGGGCGTGCTCTACGCCGGGCTCATGATCACAAAGGACGGACCGAAGCTCATTGAGTACAACGTGCGCTTTGGCGACCCTGAGTGTCAGGTTCTGATGATGCGTCTCAAGGGCGATGTTCTGCCCCTTCTTCTCGCCTGTTCGGAAGGCATTCTGGACGATCTGGAAACCAACTGGACCGACGAGCCTGCCATTACCGTTGTCATGGCAGCCAAGGGCTATCCGGGCAGCTATGAGCGCGGCAGCGTGATTGAAGGGCTTGAAGAAGCGTCTAGCGATCCGGATGTAGAAATCTTTCACGCTGGCACCAAGCTCATCAATGGTGCCATCACGGCCTCAGGTGGCCGGGTTCTGAACATCACCGCCCGTGGCAAGACCGTGTCCGAGGCTCAGGCAAAGGCCTATGCCGCTATTGACAAGATCAAGTGGCCAGAGGGCTTTAACCGCACCGACATTGGCTGGCGCGCCATTGAACGCGAGCAGCAAAGCTAAGGCTTTTCAAGACCTGAAGAAATTCCTTTCAGCCCCGCCAAAAGCGGGGCTGATTTGCATCAGAGCCCCAGATACGCGCCCACTTCCTTGGCAAGGCGGGTGCTGAAAGCGCCGCGATTGGGGTAGCTGTCGCGCACATATGGCGGCGGCGCATCCATGAAGGTAAAGTGCCCTGCTCCTTCCACAATGCGCAGGTCCACCGGCACCCGCGGAACCAGAAGGTCGCGAATCCGCTCAGCCTGATCCACACTGGTCACTTCATCTTCGGTTCCTGCCCACGTCTGGATGGGCACCGACACCTGATCCAAGGCCCCCGGTATCCCAAAGAAGTCCGTTGGTGGGGTCATGAGCACCAGTCGCTCAAAGTCCAGCGTGCGCCTCAACACCACCTTGTCGCCCGAGGAAAGCATGGCATGGGCACCAGAAAGCAACAGCAAGATGGTTGTGCCAATGGAGTGCCCGACGCCGACCAGAGGCAGGTTTGTGTCACAAAGCTTTGACAGAGCGTCTCGGATGATTTCAGCCCGCTCGCGCAGGTCATGGTCGCTGGGTACAGGCGACACCATCAGGTCAAAATGCGGTGCCAGTACGATAGCGCCCTTGCCCGCCAGCGCTGTCAGCAAGGGCCGGTGCCGTTCAGGGTCACCGCCGCGCCCGGCAGCGAAGATTACCAGACGTTTCGGGGTTTGCGGCTCCAGCACCATCACTTCCCACGCTTCACTGCAAGAGGTGATTGACACCGTCTTGCTGCTGACTTCCTGCGCCATGCGCATCCCCAGTTCTATGTTCAAGCTGCCTCTTTCACGTTGAGCATCAACGCCAGCAGTCTTTTGGCAGCCGCAGCCGCGCTTTTTCCGTGCAGGCCCCATGCTTGCAGGAGCCCCTCGTGAATTACCGCAATTTCTTCATGTGACGTTGGCAGGTCCAGCTTCTCGGCAAGGATCCCGGTCACCTCACGTTTGTGAGTCTCAAGAAGCCGTCGCAATTTCACATTATCTGGATGGGCCGCGACAGCACCATGAAAAAGGCAGCCGTTTCTTGCTTCCTCACACATCCATTGTGCAATTCTATCGATAAGCGGATCGAGCGCCGCTTCAGGCGAGCCTGGCAGGTCTTGGGTCAGCAGCGCCAGATAGCGTTGATGGCGAAACTCCAGTGCGCCCAACACCATGTCTTCTCTGGATGGAAAATACTTGTAGAGCGTGCGCAAGCTCACGCCGGAGGCCGCTTTCAGGTCGTCCACGCCCGGCTCGGCAAAGCCGTGTTGCACGAAGGCCTGCTCCAGTCCGCGCGCGATTTTTATCTGTGTCTCGTTCATGGTTGACAACAGTAGAACGATTGCTCTACCCCTTTCAAGTAGAACGATCGTTTTACGAACGCAAAGGAGGTTCCTGTGACTGTTCCGAGCACAATGAAGGGTATGGTGTTAACGGGCCATGGCGGCTTTGAGGCGTTGGAATGGCGGGAGGATTTGCCGGTTCCCACCCCCAAGGCCGATGAGGTGCTCATCAAGGTCGGAGCTGCTTCTGTCAACAACACCGACATCAACACCCGCGTGGGCTGGTACTCCAAGGCCGTTCGCGGCACCACGGAGAGCACCGCCTCTGGCGCTGACGGGTCTGACTTCGAGGATGGCGGATGGTCCGGCAAGCCTTTGGAATTTCCCCGCATTCAGGGGGCTGACTGCTGCGGCACCATTGTTGCGGTCGGAGCGAGTGTCGATGCATCGCGCGTTGGCGAACGTGTGCTGGTGCGCCCCATGCAGACCTTCAATGCCGCCCGCCTTGGCGTGCCCCTTATCACTTTTGGCTCTGAATACGACGGCGGATTTGCCGAGTATGCCACGGCGCCTTCCCACGATGTCTTGAAGGTTTCCTCCGCGCTCTCTGATCTGGAGTTGGCGTCTTTCCCCTGCGCCTATTCCACCGCTGAGGGCATGATGCAGAAGGCCAATGTGGGTGCAGAGCGCGTTTTGATCACCGGGGCTTCTGGCGGAGTGGGGTCTGCTGGCATTCAGTTGGCCAAGCGCCGGGGGGCTCATGTCACCGCGCTCTCCAAACTGGCAAAGGCGGAAGACCTGAAAGCTCTTGGTGCTGACGCGGTTCTGGACCGGGATGGCGCTTACCCAAAACATGCGTTCGACGTGGTGGTCGATCTGGTGGCAGGCCCGCGCTGGCCGGAGCTCATCGACACGCTGGTCAGTGGGGGCCGCTACGTGGCGTCTGGTGCCATTGCGGGCCCAATCGTTGAATTGGACGTACGGACATTGTACTTGCAAGACCTCACGCTGATGGGGAGCACCCGGCAGCCGGACAAGGTTTTTGAGGATCTGGTGCGCTATATTGAAAATGGCGAGATCAAGCCACTCATCGCCGCCAAGTACCCGTTGAAAGACCTGATTGAGGCGCAAAAGGCGTTCCTCGCCAAGGGCTATATCGGCAAAATCGGCATTGAGGTGTAAACGGCTTAGCCCCCTCCCGTGTCATCCCGGACAAGTCGAGCGCAGCGAGACGCAGATCCGGGATCCAGCGCAAGGCGCGTGAGCACTTGCGAACGCAAAACCCCAAGCACTGAGTTCTGACCGATAGTGTCAGCGCAGGCCTTGCGTTTCAAACCCTGTTGCTCGACCATTTATGCGTTTGGCAGCGGGCGTTTCGTTGCTTATGCTGGAGATAGTTTGAAATCAACGAGATGGCAGCGGAAAGTCGAATGTCTCAACCTCGTATTGGTGTTGCTCTTGGTGGGGGCGGGGCCCGCGGTCTCTCACACATTCCTGTGCTTCAGGCGCTGGATGATCTGGGCCTGAAGCCACATGCCATGTCCGGCACCTCCATTGGTGCGCTGATTGGCACCGGCTATGCGGGCGGCATGTCCGGCGACGATATCTACGCGCTGGTGCAGCGGGTTTTTGGCGAGCGCAACGCGCTCATGTCCAAACTTTGGGCGCTGCGACCCAAGAAAATCTCCGAAATGTTTTCCGGCAGCGGACTGATGCAGTTCAACACCCAGAAGGTTCTCGAAATCTTCACGGAGGGTGCGCTTCCCGAAAGCCTTGAAGAGTGCCCCATTCCCATGTCCGTGATCACGGCGGACTATTACAACTCCAGCGAGTTGATCATTCGCGCCGGGCCTGCCAAGCGGGCCGTAGCTGCCAGTATCGCCATTCCTTATGTGTTCAAACCGGTGGACTGGGAGGGGCGCGTTCTGATTGATGGCGGGGTCGTGAACCCGTTGCCGTTCGACGTCTTGCCGGAAACCTGCGATGTGGTGGTGGCGGTGGATGTGGTGGGCAGGCCAATCCGCCGTGAGGACCGCTCCATGCCAAAGGGCACCGAGTCCATGTTTGGCGCCATGCAGATCCTCATGCAGTCCATTACACTTGGCAAGCTGCAGGTCCGCCATCCTGACATTCTTGTGCGTCCAGACATTGAACGGTTTCAGGTCATGGACTTCTTGAAATCGGACGAGATTTTGTCCGCCAGCGCGCCGGTTCGGGAGGACGTGAAGCGCAAGCTGGATCATGTGATTGAGAGCAAACTGAACAGATCCATCGGGCATTGATCCGACACTTATTCGGGGGGGCTTATGACAGGACATCACGTCCACACGCCTGAGGAGGCCAAGGCCTGCGGGCTGACGCTGGCACCGGAAGCGCCGGTCGCCTTCACCTTGAACGGGGAAGGCTTTGCGGTCTTGATGGCCACACCGCAGGACCTTGAAGACTTTGCCATCGGCTTTGCCGTGAGCGAAGGCATTTTGCCCAGCGCGGCTGATCTTGCCGCCGTGCATCTGCAGGCCCATGACGCGCTCGGCTTTACCGTCGATTTGCAGATCGATGATGATCGCTTCTTCGAGGCGTTGCGCCGTCGCCGCATGCTCACCGGCACCGCTGGATGCGGGCTGTGCGGGGTGGACAGCCTGTCTGCCGCCATGCGTCCCCTCTCCCCGCTTCAAGGCACGGACCTGCCAGAGGATGACCGCATTCAGGAAGCGCTGCGCACGCTCACCGAGCGCCAGCACCTTTCCGACACCTATGGCGGCGGTCTTCATGCGGCAGTGGCAGCCCTTGCCAATGGCGAGTATGCGGTGCGGGAGGATATTGGCCGCCACAATGCGTTGGACAAGGCTTTGGGCGCGGGCCTCAAGACCGGCGTGGCCATAGACTTTGTGATGACCACAAGCAGGTGCAGTGCGGACCTCGTTCAGAAAACGGTCACCTGCGGCGTGCCAAGTCTGGTTGTGATGGCAAGCCCCAGCGACCTTGCGGTCAAGCTGTCGGAGAACGCCAATCTCAACCTTTTGTCGTGCCAGCGTGGGCACGGCATCATCTGCTATACTCAAGCAAAATAGCATCAAAGAAGAACAAGCGGGAGGGAACTACATGGCCGATGAGCGGGATCTAAACACCTACAAAGGCCCCGCCGGGGGGTGGGGCGCTCTGAAAAGCGTAGGGCAATCCATCCTGCGGGAAACCGGTGTGGTTTCGGGTGTAAAGACCATGCTCAAGGCCAATCAGCCTGACGGGTTTGATTGCCCCGGTTGCGCCTGGGGGGATCCGGAGCACGGTTCGTCCTTCGAGTTCTGCGAGAACGGGGTGAAGGCGGTCACATGGGAGGCCACGTCCAAGCGGGCAACGCCGGAGCTGTTTGCCCGGCACACCCTTTCCGAGCTGCTGACCTACTCGGATTTCGATCTGGAAAATCAGGGGCGGTTGACAACGCCCCTGCGCTACAATCGCGATACCGACCGTTTTGAGGCGGTGAGCTGGGAAGAGGCCTTTGCGGACATCGGCCGGCAGTTGAAGGCGCTCGCCTCCCCCAATGAGGCGCTGTTTTACACCTCCGGCCGCGCCAGCAACGAAGCGGCCTATCTGTATCAGCTGTTTGGCCGGGTGTTTGGCACCAACAACTTCCCCGACTGCTCCAACCTGTGTCACGAGGCAAGCGGGGTTGCGCTCACCAAGGCCATTGGCGTTGGCAAGGGCACCGTCAAGCTAGAAGACTTTGAGCACGCAGAGGCCATCTTCGTCTTCGGTCAGAATCCGGGCACCAACCATCCGCGCATGCTGGCCGCGCTGAAAGATGCTGCCAAGCGCGGGGCCAAGGTGGTGTCGTTCAATCCGCTGAAGGAGCGTGGGCTGGAGAAGTTCGCCGACCCGCAAGACAAGGCGCAGATGATCGCCCGCGGTTCCACGCCCATTGCCAGCCACTTCTTTGCGCCCAAGCTTGGCGGCGACATGGCGGCGGTGCGCGGCATTGCCAAGGCCGTGTTTGCGCTGGATTACGAGCGTGTGCGCGGCGGCGGGGCGCTGGACCGCGCTTTCCTTGAGGCCCATACGACGGGCCTTGAAGACTATGAGAAAACTCTAGAAGAAACCTCTTGGGCCGAGCTTGAAGACCAATCGGGCCTTACCCGCGAACAGATGGAACAGGCAGCGGTCATCTACGTCCAGTCAGACCGCACCATCATCACCTGGGCCATGGGCATTACCCAGCACAAGCACTCCGTTGACACCATTCGCGAGATTGCCAACCTCCTGCTGCTGCGCGGCAACATTGGCAAACCCGGCGCAGGGGCCTGTCCCGTCCGCGGGCATTCCAATGTGCAGGGCGACCGCACCATGGGCATCACCGAAAAGCCAAACGAGATGTTCCTGCAAGCTCTGGAGCGTTACTTCGGCTTCAAGGCACCGCGAGAGCATGGGGCCGACGCGGTTCAGGCCATCAAGATGATGAGGTCCGGCAAGGCCAAGGTCTTTGTCAGCCTTGGCGGGAACTTTGCCCGCGCCACCCCGGATACCCTGTTGGTGGAAGAGGCCTTGCGGGCCTGCACCCTCACCGTCAACATTGCAACCAAACTGAACCGCAGTCACCTGATGGTGGGCAAGAAGGCCTATGTGCTGCCCTGCCTTGGCCGCACAGAGTTTGACGAACAGGAAGGCGGGCGGCAGATCATCAGCGTGGAAGATTCCATGTCCATGGTGCATTCCTCAGGTGGCATCAATCCCCCTGCCTCACCGGACCTCAAGTCCGAGCCAGCCATTGTTGCGGGCATCGCCAAGGCAACCCTTGGCTCTGATCTGGTGAACTGGGATGAGATGATCGCCGACTACGACAAGATCCGCGACTGCATTTCCGCCACCATTCCCGGCTTCAAGAACTACAACACACGGGTGCGCGAGCCGCGCGGGTTTTATCTTGGCAACACGGCGGCGGAGCACCGCTGGCTCACCTCCACAGGCAAGGCCGAGTTCTCCTCAGCGCCCTTACCGGAGGAAACTGTCTACCAACAGACCCGCAAGGCCAAAGGCAACGCCTTTGTGTTGCAGACCCTGCGCTCCCACGATCAGTACAACACCACCGTTTACAGCGCCAATGATCGCTATCGGGGCGTTACTGGTGAGCGGCTTGTTGTCTTCATGAACCCAAAGGACATGGAGCGTGCAGGCCTTGCGGAAGACGAGCGCGTGGACATGGAAACCATCAGCGAAGACGGGCGCAAGCGCGAGGCACGCGGCTTCAAGGTCGTGCCCTACGACATTCCCGAGGGATGTCTGGCCTCCTATTATCCGGAGACCAACGTTCTGGTGCCGCTCTATGCCACAGGTACGGCGTCAAACACCCCAACCTCCAAATCGATTCCGGTGGTTGTGCGCAAGGCTCAGGGGGGCTGATGGTGACCCCAACTGCTGAAGAAATTGCCGCCCACCTGCCCCAACGCGTGGAAGCGCTCGGACACGCCCTGCCGGACTTGCCCCCACTTCATGTGGTCATTCTGGCACTAGCGGAACTGTTTGGCTCTCTGGATTCCGGGCGTCTTGCGCGGGATCTGGATGAGGCACACGCCCTCGTTCTCAGGGCCATAAACGAGCTTGAAGCCCTGGGATACCTAAAGGCAAGCCAGCAGGATGAGCGCGCGGCGAGAAAAACCATCTCTCTCGCGGCCCCCCTGCCGGCAGATGCCGGTTAAACGCCCACTAGAAACTTGGGTTCGCTGGCACCGCCGTGCTTCCTCATGCGCTCCACGGTTTCTTCCGACATGATGATCTCGTTCAACGCCGCCTGATCGGTGACGGTCATTGACAGGCCGACCTGATTGCCGCCCGCTGGGTCGAGATAGCTGGAAATGTCAGTTGCCACGCTTTTGAAGCGCTCAACACGGGTGTTATGAGCCTCTACCCAGGCCTTGGGGTCTTCAGCCTGCATGGTCACAATCAGTTTCAACATGGTCTTTCCTCCGCGCTTGGTCCTGCGCGCACGGCACAGGGCACATGGAAATTGAAGCTGGCCAATCGTAACGCAACGGAGCTTAAACTCAACTCTACAATGCCCCTAGGGCGCACATTGGGTTGCGCGCAGGCTTAGCGCCGTCCCTCAAAGAAGCGCGTCAGCAACAACGCAGCGTCCTGTTCGGCAAGGCCGCTGTAGACCTCCGGCGCATGATGGCATGTGGCTTGTGTAAAGAATCGAGCCCCGTGATCGACCCCGCCGCCTTTCTCATCTGCGGCCCCATAGTACAAGCGGCGGATGCGGGCAAACGAGATGGCCCCGGCGCACATTGTACAGGGCTCCAACGTCACGTAGAGATCACAGCCTTCCAAGCGCTGAGACTCCAGCTTTGTGCCCGCTTCGCGAATGGCCAGCACTTCAGCGTGGGCGGTTGGGTCGTTGAGTTCCAGCGTGCGGTTTCCAGCGCGGGCAATCACCTCGCCATCCTTGACGATGACACAGCCTATGGGCACTTCACCACGCGCTTCTGCTGCGCGGGCTTCATCCAGGGCCAAATCCATGTAGCCGGAATATCGAGGGCTATTCATCATGGCCGCAAGCTAGCCTGTGTTGAAACCGCTGTCATCAGACACAATTGTTGCAGAACCGCTTACCCCCGTGCATTTTTTGCTTAAATTTGGCCTGTGGCCTTGTGCAACAGTTGCCTTATTTCTTGCGTCTGCTATGACGCGGCGACCACAATTTAAATTCAGGGCACACAGAGCGCAAAGTGGCAGGTTTTATCCTTAGCCAGCGCGGACCCTCTTCGGCCACGGCGGCCAACATTCTAGACAGGCCAGAAAATGACCAAGCGCTTTGACAAGCCAAAAGACAAAGCCAATCGTAAGTCCGACAAACCAGCGGCAGCGAAAAAAGACAACAAGACGAAGGCTGGGAAGCCTGCGGAAACACCTGTAATTTCTGGAGAGCGTATCGCCAAGGCGATTGCGCGCGCTGGTCTGTGTTCCCGCCGTGAAGCAGAAACCTGGATTGAAGCCGGACGCGTCAGTGTCAACGGCACCACTCTGGAAACGCCTGCTTTTACCGTGACCTCCAAGGACAAGGTGCTGGTGGATGGCGAGCCTTTGCCAACCCGTGAGCGCACGCGCCTTTGGCTCTTCCACAAGCCACGCGGCACTGTGACCACCAACAGCGACCCAGAGGGCCGTCAGACCGTTTTTGACGTTCTGCCCAAGGACTTGCCTCGGGTTGTGACCGTTGGACGCCTCGACATCAACACCGAAGGCCTTCTGCTGCTGACCAATGACGGCGGTCTGTCTCGTGTTATCGAACTGCCTCAGACCGGATGGCTGCGCCGTTACCGCGTGCGCGCATTCGGCAAGGTCACTCAGGAACAGCTTGATTCCATCAAGGATGGTGTGGCCATTGACGGCGTACTTTACGGTGCCATCGAAGCCACCCTCGACACCGTTCGCAAGGACAACGTCTGGCTGACACTGGGTCTGCGGGAAGGCAAAAACCGCGAGGTGAAAAAGATCCTCGAGCATCTCGGCCTCTCCGTGAACCGCCTGATCCGTATCTCCTTTGGTCCGTTCCAGCTCGGCGACATTGCCGAAGGTGAAGCGCGTGAAATTCGCGGCCGCGTTCTTCGTGATCAGTTGGGCGAGCGACTCATTTCCGAGGCAGATCTGGATTTCGATGCACCGATCATCCATCAGGCCGATCCGAACAAGGCACAGGACGACAAGTCGAAGCTGGCCAAGAAGAAAAAAGGCGGCACTGGCGGTGGCTGGATGTCCGCTAAAGAAGCAGAGGCCGCCCTTACTGCGCAAAAACGCAAGTCTGAGAAGAAAGCAGCCATGCGCTCCACCCCGGACACGTCCAACAGGGAAGACAATCCGTTTGGGCAGCGTAAGGGTGTATTCAAAGATCGCGCCGAAGGCGGGCGCTCTGAGCGCCATGAAGGTGGCGAACGCAGAGAAAGAAGCGAAGGACAGCGCTTTGAACGCCGCGACGGCGGAGAGCGCGGTGGCAGGTTCGAGCGTGGCGGACGTGATGACCGCCGCTCCGCGCCAAGCCGTTATGGCAGCAATGAGCGGGGCAGCGCCCCAGCCAAGCCGATGCGTGTCTGGTCTTCAGATGGTGCCGAAGCCGAGTACGTTTCACCCAAGCAGGAACGTGACCGCCCGACTGATGAGCCGCGCAAGAACAACGAACGCCGTAGCGGTGTTCGCGCCCAGCGCGGGGGGTTCGATCGTTTGAGCCCAGTGGCTCGCAAAGCCGCAGAAAACGAGGAAGGAACGCAGGAGCGTCGCTCTTTCTCTTCTCCGGCAAGAAAGCGCGGCCCTTCCGGTGACGGACCTAAGACTTATGGCGACCGCGGTGACTCCAGACCACGTGGTCCAGGCGGCCCACGCGGATCTGGCAAGCCGTTTTCAGGCAACCGCTCTGAAAGAGCCCGTTCCGGTGAAGATCGTCCTCGCAGCTCCGGTCGCCCGCAAGGTGGAGATCGCCCTGATGCGCGCTCCGGCGGAGACCGTCCAGGCGGCGGACGGCCTGGAGGCAGTCGCCCCGGCGGCGCTCGTTCTGACGGCGGACGTCCGGGTGGCGCACGCTCTGACAAGCCTTCCTCTGGTCGCAGTGGCCCGGGCCGCTCAGGTCCGAACCGCTCTGGCCCGAACCGCTCTGGCCCGAACCGTTCTGGTCCGCCAAAAGGCAGGAGGTAAGCCTTGCGCGTAGTAGGGGGACGTTTTCGGGGCACGGCTCTTGCCACCCCGAAGACGCAGGAAACACGCCCAACAAGCGACCGCCTGCGTGAAACGATTTTTAATGTACTGGCCCATGCCTTTGACAATCCGGTTCAGGACGCCCGCGTTCTGGACCTTTATGCCGGCACGGGTGCTCTGGGCATTGAGGCCATGAGCCGCGGTGCCCGGTTTTGTACGTTTGTTGAAATGGGCGTTGAAGGACGGGGCCTGATACGCCGTAACGTTGAGGCGACCGGGCTGATGGGTGCAACCAAGATCTTGCGCCGAGACGCTACCGATCTGGGCATTGTTGGCACCATGGAGCCATTCACTCTGGTCTTCATGGATCCGCCCTACCTTAAAGAGCTGGGCGAGGCCGCCTTGGCCAGCGCCATTCCCGGTGGCTGGCTGGCAAAAAACGCCATTGTTGTTTGGGAGGAAGATGTGAAAGCAACACTCCTTCCCCCGGAAGGCTGCGAACTTCTGGACCAGCGCAAACAGGGCGACAGCCAGATAGCGATCTTGCGCTACAACGGCTGAGCCGCCTAATAAATCAGAATGTTAGAAGCGCGCTGTGTGCACAGTGCGCTTTTTTCATAGCGATTCACAGCCCCCAAAATATAAAACACACCCTGGCACTAGTTATTATCTAATATAACAGTAATATTTATGCATTTTATACATATAACACCACAATTAGTTATTATATGTATCTCGCTAGTTTATGACACTACTGTAAATAATTGAAATTACCTCTGAGCTTAATCACCCAAGAATCCCTTTTATATTTACAAGACCCTCATCTCCGACAGAACTAAAGCTGTTTGCAGCGTGAGTAGCGCGCTCCTTGGGGCATGCCTCGCGTCGCTGAACCTTTGGTGAGTTCTGAACCTCACATTTGAGATCGGAGAATATAGATGCGCCATATTGCTTCAGGCGTCGCTGCGCTAGCTCTCGTTCCCATGAGCGCCCAAGCGGCAGACCTGCCTATTGCAGACCCTGTAGAGTATGTACAGATCTGTGATGCATACGGAACCGGCTACTTCTTCATTCCGGGCACTGAAACGTGCCTGCGTATCCGTGGCCGGGTTCGTGCAGAGTATCGCTTCAACAACTTCGGCGATGCACCGAATGACTGGGATCGCCGCAGCGAGAACGACACTTCCACCCGTGCCCGTGGGTATTTGCGCCTCGATGCGCGCACACAAACGGAGTACGGCATGCTGCGAACCTACATTGACATGTTCGCGACGGTGGATACGCCGGGCTTCGCGAGCGGCGACGGGACTGTTGTTGACCGTCCATCCAACGACGACGATGAAGGTTCATTCGGGTCTGAAGGCGATACCGAACTGGAACTCGACTACGCCTTTATTCAGTTTGGCGGCCTTACAGTGGGTAAAGCCCAGTCCTTCTATGATTTCTGGACGGGCTATACCTACGGTGCGATTACGGCGGTTGCCTATTCCGATGAGAAGCCATGGATTGCCGGGTACACGGCGGATTTTGGCAATGGCTTTTCCGCGAGCATCTCCGTTGAGGATCGCACCTACAGAGACCAGGACCTGTTTGTGGGCTCTTATCTGAATGAGGACCCGGACTACTCTCAAAACTATGGCGGCCATCGCTTCCCTGAACTGGTTGGTAACTTCCGGGTTGATCAAGGCTGGGGTAGCGCTCAGATCATGGGTGCCGTTCGCGAGGTTCGCTATCTTTCCTCCATTCCTGATGGCGAAGTCGGCTTTGCCATCGGCGGTGGCGTTGAGGTCAACATTCCTTACCTTGGCGAAAGCCAGGCAGCGCTGCAGGCAACCTATGCCGACGGGGCTCTTGGTTATGTACACAGTGACTGGGGTGGAGATGTTTTTGATGCCAGCTCCGTCTTCCCAACAGGCGGCGTCGGCTCGACGCTTCGCGGCGACGGTACGGGTGAAGGCTGGTCTGTTGCAGGGGGCATCATCACCGAGTGGAGCCCGCAGTTCTATTCCGCTCTGGAACTGTCTTACGCAGAAGCCGACAACAAGCTCTACTGGGATGTGGATCAGTTCGACATTCAAGGTGTGATCGGCTGGACCCCCGTCTCAGGTTTCGAAATTGGGACGGAAGTGGGCTATCGGAATATCGAGTACAGCAGCGCAACCGCTCCCAATGGCGTGGATCCAATTTCCTCGCCGCGAGATCAGGACATTTGGACCTGGCTCATTCGCGTACAGCGGGACTTCTAGTCGTCCCTCTGGTTAGTATTTGGCGCAAGAGAAGGGTCATGGCTTGCTGTGGCCCTTCTTTCTGTATCTCAGACTTCATTTCAGAGCATGAGGGAGGGGCGAGCATTGACGCCTCTCCCGCCACAGCGCGCCAGAAGGCCCAGCGCACCCAACCAACGATGCCGCCTCAGAACGCCCTCCTGCGCGCCCTTTGCGCTGAAACCCGCCCCGACAACGCTCGCAATGTCAGTTTCGTGCAAACCAACGCAAACCAACGCAGCGCATAACGCAGCCAACAGCGGTCACTTATCCCCCTTCGCCCCCTCTCCCACGCCCAACTGGCATCGACAAAACAGAACTCTCATCATTAGATTATTACTTACCATCTACTTTTAATTAGTTTCTTTTTACATGTATAATCAACACCGACCGATTCACAGGAGCGACTCGCCATCATCGAATGATTCTGGATTTTGGGGCTGAAACTCTGCTGAGCAGGCCAAATCGGATGGGCGGCCTACTCCCTACTGTTTTCATTTAATAACAACAGGTTAATTCAAACATGAGGCACCCCTAATCATCCTATTAGGTAGTATTTACAGTTTAGCCAAAAAACCGTTGCAGGAATGAAACAGCACCCCACTCAACATCACTTACCCTGCGTTATTTTTGGCGCGGTTATTGATGATTAAGAGCTAAAGTGCAATCAATTGGCGCAGGGAATTCGCGTATTACAATAAAAATATGGTTTGCTTAGGCAGCAATTCGGCAGCTCTAAGTATAACGTGATTTTTACCTAGTAAAAGGAGTGGGTAAGAACCCAAACCAGGAGTCGAATAATGCGCCAACTTACACTCACTACAGCTGCACTCGTCATGGGTGCCGTTCCGGCTTTTGCGGCGGATTTGCCCGTCGCTCCCGAGCCAATCGACTATGTCCAGATCTGTGATGCTTACGGAACTGGCTATTTCTTCATCCCGGGCACGGAAACATGTTTGCGTATCCGCGGTCGTGTTCGTGCGGAATATCGTTGGAATGACTTCGGTGACGAGCCCAATAACTGGGATCGCCGTACGGAGAACGATACTTCTACACGTGCTCGTGGTTACTTGCGTATGGATGCTCGCACTCAGACGGAATATGGTCTGCTCCGTGCTTACATTGATATGTTTGCAACCGTTGACACACCAGGCTTTACCGGGAACGACGATGACGTCGTTGACCGTCCATCCAATGACAACGCAGACGGTTCCTTTGGTTCCGAAGGCGACACGTCGCTCACTCTGGACTACGCGTTTGTTCAGTTTGGCGGCCTGACAGTTGGTAAAGCGAAGTCGTTCTTCGACTTCTGGACCGGTTATGCCTACGGTGCCATCACAACAGTTGCCTACTCCGATGAAAACCCATGGGTTGCCGGTTACACGGCAGACTTCGGAAACGGCTTCTCCGCATCTATCGCGGTTGAAGATCGCGCCTTCCGTGAGCAGGGTCTCTATGTGGGTTCCTACCTGTTCCCGCAGCCTGCAGGTGCTGACATCTACAGTCAGGGCTACGGCGGTCACCGCTGGCCTAGCTTCGTTGGTAACTTGCGGGTTGACCAAGGTTGGGGTAGCGCGCAGTTGATGGGTGCCGTCCAGGAAATCCGCTACCTCTCGTCCGTTGCTGACGGTGAAGTGGGCTGGGCAATTGGTGCCGGTGTGGAGTTTGATCTCTCCGACTTCCTGTCTGGCTCCTTCTTCGCCTTGCAGGGTGCCTACGCTGACGGCGCACTGGGTTACATCCACAGTGACTGGGGCGGAACGGTGTTTGACGCTACGGACGTGTTCCCAACCGGGCTTGGTGGCGAATCTGACCGTCGTCGCGCTGATACGTCTGAGGGCTGGTCCATTGCAGGTGGTATCTTCACCGAGTGGACTCCAGAGTGGAACTCCGCACTGCAGCTTTCCTATGCTGAAGCTGACAACGCGAACTTCTACGACTTCGAGCAGTTCGACTTGAACGCGAAGATCGGTTGGACGCCGGTCAGCGGCTTCGAAATCGGTACGGAGCTTGGATATCGTAACGTTTCCTTCGATAACGCGGTATCTCCACGCGGATCTGACCTGGAAACACCGGATGACAACGACATCATCACAGTACTCATCCGAGTTCAAAGGGACTTCTGAGGCCACTTAGCAGAACCCGTCAGCCGCGCAGCATCCGTTGCGCGGCTGAAAACGTTTGTACCCTGAGGCTGCCGCTCATCAGCGACATCTCTCACCGGTGGCGCCATGCCAGCCCCCTTCCAAGTAGCGGCTCTACGGCCACTTCGCCCCTTGATGCGGACCTGAATCTCCTGTGTATCTGGATGGCACGAGCCTTTGTTTTTCATGACTTTCCTCTCCCGCTTGCCCGCTCCTGGTAGGTTTAAACTCTGCGAAGAAGTCTGCTCGCTCTTTCCGCAAGGGGGATTAGTTTTTCGCGGGAGCCGGCCACAACTCGGGGGCTACTGTGAAAGTGCAGGGAGCAACACCCGTGCACGCTGGCATTCACGATGAGCCTATTTCCTGCTGGTAAACCATTGAGACTGAACTTCTCTCTGCGTTTTTCACAACCTGATCGCGTTCTTCCCGCATCCACGCCCCCCCACGCCCCGCTGCTGGCATCGCTTATTGTGCATCTCCGGTTCAACTGCCTTTCCCGCGCACAGAAATCAGCGCACGGGAACAAGTCTACTGACAATACCTGTCAGTTGGGCCATGCTAGGTCTTTGTCATCACCAGCCCAGCAGGAGGATTAGAGATGACAAAGCAGGCATTGGAAGTTGTTGAGTTCAAACTGAAAGAGGGGGCCAACCGAGAGGCTTTTATGGCGGCAGCACACAAAACAGAAGCGTTCGTTCGCGGCCTTGATGGTTTTGTGAACCGCACGCTATCGTGTAGCGCGGATAACACTTGGCTGGATGTCGTTGAGTGGCGAGACATGGCTGCGGCCAAGGAAGCTGGAAAGAAGTTCATGGCCTGCGAACATGTAGTGGAATTCTGCTCTTTCATCGACATGGATAGCACCCGAATGCAGCACCTCAGCACGCACATGAAGATGTAGAATGCGCAAAGTTGATCGCCTTTTTGAAATCATTCAGCTTTTGCGCGGTCAACGCTTGCGAACAGCCGAGTTCATCGCCGGTGAGCTCGGCGTTTCTGTCCGTACGGTTTATCGAGACATTCAGGCGCTCATAGCCTCCGGCATTCCAATTGAAGGGGCAAGAGGCGTTGGCTACCTCATCCAGCAGCCCATTGAACTCCCACCCCTCCATTTTACGGCTTTAGAGCTGAAAGCAATACAGCTTGGACTTGATATGGCACGCGCTGCTGCAGATGCCGAAATTGCCAAGGCTGCGCAGGAAGCTGCCATCAAGGTTGCCGATGCCCTTCCCTCTTCCTCCGGCCAGCGACAATTGCCGCAGGCCGGCAGTGTCTATTTCCTCACCGCCGAGGAGACGAAAGCAACGCTGCTGCTTCTTCGCAACGCCATCGAACGCAAAGAGTGTATAGAGGTCACATACTCTGATGCTGCGGGCGGTTTGACACAACGCCGGATCAGACCACTTGGGCTCGAATACTGGGGAAGCGTCTGGACCGTGACCGCATGGTGTGAGCTACGCGATGATTTTCGCGTGTTTCGCGCCGATCGCATCATGAACTCTACTGAAACAGGTGAGGTCTTCCGAGATGAAAAAGGTAAGACCTACCGAGACTACACTGCTTTGATGGAAGCCCGTTTACATGCTCGATGAGAAGTTCCATTTCACGGCACCTCTATGGATTGCCAGCACGCAGAAAGCCACTTGGCATTTCATCACCCTGCCGAAGGACCGTGCCGATCAAATAAGGTTCATGGCCGGGGATAACGCACGCGGCTGGGGCTCAGTCCCTGTGACAGTCACCATTGGCGGAACATCTTGGAAAACCTCAATCTTTCCCGACAAGAAGCAGGAAAGCTACATACTTCCCATCAAAGCCGAAGTCCGAAAAGTGGAAGGCATCACCACAGGAGACGAAGTGAGGGTCCACATCGCCCTGCATCTGGACGCTTGACTACGAGCGACCAAACAGCCGCTCGATGTCACTAAGCTTCAACTCAATCCAAGTGGGACGGCCATGGTTGCATTGCCCAGATTTTGGCGTGACCTCCATCTCGCGGAGCAGAGCGTCCATCTCTTCGGGACGCATTCGACGACCCGCGCGCACCGACCCATGACAGGCCATTGTGGCAGCCACCAGGTCCAGCTTCTCCCGCAAGCGAGATGAGGCTTCCCATTCAGCAAAGTCGTCCGCCAAATCCTTGACCAACGCCTTGATGTTAAGGCGCTTCAGCATGGCAGGCGTTTCGCGTACGGCGATGGCACCCGGTCCAAAGCGCTCGAGCACAAGGCCAACCTCTTCCAGTTCAGGTGCTCGCTCTTCCAGAAGTGAGACCTCATCTTCAGGCAACTCGACAATCTCAGGAATGAGCAGCAGCTGGCGCGCCACAGCATCTTTGGCCAGGTCTGCTTTCAGGCGTTCATAGACGAGCCTCTCGTGGGCAGCATGCTGATCCACAATCACCAAGCCGTCTTTGGTCTGCGAAATGATATAGGTCTCATGCAGCTGGGCACGAGGGGCTCCAAGCGGGAAGGCTTCGCGGTCTACTGGCAGTTCGTGGTCATGAGCCCGAGCATCTGCGGAGGGTTGGGTGACCGCATCAAACCGGGCCTGCTCTTCCTGCAAACCCGGCGCAACATGAGCGTCGCTGCCCTCCTCAGCCGAGAAGAAAGAAGATTGTGTGCCCGCTGCCTCAGCTGGCATCACATCTGCTGCGGGGCCGGGCGCTGGCTCTGCAGGCCTGAAATCAGACTGCTGCCAAGTGTAGTCGCGAGGGGCAAAGTTTTCCCGTGGAGGGCGATAGGTACTGGCCCCGGAATGAGAGCGCATGGGTGCGGTACCTGCACCGCCGCCCATGGGACGAATGGCATCAACAGCTGACTGGGTATTGGCCGAAGACGCACGGTGTCCAGAGGCCAGAAACGCGTGGCGTAATGCGCCCACCAGAAGACCACGCACCAGCTGACCATCACGAAAACGCACATCTGCCTTCGCTGGATGCACGTTCACATCAACATGGTGAGGGTCGAGGTCAATATTGAGCACAACAACGGGATGACGGTCACGTGCGAGCACATCCGAATAGCCCGCTCGCAATGCCCCGAGCAACAACTTGTCTCGCACAGGACGCCCATTCACAAAGAAGAACTGATGCTGCGCGTTGGCGCGGTGAAAGGTGGGCAGGCCTGCAAACCCGTAGAGATGCACACCCTCGCGTTCGGCGTCAATTTCCAGCGCGTTCTTGGTAAAGTCTGCGCCTAGAATCTGTCCGATCCGCGCAAGGTGCGCGTTTTCACCCTGACAGGCTGGATATTCAACGGCCCGGCGGTCTGGCCCGGCCAAAGAGAACCGAATGCCGGGATTGGCAAGCGCCACTCGCTTGACCACCTCCGTTATGGCCATGGCCTCAGCACGGTCAGTCTTCAGGAACTTCAAGCGAGCTGGAACGGAAAAGAACAGGTCTTTCACTTCAACCCGCGTTCCCTGATTCAGCGCTGCAGGCGTCACCTCGCTGTTTTTGCCGCCGTTCACCTCAATCTTCCAGCCATGCGGCTCACTTTGATGCCGGGTGGAAATCTCAAGTTTGGCCACGGAGCCTATGGAGGGCAACGCCTCTCCCCTGAACCCCATGGTCTTGATCAGCATGAGATCATCTTCCGGCAGCTTTGAGGTGCAGTGACGCTGAACGGCAAGTGAGAGATCTTCCTGCGTCATACCGGAACCGTTATCGGTGATCCGCATAAGGCTCTTGCCCCCCGCAGCGGTAACCACCTCGATACGGGTTGCGCCCGCATCGACCGCGTTTTCAACCAGCTCCTTGATCACGCTGGCAGGGCGCTCGATCACCTCCCCTGCAGCAATTTTATTGATCACAGTATCACTGAGCTGTCTAACGGCCATTCTCACTCCGGATGCTTCACTTGGGTTCGCTGCGGGCTGGACATTAGCTTGTGTCTCGGTTACCGCAGGTGTGCTGTTGCTCAAAACTCCCGGGCTGACCATTCGGGCAAGGTTCGGGATATCTCAAAAAAGTTCAAGTCCAGATGACGTCTGGCTCAGGAGCGTGTACATGTCCCCAATCCCTTTGATTAACGGTTTCTCCGAGATCTGTGAAGCGTATGACGGCGTTCTTTGCGATGTGTGGGGCGTTCTACACAACGGACAGCGGCCACGTCGCGGGGTGGTTGAAGCGCTGACCCGATATCGGGAGGAAAAGGGCGGCAAAGTGGTGCTGATTACCAACGCCCCGCGCCCGGACACGCACATTGCGGAGCACCTGGCTGAAATGGGTATTCCGGACAGCGTTTATGACGACATAACCAGTTCAGGCGATGTGGTCCGCCAGCACCTGATCGACAGCGCGCCGAAGAAAGTGTTTCACATTGGCCGCGACGACAACCTCGCCCACTATACCGATCTGCCCGTAACCTTCACGGAACAGGACGAAGCTGAGCTGATCCTGTGCACGAGTCTCTACGACCGGCGCGTGGAAGAGCCTGAGCACTACCGCCCCCTGTTTGAAGAGCTGTTAAAGTCCGAGCTGCCGTTTTTGTGCGCCAACCCGGATGTGGTTGCCGAGCAGGGAGACAAGCTGGTGTGGTGCGCAGGCGCTCTGGCACAGCTTTACAGCCAAATGGGCGGCACCTCGATCATCATGGGCAAGCCTTATGCCCCAATCTATGATCTTGCAAAGCGCAAGCTGAATGCAGTGGCCGGCAAGCAGATCGCGCCGGATCGCATTCTGGCCATTGGCGACGGCATGCCAACGGACATCAAGGGCGCCAATGCTCAAAATCTGGATGTGCTGTTTGTGAGCCTCGGTATCCATGCAGAGGAACTGGGTGAGGAGCACTCGGCTGATGATGTGATGAAGCTGCTTGGCGACAGCGGCTTGACAGCCAAGGCCGCCATACCGCGCTTGGTGTGGTGAGGCTTCCACAGTGAGCTGAAACGAACAACGGCGCCAAAGGGCGCCGATTTTCGTCTATCAAAATGATCGATGAACTTTTAGGGAAAGAGCTTGTCGATATCGTCCTGACTGGTTCCATCAGTAGATTTTTCTGTCGCCCCTGACGCATCCCCATTCAGCAGGGCGTCAATGTCATCCTGCGAAACCCCCTCACCCTCGTGCTGAGGTCCATGAAGAATGAGCTCTCGGGCGCGGCGCTCTTCCGCGGTTTCTTCAATGAGGTGCTCTTCCTGTTCAGCGGCAAGACGCATTTCCTCAATGAACTTGGACACACGCTGCTCAATGAAGTTGAGTGTGCTCACCACCTTCGAAATGCGCTGACCGGTTATGTCCTGAAATGCGCAAGCTTCAAAGATGTCCATGACCTGCTTGGTCACCAGCTCTTGATAGGCGTCATGGTCGGACGGGTCGGCGGCCATGATTGATTCCGCCGCCTCCATGATGGAGTTGGTTGCCTCTTCTGTAGAAGTGACAATAGCGTCCAATTCGCGGCCGGCTTCGGGAATGCGATTATGCTTCATGTCGGAAACACGAAGGCGGCCGATTTCGTCCTTCATCCGCTTGATTTCGGTACTGATCGCCGAAAATTCATTGGTGATGGACGGTCTGGATGTATGGACGGCCTCTCTGATGGAGGATGCCATGATTTCCGCCAAATGGATCACGTCATTCAACGTGATCTCGGCATTGCGCATCCGTGTATCTTCCAGAAAATTGATTACACTTTGCACATCGGCTTTTTTTAGTGCCATGCCACTGGTTCCCGGTATTGCAGCGCTCATCAGGACGCACGTGTCCTGTTCTGTTTCCATCCTTCCCCACCCACATGGGATCAAAGATGGTTGCAGCACAGCTGTGTCATCTTAAAGTCACCGCGGCCAGGTCACGCATCAACCGCGCCACTACGCCGGCGCGTGACCTCTCATTTAAACCACTTGTGAAACGAGAGGTCGCCTATTCGGCGAACACTGCCTCGATCTTGCCTTTCAAGGTCTGAGCGTTAAACGGCTTAACGATGTAGTTGTTCACGCCAGCCTTTTTGGCCGCGATAACGTTCTCAGTCTTGGATTCGGCAGTTACCATGATGAATGGCGTTTTGCTCAGATTTGCGTCTTGACGCACCTGCTTGAGCAACTCGTAGCCGGTTACTGGCTCCATGTTCCAGTCAGAAATCACCAGGCCATACCGACGCTGCTTCATCTTTTCAAATGCTTCAGCTCCATCCGCCGCATCATCGATATCGCTGAAGCCAAGCTGCTTCAGCAAGTTACGGATGATCCGAATCATGGTCTTGTAATCATCAACAACCAAAATTGGCATCTGAAGATCAAGTGCCATGTATCTCTCCATGTTGTCAGCTGGGCCTGCTTGCCCGTCGCACTACCACTCGGCTAGTCGGCGGTGCAGCTCTGGTCCTTCTACGTAGGTTCTACGTAATTTCAAGGACAGATCCGCCGACCTGCTCTCTTGTCAACTATCACCCGCCTCTGAAGGTTAGGTTAATATTACAATTGCAGCCATTCCACGGTTTAAAGCAATTGCAGTTTATTAACAGGCGGCGTAAGGTGCTCATGCTGCACTGCAACATATTACATTTCCCCAACCGAACCCAGAGGTTCCCCGATGCTAAATCTACGCGCTTTGTCCTTCGAGGATTTGTATGTCGGCATGTCAGAGGAGCTGGTAAAAACCGTTAGCTCACAAGACATTGTCGGATTTGCTCAGGTCTCAGGTGATCGTAATCCTATTCATCTATCTCAACATTTTGCGGCCAAAACCCCATTTAAAACGCGTATTGCGCATGGGCTTTACACCGCGAGCCTTATCTCAGCCATACTTGGCACACGCCTTCCGGGGCCCGGTGCTATTTATTTATCTCAAACTCTAAATTTTAAGGCACCTGTCCACATTGGAGATGAGATTCACGTGGTCGTGACCGTAGCTGAGCTCATCGAAAAGGGGCACCGGGCGCGACTCAATTGTACCTGTACAGTTGGCGATACTGTGGTGCTCGAGGGCGAAGCGCTTGTAAAAGTGCCGCTTGCGGAACACACCCCGGAAAAGCATAAGGACCACTAGGGCCTCGATTCCGGTTCTTGATGGTCTGGACTTGCTCTTTTGAGAGCATCTTGGCATTTGGTGATGCTTGACGGATGAACGCCCATCCGTCATGTGTCGCCAGTAACAAACATTGTAGAACCGGGACCCGTTCTTCATGAATGATGCGCTCGCAACGTCGAAGCCCTTTCATCACATTACAGACCTCAACGCCTTTCCGCAGGGCCTGAAGGGTGGCGTAGTCGCCATAGGAAACTTTGATGGCGTACACCGAGGCCACCGGTCCGTGCTGCAAATGGCGTTGGATGAAGCCGCGCGGCGTGGTGTTCCCGCCCTGGTGATGACCTTTGAGCCGCATCCTCGGACATTCTTCAAGCCATCCGCCCCTGTTTTCCGGCTAACGCCAAGTCACGCGAAGGCCGAGATTCTGAAATCGCTCGGCTTTGATGGCATGATCGAGCTGCCTTTCACCAAAGAATTTGCCAGCATGAGCGCAGATGCGTTTGTATCCGACATACTGGTCGACGCGCTTGGCATCAGCGAAAGCATTACCGGATACGACTTCCACTTCGGCAAGGCCCGTCAGGGAACACCGGAATTTTTGCGCTCTGCGGGCGAGGCCAATGGCTTTTCCGTTCGCATTGTAAGTGCGCAGGAAGATGAAGGCGGCGAGGCAATTTCCTCTTCTCGCGTGCGCGCGGCTCTAGCGGAAGGTGACCTGGCGCTTGCCAATGGTCTGCTGGGCTATCGCTACTTTGCTGAGGCTGTAGTTCAACACGGTGCGAAGCGCGGACGAGAACTGGGCTATCCGACCGCCAACCTGCCTCTTGCGGAAAACTCAGAGCTCAAACAAGGCATTTACGCGGTTCAGGTCAAAATCGACGGAAAGATCCATCCGGGTGTCGCTTCGTTTGGCCGCCGTCCCACCTTCGATGATGGTGCCCCGCTTTGCGAGGTGCATGTCTTTGACTTTTCCGGCGACCTTTATGGCAAGACGCTAACCGTCTACTTCATTGGTTTCATTCGCTCCGAAATGAAGTTTGATGGAGTAGATGCGCTCATTGCGCAAATGCACAAGGACAGTGCTGAGGCACGCGCCATGATTGAAAGCATGCGCACCCTCTCTGATCTGGATACAACGCTTCATTTCCAAGACACCCCCTAGCCCTCTCAGGAAACCCGATGGCCGCAAACCAATCCCACAATCAGCAGGCAGGCCATCTGAATCCGTCCCTTGAGGGGGTGTTGCTCATGCTGGCTGGGCTCTTTGTCCTTTCTGTCTCAGACGGCATGGTGAAGTATCTTGCACAAACTTTCTCGCCGTTGACCATTGCGGCCTGCCGATTTTCCATGCAGGTGTTGATCGTATGGGCCATCGCCTCTTTCAAGGGGTCTGACCTGCGCGGTCTGATCAAAGAATTTTCCTGGCCGCAAGTCCTTCGGGGCGTGTTTCTTGTGCTGGCCTCCTTGCAGATAATCGTTGCTTTCAAGGTGATGCCACTCACAGACGTGATTGCAATTTTCTTCATTCAACCCATGGTGCTGACCATCCTTTCAGCGGTGGTTTTGAAGGAAGACGTTGGACCAAGGCGCTGGATCGCTGTTCTGATGGGATTTGTGGGCATTATGGTCATCGTACGTCCCGGCTCTGGCATCTTTGGCGCCTATGCGCTGCTGCCAATTGGAGCGGCCACGTGTTTTGCACTCTACCTGATGGTGACACGCAAGCTCTCAGGGCAAGCATCCCTGATGGGCGCGCAGTTTGTCATTGGCGTCACCGGGTCTGTCATCGTGATCCCCCTTTTGATCTTGGGTTCGATTTTTGGGATAACAGAAACTCCGATACTCTCCAGCGCCGCCGGCATTGAAGAACTCTGGCTACCACTCACGCTTCTCGGCTTGCTGGCTTTCGTTGGCATGTTTGGTCAGGGCCTGATTATCACGGCTTTCGAGCGGGCTCCAGCTTCGTTGCTGGCGCCGCTCAACTATGCCGAGATCATTTCTGCATCGCTGATCGGCTACGTTTTCTTCAACGAAGTCCCAGATGCCATGGTGTGGCTCGGCGTCTCCATCCTTGTCGCCAGCGGCATTTATCTGGCGCACCGTGAACGCGCCGCTGCAAACGCCGCTCGCAGAGCACTTAATAAGTCATAGCAGATCAGATCCCCCAAACGCACAGCTCCTTTTCGGGGCATCAGCCCTGATATTTCAACAGAGCTGCTATGCGCTTTTCTTCTTCTCTTGCTTTCACCGTGGATCTTAGGCACATGCTAAGGCATTGCTGAGTTCATGCAGTGCTGTCTAAGAAGGGTGCTGTATCACTTTCAGGTTGCCCCATGACACTTTCAAGTTCCGCTCCTGCAAAGGGGGCACCGACCGCGTCTGCATTTACAGGCATGCTGCTGATGACTGGGGGCATGATGATCCTGCCTGCCATGGATGGCACGGCCAAATATCTGGCACACTATGTCTCCCCCGTTCAGGTGTCCTTCATACGCTTCTTGTTGCAGGGGGTGTTTGCGCTGGCCATCGCTCTGATCATGGGCCGCAGCTTCGGTTCCATGATGAAAGAGTTTGACCGCGGCCAAATGCTGCGCGGATTGTTCCTTGCGATTGGTTCCTTGTTTTTTTTCAGCGCCGTTAAATACATGCCGCTTGCTGATGCCATCGCGATCTTTTTTGTTCAGCCCATGATCCTGACCATGCTCTCTGCCGTGTTCTTGAAAGAACAGGTTGGCGTTCGCCGCTGGTCAGCGGTGGGCATCGGCCTGATTGGTGCGCTGATCATCATAAGACCGGGGTCAAATGCCATTGGCCTTTACTCCCTCTTACCGCTGATCGCAGCAACCTCTTTTGCCATCTACCTGATGTTGACCCGCAAGTTGTCGGGCACAGCCAGCCTGCTTGGCACGCAGTTCACAACAGGTTTTACAGGTGCCTTTGTCCTTGGCCCGCTGGTCCTTGTCTCAACACTGTTCGGCTTTGAACCGGCAGCGTGGACCACGCCTGCCTTGGAACTTGTACCGCTGTTCCTGCTTGTCGGCGCAATTTCACTGGTATCCCATGGGCTCATTGTGATGGCCTTTGAACGGGCCCCCGCCTCCGTGCTTGCCCCGCTCAACTATGTTGAGATTGTAAGCGCGACCCTGATTGGCTTCATTGTCTTTGGGGATGTCCCAGAACCAATTGTTTGGTGCGGTGTCGCGCTGATCGCTGGCGGAGGCATTTACATTGCGCACCGAGAGCGGGTGACCGCAAAGCGGGAAGCGGGAAGCGGGTAAGCAGTAGCTCGGATTATCGATCTTGTAGTTGATGTTTCCTTGGCAAGCCTTTGAGATCTGCGATGGAGGAAATCTTTGGCTTGGGGAAGTCAGCCCTTTATTCTGGCCAAAATCACTGCTAAATGCTCTGATCATGTTGCGTGAACTGGTAAATCACATGAGTTCCTGTCTGCCCATTGATGTTGGAGCCGCATTTCGAATTATCGGCCCGGCCTTCCGTGGCTGCGCTTACTGACGCGCCCAGAAGGACCGGGACACAATGGGCTCAACGCACTTTCCATGCGACAGCCCTTCTCTATGAGTTGATGCGCGAGCACTGCGCATTACTGCCCAATTGTTAGAGGGCTTAAAGCCCTGAACTGCGGATCCTAAAGATGACCGAGACCGTGAGCCGAGACTATTCCGAGACGCTCAATCTACCTAAAACCGATTTCCCAATGCGTGCCGGGCTGCCAAAGAATGAGCCCAATATTCTGAAGCGCTGGGAAGATCAGGACCTTTACCGCGTGATGCGTCAGCAATCCGCTGGCAAGCCAAAATTTCTGCTTCACGATGGCCCTCCTTATGCAAACGGCAACATCCACATCGGCCACTCCCTGAACAAGGTGCTAAAGGACATCGTTACCCGCTCCATGCAGATGCAGGGCTACGATTCCAACTACGTGCCAGGCTGGGACTGTCACGGCCTTCCAATCGAATGGAAGATCGAAGAGCAGTACCGCAAAAAGGGCAAGAACAAAGACGCTGTCCCAATCAACGAGTTCCGGAAGGAATGTCGTGATTTCGCAGCCAAGTGGATTGACGTGCAGCGCGAAGAGTTCAAGCGCCTTGGCATTGAGGGTGACTGGGACAATCCATACCTGACCATGAACTTCGACAGTGAAGCGGTGATCGCCGAAGAACTGATGAAGTTCGCCATGTCCGGTCAGCTTTATCGTGGCTCCAAGCCGGTCATGTGGTCCATCGTAGAAAAGACCGCACTGGCAGAAGCTGAGGTTGAGTACCAGGACCACGAATCTCACACCATCTGGGTTCGTTTCCCGGTGCTGACCGGGGATGACGCGCTGGTTGGCAAGAGCGTGGTAATCTGGACCACAACGCCATGGACGATCCCAGCAAACCGCGCAATCTCCTTCTCCAAGGCGATTGAGTATGGCCTTTACAAGGTCACCGAGGCTGCGGAAGACAACTGGGCCAAAGTCGGCGATGAACTGATCATCGCTGACAAGTTGGCTGAGGACGTGTTCAAGTCCGCCCGCGTTGCGGCTTTTGAGCGTGTTTCTGATGTTGACCCATCCAAGATCGAATATTGCGGCCATCCATTCCGCGGCGTTGACGGCACCGATGGGTACTTCGACTTTTTCGTGCCAGTTCTGGCGGGCGACCATGTTACGGACGACGCCGGTACGGGCTTCGTGCACACAGCACCAGGTCACGGCGCGGATGACTTTCAGATGTTCCTCGACAACCGTGAAGCCTTTGCCAAGGCTGGTACGGAGCAGGTTCCGCTGACCGTTCAGGAAGATGGCTCTTATTACCCGCATGTGCCGCTGTTCCAGGGCGAATACATCCTGAACCGCAAGGGCGGTGAAGGCTCCACCAACAAGGCTGTGATTGCAAAGCTGACGGAAGTTGGCGCTCTGATCGCAAGAGGTAAGGTAAAGCACTCCTATCCGCATTCTTGGCGCTCCAAGGCTCCACTGATCTTCCGCAACACACCTCAGTGGTTTGTCTACATGGACAAGAAGCTGGAAAGTGAAACGGACACATTGCGCGGCCGCGCCCTGAAGGCGATTTCCGAGACCCGCTTTGTGCCTGCAAGTGGCCAAAACCGCATTCACAACATGATCGAGACGCGCCCGGACTGGGTATTGTCTCGTCAGCGTGCATGGGGCGTGCCCATCTCCATCTTCGTCAACAAGGCGACCGGCGACGTTCTCAAAGACGAAGCAGTGAACGCCCGCATCAGCGCGGCTTTCCGCGCAGAAGGTGCCGATGCATGGTTTGCAGAAGGCGCAAAAGAGCGTTTCCTCGGTAACGATTACAACGCGGAAGAGTTCGAGAAGGTTGATGATATTCTCGATGTTTGGTTCGATTCCGGTTCCACCCATGCCTTCTGCATGGAGCGCCGCGAAGACCTGAACCCAAACCGCAAGGGCTTGGGCGGTGAAGACTATGTTCTTTACCTCGAAGGCACTGACCAACACCGCGGTTGGTTCCACTCTTCCCTGCTTGAAAGCTGCGGCACTCGAGGCCACGCGCCTTACGACGCGGTTCTGACCCATGGTTTTACCATGGATGAACATGGCCGCAAGATGTCCAAGTCTCTGGGCAACACCGTCGCCCCTCAGGATGTGATCAAGCAGTACGGCGCAGATATCCTGCGTCTTTGGGTTGGTTCTGTTGACTATGCTGAAGATCAACGCATCGGCCCTGCGATCATCAAGACCAACGTGGACGCCTACCGCAAGCTGCGCAACACCCTGCGCTTCATGCTGGGCTCACTTGCTCACTTTGAAGGCGAGGAAATTGCGGTTACGGACATGCCGGAACTGGAACAGCTAATGCTGCACCGTCTGGCCGAGTTGGACACCGTGGTTCGCGATGCCTACCACGCTTTTGATTTCAAACGCGTGTTCTCCGTGCTGTTCAACTTTATGACTGTTGAGCTTTCCGCGTTCTATTTCGATGTCCGCAAGGATACGCTTTACTGTGACCCGATCTCTTCGGTAAAGCGCAAGGGCTCGCTCCATGTCATCGAACAGCTGTTCCGTCATCTTGTGACCTGGATGGCACCAATTCTGCCATTCACCACTGAAGAGTGCTGGGGCTATCGCTACGGTCAGGATGCACAGTCCGTGCACCTGCAGCAGTTCCCTGCAGTTCCGGCGGGATGGCGCAATGATGAGCTGGCCTCTAAATGGGTCAAGGTACGCAAGGTTCGCCGCGTGATCACGGGTGCGCTTGAAATCGAACGCCGTGAAAAGCGCATTGGCTCCTCTTTGGAAGCACATCCGGTGGTTCACATCACCGATGCAGAGCTGCTTTCTTCCTTGGAGGGTCTGGATCTTGCTGAGATCTCCATTACATCTCAGCTAACCGTTTCAACTGAAGCCGCACCAGCGGACGCTTTCACCTTGGAAGACGTTGCAGGTGTTGGCGTGGTTCCGGGTCTTGCAGTGGGACAGAAATGCGCCCGTTCCTGGAAGATCCTGCCGGAAGTTGGCACGGATGCAGATTATCCTGAGCTGACATTGCGCGACGCTCAGGCAATGCGTGAGTTGGAAGGTGCTGCGTAACGCAGCACTTTTTCATCCTCGCAAAAGCACTTGAGGGATAGAGCTCTGAAAGACCGATTCTTATGGGGACGCTTTAGTTCCTTGATCGCGACACTTGCAGTTATCGGCCTGGTCCTAGATCAGGCCGTTAAGATATGGGTCGTCCACATCTATCGGATGGCTGAAAACCCGCCCATCTCCCTGTTGCCGTTTCTCGACATCATCTTGGTTTGGAACCGGGGCGTCTCCTATGGTTTGTTTCAGCAGGACAGCGACTTCGGCCGCTGGGCACTTGCGATTTTCACGGTACTGGCCTCCGTATTCATTTGGATTTGGGGTGCCAAAACAAAGGATAAGCTGCTCGCGGTGAGCCTTGGCCTCATTCTTGCCGGGGCGCTTGGCAACGGCGTTGACCGCATCTACTACGGGATGGTGGTGGATTACGTGCATTTCCACGTGGGCACTTTTTCTTGGTACGTCTTCAACATTGCGGACGTTTTCATTGTAGTCGGCGCCATTGGCCTCATCTATGACAGCTTTTTCGTGAAGAAATCCGAGAAGTCATAGCCCTAATGCTGCCTCAAAATGTGGTATACATGGTACCAGAGGTATTCAGGGCAATCAGTTTTATCGGAAGAGCGCTTGACGTCGTGCAAGAGTCTGGTGCATGCCTTTGTGAACTATTTCAGTGCGCTGTGGGTTTTGGGGCACTTGAACGGTCGGGCACCGTTGCTGCAATCAGGGATTTTTAAAAGTGCAGAACACAACGAGACAATTCATTCTTCGAAGCTCTGTTCTGTGCGCCATCGGGCTGGGACTCGCCGGCTGCATGAGCGCCGACAACTTCAGCGATGGAACGGAAGATCCAGATGCAGGTTTGAGCGGCATCATTCAGAAGACGCTCATCGGCACGAGCGGTAGTTCAGCACCAATTGAATATAAGGAGCGCGGTTCTCTGGTGATGCCACCAAACATGGAGAACCTGCCGACCCCTGAGCAGATCAACCTGACCGCACAGGCAGAAAACTGGCCTGAAGATCGTCGCGCAGCGGAAATCGCTAAGCTGCGTGAGTTCTACAAGACCGGTGACGACGGCCGACTGACGCCAGAGCAGATGCAAGGCCACCTCGCCTTGCGTGAGCAGTATGGCGATCCAAGGCAGCGCAAAGAGCGCGACTATGCGGCAGAACGCCGAGAGGAAGAGCTTCTGGATGGTGAAAAACTCACTCCGGAAGAAATGCGCGCCCTTCACGAGCGCTACCGCTCTGCCAAGGGCGAAAAGGTTGCCGAGACAACAAACTACTGCATTGAAAACCCAGAAGAGTGTAAGCCACAGCGCCGGTACCTGACCGAGCCGCCACTTGCTTACAGCACTCCAGCTGAGGGTTTCGAAGTGGTTGCGCCTGAAATCGACCAAGGCGAAGAAATTCGCGCCCGCCGCGAGAAAGACGCGATCGAGTCTGGCAAACCGATAGATCTGAGCCGTTACGACTGACCACTTACGGCTTATCAAGTTTTATTGAGGCGTGGAGCATGCTCCGCGCCTTTTTTATGTGCCAGTTTCCCGAAGGCGTAACAAGATTACGAAAATTTCACGGTGTCTAAACGGGTTTTCGGTCTATATCGAAGGCATGCAGTGAATTGCAGAAACAATGAAGGAGACCCTTTCGTGGTTGGCACTCGTAAAGCAATAAAAACCGCTGCCCTCCTCATCCTTTCACTCGGATTAGCCATGCCGGCCTCGGCAGAGCCCGTTCAGTTGCTGAATGCGAAGGATTTCAGCGAAATTCGCATTGGGGGCGATGTCTTTGAAAGCGAATTGGAAAACGGCATGAAGGTTGTCGTTGTTCCAGATCATCGCGCACCCGTCGTGACCCATATGGTGTGGTACAAGGTCGGCGCGGCAGATGAGCCACCGGGCGAGTCTGGCATTGCTCATTTTCTTGAGCACTTGATGTTCAAAGGCACCAAGAATGCGCCCGAGGGAGAGTTCTCTCGCGTGATCTCTGAGGTCGGTGGGCGCGAAAACGCTTTTACCTCCCAAGATTACACCGCCTATTTCCAGCGCGTGGCCAAAGAGCATCTGGAGACCATGATGCGCTATGAGGCGGACCGTATGGAAAATCTCGTCCTGACCGACGAGCAAGTTGCCCCTGAGAGAGATGTGGTCTTGCAAGAACGTGCGCAGCGTACCGACCGTCGCCCGAGCGCCCGCCTTGGAGAAACTCTTGACCAGATGCTCTACCCCAACCACCCCTATGGTGTTCCGGTTATCGGCTGGGAGAGCGAAATCAAGCAGCTCAACCTTGAGGACGCAATCGCGTTCTACGACAGGTATTACACGCCAAACAACGCCATATTGATCGTGGCTGGCGATGTTAGCCCAGAAGAAGTGATGGGCGCTGCGGAACGTACTTACGGCAAAGTAGCGCGCCGAGCCGAACCCGGCGAACGTGTCAGACCTGCAGTTCAGATCCTCCCGGGCAACCGAACCGTTACGATGGAAGACCCTCAGGTCGCTCAACCAACGCTTCAAGAGGCGTGGCTAGTACCGAGTTACAACTCCGACACCGAAGCTGAGGCGGCAGCAATTGATGTGCTCGCTGACATTTTGGGCGGAGGCACCAACAGCCGCCTTTACAGGAAGCTTGCGGTTGAAGACCAGCTTGCCACTGAGGTGGGGAGTTACTATCGATCTACCGCTTTGGATTCCGGTGAGTTTCGCATCTATGGCATCCCGAAGGATCCTGCCAATTTTGAGCTGTTGGAACGCGAGATCCGGGCAGTGATTGCAGACTTGATTACCAACGGCGTGACTGAAGAGGAAGTGGCACGCAGTCAGCGTTCCATGCTCGCTTCAACCATCTACGCTCAAGATGATCAGGGAACCATGGCGCGTATTTTCGGGACAGCCCTGACGACTGGCTCAAGCGTTGCAGAAGTTCAGGAATGGCCTCAATCAATCGCGGCTGTGACACCTGAAGACGTGCAGCGTGTGGCCGCGAAGTATCTGGAAGGCCCATCCATTCGGGCTTATCTGCTGCCGCCACAGGGCGAGACAGCAGAAAACACCGTGACCCAGTAGACCGGAGATCCCATGTATCACAACATCAAAAATGTATGGAAGTCTCTGCGCGCAGGTGCGGTTGGGACGATCGTTGGCCTTGGTTTCCTTGCAGGCGTGACAGCAACACCTGCTGCGGCCATTGAGATTCAGGAAGTCGAAAGCCCCGGCGGGATCAAGGCATGGCTTGTCGAGGACTATACAGTTCCAATCATTGCTATGGATTTCGCCTTTGAGGGCGGCACTTCGCAAGACCCCGGGGACAAGCTTGGTCTGACCTCCCTCCTTACCACAATGCTGGATGAGGGTGCCGGAGAGATGGACTCGCAGGCATTTCAGCAAAAGCTGGAAGACCTAACCATGGAACTGTCGTTCTCGGCGGGCCGAGATTACTTTTATGGGTCTTACAAGACGCTTGCGGCAAACAAAGACGAGACCAGTGCCCTCGTCCATGCCGCACTGACAAGCCCTCGATTTGACCAGCAGCCTCTTGAACGGATGAAGGCTAAGGCTCTTGCTGGAATTGAGCGCTCTCTAAAGCGCCCGGACTCCGTAGCCGGACTGGCCTTTTCCAAAGCCCTGTTCCCTGACCATCCTTACGGCTGGCCCAGCAGCGGCACCTTGGAAACAGTGACAACTCTGACAGCAGATGATCTTGCGGACCAGCACAAAAAGATCTTTGCCCGTGATGGTCTGACCGTGGGCGTTGTTGGGGCCATCAGTGCAGAAGACCTTGCACCGCTTCTAGACAAGGTGTTCGGTGGCTTGCCTGAGACTGGCAATCTGACGACCATTGAGGATGTGGAGCCCCAAACCGGCGTTGTCGAGCACATTGCTTTCGACACCCCGCAGACCTCCATCATGTTTGCGCTGCCGGGCTTGAAGCGCAGCGACCCTGACTTCGTAAATGCCTTTATCGCCAATCACATAATGGGCGGCGGCACGTTCTCCTCTTGGCTTTATGAAGAAATCCGGGAAAAGCGCGGCCTTGCGTACGGGGTTGGCTCGTATCTGGTACCACGCCAGCATACCGCTCTTTGGATGGGCTCAACGGGTACAGCAGGCGACAAGGCACCCCTCGCTGTCGATTTGATCAAACAGCAGTTGGTGCGTCTTGCGGAAGAAGGACCAACAGAGGATGAGTTAACCAAGGCCAAGGCATTCCTCACCGGCTCCTATGCGCTGCGTTTCGACAGTTCCAGCGCCATCGCAAACCAGTTGGTTGGAATTCAGACCGAGGAGCTTGGCATCGACTACATCAACACGCGCAACGACTTGATCAACGAAGTTACGCTTGACGACGTAAAGGCTGTCTCGAAAAAGCTTCTGAGTGGGGTTGAGCCCGCCATTGTGACCGTAGGCCCCTTCGGCGATGAGGCAAACGCAGCGGGCCAGTAAGCGCCTCTTTTTGACGAACTGAACAATGCCAGGCCGGGTAACTTTCTGCGTTATCCGGCCTGAGCGCGTTTTATAGGGCGTGGATTTGGCGCCCCCTGCAAAATGTCTGCTCGCACTGGACGAGGCGGCGAAAACAGGAAGCCTTGAGCGCAGCGGATGTCCATATCCAGCAGCTCGGTCACTTCACCCTCTTGCTCCACATGGTCCGCAATCAGCTCGATGCCATAACGCTGCAACAAGCTGCCGAAGTCTGCCGGGTGAATATTGCCTTGGGCCAAACTGTCATCTCGTTGCAGCAAGCGCGCCGCGTTGAGTTTGGCAAAGCGGAACCCCTTGTCCGCAAGCCCGCGGAAGTCCATACGAAGGTCCGTGATCTGGTCCACGGAAAAACGGAAACCAAGATCAGCCAGCGCGGCAAGGCTCTCGTTCTCAAGGAGACCCATGGACGCAACATGCGCCTGAGAAAACTCAAAGATCAGCAGGTCAGAGTAGCTCTCGTTGGCACGTACAAACTCTAGGAAGCCGGGGAAGAAGTCCTCATCCACCAAGGTTGCTGGCGAAAGATTGCAGAAAAGACCGGCCTCTCGGCTGCGTGAGGATAGGCGCTTCAAAATCTGCAAGGAGCGGAACAGCAGCAGGTTGTCGATGGCAGGCATCTGACCAGTGCGTTCTGCCTCTGCAAGAAACTCGACAGGTTCCAGTGTTTCGCCATCCAGACGGCGCAGGCGACTTAAAGCTTCGTAGTAGCGAACCCTGCGCTGCGGCAGCGTCACGATGGGTTGCAGATACAGATCAACGCGGCCAGCATCCAGCGCGGCGCTGATTTCTGCCGCCATGGCGGGATCCGGGCGTGGAATACGCGGGTCTGGTCGGCGAGGAGCTGATTGTACTGCTTCCGGAGCAGGTTGAGACTGCGCAGCTTGGGCTTGGGCTTGGGCGTGCACCTGTGCTTCTGCAACCGCTTCCGCTACACCACCTCCAGCCATTGCTGGCTGCTGCTGATAGGCTGCAGGCTGTGGCTGAACTGCTGCCGGATGTTGAGCAATCTGGGCCTGCGCATTTGGCAAGGCCTGTTGCGCGGGATAGGCGCCAGCCAATGCCGCTGTTGCTGCCGATTGATCTTCAACACGCGTCTCGATGTCGGCCATGGCTTCCGCCATCTGCTTTACCAGCGTGCCGATAACCTCCACCTCAGCAAACAACGGGTCGATTTCCTGACGGGTGCGGTGTGGCAGGTTTGTCTCCATACCGCTCATGCGACCTTCGAGGTTAACCACATCATCATCAATTTCTGAAAGGCGGTCTTCCAGTCGCTCAACCGTATCAGCGATATCGTCTTTCTCTTGCGTGCGAGACATGACCAGATGAATGACCATCATGGTGCACATCAAGGCCAGAGATACCGCAGCAGCCTCCCCAAAAGGACGCTGAAATTGGAATACCAGGACCAGTCCACATGAGACGGCCACAATCATCATGCATCCAAAAATAAAGAGTGTCGCTGACCTGGTCATACCGTTTTTTAATACCCTGCGTCGAATCGCGCCCAATGTGCAGGGATTTTGCCGCATTTGCACGACACGTTCGAATCCCAAGCGCTTTAATTGGGGGGAAAACCAGCGTTGTCCCCCGTAACATCCCTAGTATTTCAAGGTTTAAAATTTAACGGGGAAAGCTGACGGAGAGTTCATCACTTTTTTTCCGCAATTTTGCGTAAATTTCATCTGCTTAAATGATAAAGACATAAAATGTGGTGATGATGCACAGGGTGGTTTAGGATCGCTGCAAGTCTACATCATGCAAATATAAGAATGAAAACAGGCCACTTGTATGGACCAAACTAATGGTTTTGCGGAATTAAAAGAGTTACCGCATGGGCAGAGTGCCGATGCGAAGCCCGCTGAACCTGCGGAAATCTTGGAAAAAGAAATTCGCGATGCTTTAGAGCGCATTCTTGGCAGTGATGAATTCAACTCAGTTAGTCAACTGCGTCAGTTTCTCCGATTTATTGTTGAGGCCAAACTGGGTGGCGAAGGTCACCTGATCAAAGGCTACACGATTGCGACCACAGCTTTGGGGCGCCCTTCCTCGTTCAATCCGGCAAACGATCCGATCGTCCGAGTGGAAGCATCCCGGCTTCGAAAACGGCTTGAGGAATACTACAATGGCAGTGGGCGCAATGATCCCATTCACATCGCCATGCCGGTTGGAACGTATTCGCCCCAGTTCACGAGGCGTGATGACCCCGCGCCCAGTCAGACACACGAAGTCCAGCAAGCGGTGCATTCGCCCGTGTCCACCTTGCCCGGAGGCGGCGGCCACGACACAGTCGCCTATCTGTTGGGCAAGCAGCAAAAACTCTACAGGCAACGGCTGGCTCTAAGTATCGGCTTGTCCATGCTGGTGCTGATGTTGCTGGTTGTAGCTGCGGTTCTCAGCAAGCCCGGCCAGGCGTTGTTCAGCTATCTTTACGGCGAAAGTCACGAAACCATTGTCTTTACGCCGGGTGCGATCTCCATGCCCAGCCTTTTTGTTGATCAAATTGCTTCTGGCTCAACACGCACCGAAATGGTTCAGTCCGCTCAAGAGATCAAAGGCCTGCTGAAGTCTACAGTTCAACGGATGCCGATGGCAAAAGAAGCCTTTTCCGCAGAAGAGGAAGGCGCGCAGATTATCTCCGGTGCCATCTACTATGCGCATAACGGGACCACGGCATTTTCGTTTCGCGTAGATGAGCCAGAAAGCAGCATCCCGTTTATCCGTCGGCGGTTCAACTCGAAGGGCTCCATAGCGATATCACCGTGGCAAACGCGCGCTCAACTCGTGCGCTCTGCGGTGCAGGCCATGATGAGCCCGGACATGTTGCGCCCGCAGGTTGACCGCAACTCCAGCGCCTACAGCCTGACCCCCTATCGCGGGCGCAGCTGCGTTGTGGACGCCGAGTATGTGGTGGCCAACCGGTTTGCATATCCCCATGAGATCCGGGACATTGAAGATTGCCTGACCAAGCTGACGAGAGACCATCCAGACTTTGACCCGGCCCTGCTTGCTTCGGCAAACATCTTGCTTTTGCGCGCTATTCTTGAGGGCAGCAGCAGCGGCGAGGAGATAAAACGCGCTGAGATTCTGATCGACCGGATACAGCCTGCAAGCAAGCTCACCTCCCAATACCAGTCAACACAGATGCTACATGCACTTGCTCAAGGCGAACTTGAGGAAGCCCGCGTGCGCGGTCAGAACGCGATGCAGCTCAACCAGTTCGATCCAACAGTGCTTTCCGACTACGGCCAGCAGCTCTTGATCCTTAACGACTGGGAAGAGGCAATTACAGTCCTCAACTCCATCACCACGCCAAACATCACTTACCCAGACCGGTTTGATGCGCTTCTGGCATTGGCATATTACTCCCGAGGGCGCAGCGATGAGGCCTACACAACAGGTCTGCGCTTAAGGCCAGAGAGCTACCCTCTGGCTTGGCTGGTGAAAATTCTTGTGGCAGATGCAAAAGGCGAGGACGACGAAGTGGAGCAGCTCGCAAATGCGCTGCGGGCCACAGAGCCGGAAATTTTTGCGCATCCGCAATGTATCTTGCGACAACAACTCGGCCAAACAGCCTTCACTCAGCAGCTTTATGTTTCACTCAATGAGCTGGGCGTTGGCATTGAACGCAATGGCGGCAGCGACGTTTACGCAAATTGTGCCGCCGCATCCCCCTAGCTTCCTTCATTTTTTCGCTGTATCGGGAGTTTTCAAGCCAAAACAGGAGTCTAGACTTGTTCTGGCAACACTTTGTTTACCCTGTTTTTAGAAACTTAGCCCATGCAATAGGCACCTAATGAATTTCAAATGGCCAAAGCATGGAGGTCCCCCGCGTTATGGGAAGCTACACAAGTGGTATGCATGGGTTTTCCGCATGTGTGCTGGACCAAAACCTCGCCAGTGCCGCGCAAACGGCAAAACTGTTGCAAGGCACGGGGTTCATCGACGAGACGCCGCTCCTGTTTCAAGAAGGCAATGCGCTGATTGATCAGCTGAGCGTTGCCGCCGTTGACGTTGTTCTGGTGGATCTTGAAAAGCTTGGCGGGGAAGAAGCACTCGTGGACATCACGATGGCCTGTCCGGAGGCTATCCTGCTGGCCATGAGCAGCAAGGGCTCCGTGTCCCGTGCACTAGGCTCCATGAGCGCTGGCGCTCACGATTTCATCATCAAGCCGTTTTCGCAAAAGGCGCTTTCCGACAAGCTGGAGGCGCACCTGTCCACCAGGCGGCGACGCAAGTCCGCGCCGGCGAAACGCCCTGCTCCACCGGCTTCCAAGGTACCGCAAGTCTCAGAATGTCGTTTTGAGCGTTTTGTTGGCTCCTGTGACACCATGAGAGCGGTCTACGACCAGATTACGAAAATGGCTGGCTCCTCAGCGCCTGTGTTCATTACCGGAGAGTCCGGCACGGGCAAAGAGCTGGCAGCCCAAGCCCTTCACAACCGATCTCCGCGCAGCTCCAAGCCTTTCATCGCCATCAATTGCGCTGCCATTCCTCACGAGCTTATGGAAAGCGAAATTTTCGGCCATGTTCGCGGCGCTTTCACTGGCGCGACTGAAAATCGCCGAGGTGCAGCTGAACTGGCCGATGGCGGCACTCTATTTCTGGATGAAATCGGTGAGTTGGATCTGAAGCTGCAAACCAAGCTGTTGCGCTTCCTGCAAACCGGGACTTATCAGCGCGTTGGAGAAACCTCTCTTCGCAAGGTGGATGTGCGCATTATCTGCGCAACCAACCGCAACCCGCTTGTTGAAGTTCATGAAGGCCGTTTTCGGGAAGATCTGTTCTATCGCCTCCATGTCTTGCCGATCCACCTTCCGCCTCTCCGTGAGCGCCAGGACGATGTGATTGAGCTTGCAAAAACCTTCCTGCTCCGCTCTGCAGGCGAAGAAAGCAAGCGCTTTCAAGGCTTCACGGCCGATGCGGAGGCACTGATGCGGGCCTATAACTGGCCGGGGAATGTACGCGAGCTGGAAAACACGATCCGCCAGATTACCGTCATGCACGACAGTCTGGCAGTTACGGCGGACATGCTGCCCGCGCACCTTCGCCCTGCTGAAAAGGTTGGTTTTACGCCGCTAGATGACCCGCTCGACATGCGCAAAACCATATCTGAACGGTTCAGCTCAGTTGAGCCGCTCTGGTCGCAGGAAAAGCGCATCATTGAAAACGCACTCGCCGTTTTTGAAGGCAACATCGCACAGGCTGCCGCAGCTCTGGAAATCAGCCCTTCAACCATTTATCGCAAAAAACAATCGTGGGCTGAACGTCAGGCCTGTTAACCACCCCTCCCACCTAAGCCCTTCAAATTGTCCTAGGTTATTGTGCTGTCTAGGTTTAAGCGGTATATGCACCGCCCAAGACTATTCAAAACCGACGCCGTTGGTTTTAAGGGGGCTTAGGGATGCCACGCGACCTGGTAGCAAAAAAGAACACTGTGAAGTATGCGGCTGTGCCCGCACTGTTGGCCATGCTTGCCTTGAGTCCGGCTCAAGCTTCCGAGACCGCAGGCACTGAGCCATCTAACAGCTTAGCGAGCGCGCAGCAGGTGTTCCAAAACGCGTGGGACCAATCCCCCCTCAGCTTTACTGAAAAGACCTTTGCAAAGGCCGCGGCGCAAGGATACGGCGATTTTGATCCCGTTGACGCAGCGGTCTTCGATCAGAATGAGCCAATCATCGTTTACGCTGAACCTGTCGGCTACGCATTTCGCGAGGCAGATGGCGCCTATAACATCAACCTTAGCGTTGATTTTGAGCTGCGCAACATGACCGGTCAAATCCTCGCTTCTCAGAAAGATTTCGCGCAACTGCAAAACAGCAGCCGCAAACGGGTACACGAGTTCCAGACGTCACTCCAATTCGGCCTGCAGGGTCTGCAAGAAGGTGACTACACACTCATGGTTCGAATCAACGACCTGAACTCCAACAAAACCGGGTCCTTCGAACTGCCATTCTCCATGAATGGCCCAGTAGAATAACCCAAACCGTCCCCCGTTGAATCTAAGGTGGTGCATCTACGCAATTTTCGTGATGCATCACGGTTTTGTCACGTTTGAAGCGCACATTCCCTCAACCTCGGTGTCCATTCCGGCCCGCGCACTTGCGCGATTATTTTAAAAATTTTCCGGAAGCGTTCTTGACACTGACGTGCCCTAAAACTACATCCGCATTGGCTGTTAGCACTCTGCATGAGGGAGTGCTAATTGCTGCGGAGCTCGCTCCGCGAACTCTCAAAACACAAGTTTCACAGTTGCGTTCCGGCGTTGCCTAAGAGGGACGCCCCGCATGAGAGGAAGAACCAAGATGAAGTTTCGTCCGCTACACGACCGCGTAGTCGTTCGCCGCATCGAGTCTGAAGAAAAGACTGCTGGTGGCATCATCATCCCAGACACCGCTAAGGAAAAGCCTCAGGAAGGCGAGATTCTTGCAGTAGGCCCAGGCGCACGCAAGGATAACGGTGAGCTGATCGCTCTCGACGTTAAGGCTGGTGATCGCGTTCTGTTCGGCAAGTGGTCCGGCACCGAAGTCAAGATCGACGGTGAAGATCTGCTGATCATGAAGGAATCCGACATCATGGGCGTAGTGGCGTAATTCGCCCCCCATTTGTCCGATCCAAATCCTTCAATTTCAACGAATTTTAGAGTGAGACAAGACTGATGGCTGCTAAAGAAGTCAAGTTTGGTTCCGAAGCCCGCGACAAGATGCTCAAGGGCGTAGACATCCTCGCAAACGCTGTAAAGGTAACGCTCGGTCCTAAGGGCCGTAACGTTGTTCTGGACAAGTCCTTCGGCGCACCACGCATCACCAAGGATGGTGTTTCCGTGGCGAAGGAAATCGAACTGGAAGACAAGTTCGAAAACATGGGCGCACAGATGGTGCGTGAAGTTGCTTCCAAGACCAACGACATCGCTGGTGATGGTACAACAACTGCAACCGTTCTGGCTCAGGCAATCGTCAAGGAAGGTGCCAAGGCTGTTGCGGCTGGCATGAACCCAATGGACCTGAAGCGCGGCGTTGATCTGGCTGCTGCTGCAGCTGTTGCAGATCTGGAAGCACGCTCCAAGGCGATCTCCACTTCTGACGAAGTTGCTCAGGTTGGCACCATCTCCGCTAACGGCGACGAGCAGGTTGGTAAAGACATTGCAGAAGCAATGCAGCGCGTTGGCAACGAAGGTGTTATCACCGTAGAAGAAGCCAAGTCTCTGGAAACCGAACTGGAAGTCGTAGAAGGCATGCAGTTCGACCGTGGTTACCTGTCTCCATACTTCGTAACCAACGCTGAAAAGATGATCGCTGACCTGGAAAAGCCACTGATCCTTCTCCACGAGAAGAAGCTTTCCAACCTTCAGCCTCTGCTTCCAATCCTTGAAAGCGCTGTTCAGTCTTCCCGTCCTCTGCTCATCATTGCAGAAGACGTTGAAGGTGAAGCTCTGGCAACTCTGGTTGTCAACAAGCTGCGCGGCGGCCTGAAGATTGCTGCTGTAAAGGCTCCTGGCTTCGGCGACCGCCGCAAGGCAATGCTCGAAGACATCGCGATCCTGACCGGTGGTACCGTGATCTCTGAAGATCTGGGCATCAAGCTGGAAAACGTCACCATCGACATGCTGGGCACTGCTGAGAAGGTAAACATCTCCAAGGAAAACACCACCATCGTTGACGGCGCTGGCGACAAGGGCGACATCGAAGCACGCGTTGCTCAGATCAAGGCTCAGATCGAAGAAACCACTTCCGATTACGACCGCGAAAAGCTGCAGGAGCGTCTTGCAAAGCTTGCTGGCGGTGTTGCAGTTATCCGCGTTGGCGGTGCAACCGAAATCGAAGTTAAGGAGCGCAAGGACCGCATCGACGATGCTCTGAACGCAACCCGCGCAGCGGTTGAAGAAGGCATCGTACCAGGTGGTGGTACCGCTCTTCTGCGTGCGAAGGATGCTGTTGCAAAGCTGCATTCCGACAACGCTGACATTGAAGCTGGTATCAAGATCGTTCTGCGCGCTCTGGAAGCTCCAATCCGTCAGATCGCTGAAAACGCTGGTGTTGAAGGCTCCATCGTAGTTGGCAAGGTTATGGAAAACACCGACGGCAACTTCGGCTTCAATGCTCAGACCGAAGAGTACGTGAACATGGTTGAGGCCGGCATCATCGACCCAACCAAGGTTGTTCGTACAGCTCTGCAGGATGCAGCATCCGTTTCCGGCCTGCTGATCACCACAGAAGCAATGGTTGGCGAACTTCCTAAGAAGGACTCCCCAATGCCTCCAATGGGTGGCGGCGACATGGGCGGCATGGGCGGCATGGGCTTCTAAGGAAGTCTCAGCTCAGCTGACTGATTTAGGGCGTCCCTCGGGGCGCCCTTTTTCGTGGCTTGCCGCCATGCCTTTGCAGGTTTGACTTGTCCAAGGACAAGATCAGGGGGCGGCATGGGCTTCTAAGGAAGCCTCAGCTCAGCTGACTGATTTAGGGCGTCCCTAGGGGCGCCCTTTTTCGTGGCTTGCCGCCATGCCTTTGAAGGCGCGACTTGTCCAAGGACAAGATCAGGGGGCGGCATGGGCTTCTAAGGAAGTCTCAGCTCAGCTGACTGATTTAGGGCGTCTCTCGGGGCGCCCTTTTTCGTGGCTTGCCGCCATGCATTTGAAGGCTCGACTTGTCCAAGGACAAGATCAGGGGGCGGCATGGGCTTCTAACGAAGCCGCAGCTGAGCTGACTGATTTAGGGCGTCTCTCGGGGCGCCCTTTTTCGTGGGTCGCAGGCCATACTTTTTCGTTGCAGGAACCCAGCCTAAACCCCAAGTTTAGAACAGACATCCTCACCCGCCGTTGAGATGCCCCTTTATGAAGGAGCCGATATGACTGAGAAAACCGCCATTGTGTTTGGCGCAAGTGGATTGATTGGCTCAAACCTGGTGCGCCATTTGTTGGCAAATGAGAGCTACCACAAGGTTACAGTGCTTGTGCGCCGCTCTCTTGGCATCGAACATGCCAAGCTGGACGAACATCTCGTAGATTTTGCCAATACAAATGCTCTTAACACGCTCATCAGGGGCGATGACGCGTTTTCATGCCTTGGCACCACCCACAAGAAGGCAGGCTCACGGGAGGCGTTCCAGGCCGTTGATTTCACCTTGGTTCATACCTTGGCACAGATTGCGCGCGGCAATGGGGTGACGCACTTGCTCCTGGTGTCTTCTCTCGGCGCAAACCCGGGAAGCCGTAGCGCTTATCTACGTACCAAAGGGGAAGTTGAGCAGGCGGTCGCCGACCTTGGATTTCCGCGGACAAGCATTTTTCGTCCCTCGCTTCTGATCGGGGAGCGCAATGAGTACCGCCTGAAGGAGAGCCTTGCGGCAGCGATCTTGAGCCCTTTGGGCTTGTTCCTGTTGGGCCCGCTCAAACGCTACCGCCCGATTGCGGCAGAACAAGTCGCCAAAGCGATGATCGAAGTCGCAGCGCACCCGGCTGAGGGCCTTGCGATCTATCAAAACGAGGAAATTGCCGCTCTTTAACCTAGTGGTTTGGGGGCAACCCTGATTACCGTCAGTTGTTCACAAAACCTCCGATCAGCGAACAAATGTACTGTCGCTGTGTCGTTGACATGGTCGCTGTGTCAATATTGCGGTTATAGCTTGGGTAGTAGCGGAACATGCTTAAGGGGAAGGTTTGGGACCCAGGTACAATTTCCGTTCTCGATACCTGCCCGTTATTGGCATAGAGCGAGTGAAACTGCTGGTACTGTCCCAACCGAAACAGGTTGTTCCAAATCTCTGTGCCTGTGATGTTACCCGTGCCCGCTGGATCAGCCCGTGCAATGTAGTAGGCACGCAGCTTCTCCGGATCAATCAAGGAATGGCCTGAGTGCACATTAGCGCTGTCGGTGGGAATGAGGTTTAAACTGTTCGCGTACTGATCCCCTACACCTTGAGCTTGCGCCACATCTCCACCCTGAATCGAGAAATCCATCAGTTCCATGGGTCGATAGAGTTTGTTTGCGCTGGAACCCATAAGGCCGCTCTCCCAACCAGAATGCTTATGCGCCCAGAACGTGCCTGCCAAAGTCCCTTCGTTCACATAGACCGTTCGAGTTGCCCCGGTCACGTTCTTCGCTGCGTTGGCTTCCTGCAACTCCTGCGTGGACATTTGGGTTGAGGATGTTTGTAGGGCAGCAATCGCTGCTATGAAATCAGTCTGCGTGACACCGAGCTTTATAAAAACATAATACTTGCTCTTGTAGATGCTCCCCGTCACCTGCTCCAGATTGCTGCTTAAAGCATTGCGAGGATTCTCCATCTGCAAACCAGCAACTGCAAAATACATACGCGTACCGCCGTTAGTGGGACAGAAGCCATGCTCATGTAAAGGTCGCAAACGCATTGAGTTGTTTGACACGGTCGGGTTGGCAGCAAAATAGATGCTGGGCAACTGACCGTCCTCAAATTCCAGATTGTAGCGAAACTGGCTGACATACGCCTGCGGTTGAAGCCGGATGGTGCCGAAGCCAATGTTGTTTACATTGATGATCTGGAGGCTTGCATTGTTTTGCACTGGCATCCCATCACTCTCCTTCTTCTCGCGAGATGAAAAATCTCGCATCAGGACGTCTCACAGTATGGGCGTTGACGTTTCTCGCCCGAAGTTGTGAGAACCTCGGCCCAGTTGCGAGCGTCACCCATTTGTGAACCGAGGTGTTTAGGCGGTCGTACCCCCAGCGAGTAGTATCCAGTCCATCTTCATCAAGTAATGGGAGCTTGCCTTGAACCTTCGCCGCGCTGTCACTCTTTCCTTGATCTCCGCATCTTTTTTTGCCGCCTCGCCAGCAAGCGCCGCGCCGCAAACAGCCATTTTTGCAGGCGGGTGTTTCTGGTGTGTTGAATCAGACTTTGACAAGCTGCCGGGCGTTTTGGACACGACGTCGGGTTACATCGGTGGCTCCGTGCAGAACCCAACCTACCAGCAGGTTACCGCGGGTGGGACAGGGCACCGGGAGGCGGTGCGGATCACCTACGACTCGGAAAGGGTGAGCTACGACACACTGTTGGACGTGTTCTGGCACAGCGTTGACCCGACAGATGCAGGAGGGCAGTTCTGTGACCGTGGCTTCAGCTATTCCACTGCCATCTACGCCACAAGCGCAGAACAATTGCGCGCAGCGCAAGCTTCCAAGCAGGCCCTTAACGCCTCCGGCAAAGCAGAGGGGCAAATCGTAACCCCGATTGAACGCGCCGCGATGTTTTATCCCGCAGAGGACTATCATCAGGACTACTACAAAAAGAGCCCGATAAAGTACAAATTTTACCGCTTTCGCTGTGGACGTGACCAGCGTGTCAACCAGCTTTGGGGTGACGAGGCCTACAAACACATCAACTAGGCTTGGTGTGCGCGGCCTCCCCTTTCAGGAAATCCAGAAAGGCCCGGATTTTGGGCGGCATGAACCGCCGTTCCTGATAAACTGCGTAAACCGCGCTGTTGTCACTCTCGTAAGGTGAAAATCGGTAGGATGTGAGAAGCGGGACAAGGCGGCCCGACGCCACATCCTCCGACACCATCCACGTTGGCAGCGCGGAAATGCCGCCCGCATTTCTGACGACCTGATGAATGGAGGCTGGCGTGTTCAGCTCGATGCGCTGCGGTAGAACCAAATCCATGTCCTTTTGACCAAGCACGCGGAAGTTCGACCACCTGGGGTAGGCAAGCCAGACGCCATGGAGCTTTGCCAAATCAGCCAGCGTTTGTGGCGTCCCGTGCCGCTCCAAATAGTCCGGCGACGCCACCAAAAGAAACTCATTTTCCAAAATTCGCAGTGCGATCAAGCCACTGTCGGTAAGAGCGCCAATGCGAATGGCAAGATCAACCCCTTCTGAACTCAGGTCTATGACGCGATCGTCAAACTGAAGCGCTAGCTGCACATGGGGAAAGGCCTCCATGAATTTCGGCAGGCGCGCGGCAAGCCAATATTCGCCAAAAGCACGTGTGCAGCTGATGGTCAGTTCACCTGTTGGCGCGGTTTGCAGCCCGTTGACCGCTTCTCTTGCACGCCTCTCCTCCTCCAAGATCCTCTTGGCAAATGGCAGGAACAAGCCACCTGCCTCAGTCAACGTGATGCGTTTGCGTGATCGGTTGAAAAAGCGCGCACCCAGCTCCTCTTCCAGTGCCGTGACATGACGCGTCACCGACGACACTTGCATGTTCAACGCTGTGGCCGTTGCCGAGAAGCTGCCAAGCTCTGCGGTCTTGATGAAACAGAGTAACCGGGTAGATTTCACTTTTGCACTTTCTGCAAATTTAGCTTTCCAAATCGACTATAGAGGTAACTTTTTGCAAATGGCAATGTGTATGCAGATACACCTATAGGAGGCATAGATGCAAAACCAACGCATTCTCTTGGCGGCACGCCCAATTGGCGACATCAAGCCAACGGACTTTGAAGCTCGCACCGAAACGCTGGAGGCGCTGGAAGAGGGCAAGGCCCGCATTCGTGTTGTTTACCTCTCTCTTGATCCGGCAATGCGCGGCTGGATGAGTGCGGATGAAAACAGCTATGTGCCGCCAATTCCGCTTGGAAGCACCATGCGCGGCATTGCCACTGGCATCGTGGCGCAGAGCAAGACCGACAAGCTGAAGGAAGGCGACTGGGTTTCAGGCTTTCTGGGGTGGACACAGTATGCTGATGTAGCACCGGAGGAAGTGAACGTGCTTCCACAGGCCGTTCCAATGGATGCCTATATGGGCGTTTTGGGGCTCGCGGGTGCCACAGCCTACTGTGGCTATAAGGAGATTCTGGAGCCTCAGGCGGGCCAGACCCTATGCGTTACCGGGGCGGCCGGCTCGGTAGGCTCTCTGGTGGGACAGATGGCAAAAGCCGACGGCCTGAAGGTTATCGGCATTGCAGGCAGCGAAGAGAAGTGTAAATGGCTGACGGACGAGCTCGGCTTTGATGCGGCGCTGAACTACAAGACCGACAACCTGATGAAGGGCATTCACGACTTTGCCCCAGACGGTCTGGACATCCATTTTGAAAACGTCGGCGGCGCTCCGTTTCAGGCGGCGCTCTACAACATGAAGGCCCACGGCAAGATCGCGCTTTGTGGATTGATTTCGACCTACAATTCCACAGAGGCACCTTCTGGTCCTGAGTTAAGCGCCATGATCAAGAAAAGGCTTACCATGAAAGGCTTTGTGATGACTGATCACTGGCATCGCTTTGGGGAAATCCTGGGTAAAGTCGGTGAGTATCTCGGGAAAGGCCAGTTGAAATACCGCCTTGATGTGGTTGAAGGTCTGGAGAACGCCCCAACTGCCATCAACAAACTATTTGACGGCAGCAACAAGGGAAAGCTCACCATAAAGGTTAGCGAGCTGTAAGGCTTGGCCGAGTAAGAACGATCCAGGCGGTCCTGCAGGACCGCCTTTTTGTTTGCCTGCGACTTAGCTCTCCATAGGGGCGGCAGCTCTATCCGGCGCCCGCATTCGCGCTGTCTGGTACCGTCTTGCCGCAAAGGCCCGATTGCAGTGCGCAACGCGTATCTATGAAGAACTCTTGGGGAAGAACCACAAAACCTGCGGAGAGAGGCGGCTTCAACCGGCCAATGCCCCTAAGTTGCCCAGTTTTAACGAGACTCTGACGTTTGGCTGCTAAAGTCGCCTGAGATGGCACTGACGCTATACACAGACCATAGAAAACCGCCGACGCGAGGTCTTGATTTATTCAAGTTCCAGTGGCATACCGAATGCATCATCAAGAGAAGGGCTGGCGCCCTCGCCAACCTGCCTTACCGGGCAAGGTGGTTTCCGCAATCGGGATGCGGCTGAAACTTGAAGGCAACTTCGAGAGATCGGCAACAAAGCGGTACTGAAATGGAATTTGCGCCAGTCCTCCTCGGGAAACCGATGGAGGATTATTTGTTAGATCTTACAGGACAGCCCCACTCCCAGTGGCAAACTCGCATTCACGACCATGTGCCGTCTGCACTGCGTGAAGCGGTGGCGCATCTTCGCGGTGAGTTCACAGCCGCCTATTTGCTCGATTGCCTTGTGCTGCACAAGGGCATCGTGAGCCGCCTTCCCAAACCAGCCGAGAACGATGCAATCCCTCTCCTGTCAGCAGAGGAACGCGCTGAGCGCTATGGCACCTTGGTCAATCTGTGGAGCAAGGGATGCTCGACAGTGATCGATGAGGGATTGTTCGCGGAGACAGTGCTGCGCCGACCGCGTGAGTATGACGCCCTGCGAAGCAAATTTCGTCGCAAGCCACTCAGCCTGCCCGCCCTCTAAGCGCGCAGGCTCTTCCGTTTTAAGCCCAACCGCCGTTCAAACTAGTCCGGAAAGGCTTTGCGCTGTTCTTCGCTGATCTCGCGCGGACGTCCCTCGTCATCCACTGCCACAAAGGTGAACTTGGCGCGTGTCACGCGTTCGCGATGGCCAAAGCGGTGGCGCAAGGCCCAGGCTTCGATGTTCAGCTCCATTGAGCTACGGCCTACCTTGGTCACCTCAGTGTAGACACATAAAACGTCACCAACCTTTACTGGCCGGATGAAGGTCATGCTGTCGATGGCAACTGTAACAACGCGGCCCTGTGCAAACTGTCCTGCACAAATACCCCCGGCAATATCCATCTGAGACACAACCCAGCCGCCGAAAATGTCGCCGGAGGCATTTGTGTCTGCTGGCATTGCCATCGTGCGCGTGGTCAACTCGCCCACCGGCAGCTCGACCTCTGCTTGTTTAGCAGCATCTGTCATTCGATCAGTATTCCTCTCATTCCAGCAGCGTTGGTCTGGATGATACCGACCGTTAAGCTGCCATCGTCCGTGGAGTACCGAACATAGCTTGACTGAGGCTATCTGCAACAGTGTCGGCAACCTTGACCACAGCCGCTTGAGCCGGCAGGGGAATGGTCTTTGCGCATGCCGCGCGGAACAAAGCCTTGTATTGGTCCAGATCATCCTGTTGGAACAAATGCGCCTTGTTTGAAAACAGATATGCGGGCCGGCCAGTGTAGCTCTGGCAGCGTAAAAGCGCCGTCTTCCAGAACTGGGTCATCCGATAGACATGGTCTGACCAGTCGCCACCAGATACCTCAGCAAGTCTTTCCTTTAGGGAAGAGTGATCTTCCAAAAGCTCTACCAGAGAAGAAACCAGAGCGTTGACGTGTTCATGCTCCAAAGAAGCGTGAACCGGGCTACGTTCCGCCAACGGGCGGATGTCGTAGAGTTCAGTGTGCATAGCGATTACTCACTTTGATTTTGTTTATAGCAACAACAGGTACTACTATAGTACTATTATTGTGCGCTGCGTCATAGCAGTTTCACTTATCAAAGTTTGGCTTGTGCCCGTAACACACCTAGTTTTTCCAGAGCATAGTAACCAGAGAGCCTGCTTATTGTGCCTTCTCTCTTCCAGCTGTTCAAAACTCGGGAAACGTTTTCGCGAGCGCCGCCTGCCATATTCGCGATTTCTGCCTGGCTAAGCTTATAATGTATAAGGATTCTGTCATCGCCAAGATCCTTGCCGAAGGTTTCGGCAAGCTGCAACAAGGTCTGCGCCACCCGACCGGTCAGCGGCAGAAATGAGCGCGCTGCCAGCGCATCATTTGAGTTCCGGAGGCGACCTGCGACAATTGATAGCATATGTCGATAAACGACCGGATTGTCGTCCGCGAACCGATAGAAGGCATTTTTCGAGATAAATCCAAGGCGGCAGTTTTTCAGCGCCGTGACCGTCGCGGAGCGTGGACGATCATCAAGAAGGGCGACCTCACCGACCACACTGCCCGGACCCAGAACCGCAAGCAACTGCTCACTGCCGTCAACAGACAGTACCGACACTTTGACCGTACCCTCAATAAGTGCGTAACACCCGTTGCCAGGATCCCCTGCCTCAAACAGCACGGTGCCTGACTTGACGTTCATCGGCTGCACAATCTTTGAGAGCTCTTCGGAGAAAGCGTCTGGTAGAACAGAAAGATCAGGCTCCTGTTTCAGAAGCTCTATGAATTCTTGCATGTCACACTGTGTCCTATGTCGCCCTGCAAAAGGACTACCGTCAACTGCGAAGAACGCGAGAATTGCCCAAGTCTACGATTGCCTGTCGGTTATACCCAAACATGTGGCGAAATTTGGTAGATTGCACATCTGTGACGGCTGTCACTGCATCAGCCGGATATTGTTTATTTCAGCTATGCTAGTCAACCCAAGCCGTCTGTTTTTTGTCTGGCTTCGCTTCACAAACACATGAATGCCGCAGAGCAACCAGCCCCTATGATGAATACCCCAATCAAAACAAGAAGATATCTTTTTCGTTGAGCAAGTAAGGAAACTCTTCGCTGCTTAGAAAGCGCAGTTGGCGCTCGCGGGCATTTTCATCTTTGATTGCTTTCTTGTCGCCCTTGTTCTCGGAGTAAGCCGGCTGACAAAAAACCATTGAGTGGTCAAAGGGAACGTCCAGCCCATGCCAGAAAAACTCGCGCAGATCGGTTTCATCTCCGTCAACTGGCACAGTTGGGCCAGAGAAAATGGTCTCCAGCCCGGCTTTCTTGGCGCCCCGATGGAAACGTGAATTCTTGTCATGATCCCCTGCTGGCCCCACCAGAGCGGGCTTTGGCGCTTTCATCAAAGATGCAACGTTGAGCACACGCTGCGCAACGGCGCTGAAGGCCATCAAATCCTGATCAAGTGCGATGAATGCGGGCGCACGGAGGTAGATTTGTTGAAACAGCTCAATTTGGGCAGCGATCTCTGCTTCCAAGATCTCATCGGGCAACAGATTTAATGGTGCCCGCATATAGTACCAGAGTTTTGAGGGGAACTGAGCGCCGAAGGCACTTTCTCCCATCAGCGTGAGAGGAGCTGCGCTTTTCGACAGCCGAATGGTGACACCGACCTTGGTGTTTTGCTCGGCCCAAGAGACAACATCACGCAGCTGATAGAACTCTTTTTGCCACAAGTCGCCTGTCACAACGCATCCCACTGCGGACAAGCGGCCTGCGATGATCAGATCACAGATCGCCCGATCCACACCAAAGCTTGTGCCAAACTCCAAGCTGGTGAGCAGTATGCGTTTCATGGGGCCCCGCCTTTGCGGACTCACCTTGTCCGAGCATTTCAATTAAAACGCACGGAGGAGATAACGCAAGGTGATAGCTCCCATATCACTCGTTTTTGAGGGGTGGCGGCACAAAACCACCAGTATCCTCAGGATGTTCTAGAAGATAAATGCGGATTCCCTCTATGCGAGCACTACCCGTTTTGCGGGGTATCTCAGTGAGTCGCTCCACTTTCTCGAAATATTTCTCCAGCTCAGATGAACGATCCCGGCGCTCCTCTACGACATAGAGCAGGCGCTCGCCCTTGGGCTCTTGTAGGCCCTCAGGGATCATTGCATAGCGCAAGCGCTCGTTGAACTGATAGACGCCAAGTCCGGAGCGTTTCAAAGCGTTGCTCAATTGCCCCGTCATACCATAGCTGGACGTGATCACCCATTCAGCGTCTGATGCAAGGGCCAGTTCTTCTACTGCCGCGCCAATCTCCTGCCAACCGCGCAACTGGTGCGTTGGGTCTTTTCGAGCCAAACCATCATAGAGCGGAGAGAGGGCGTGGATGTACACTAGGAATGCAGCGATGAAGCCGAGCCCCAGCGCACCGAACGCCAGCTTTTCCTGCCATGCGGCGCGCTTGGCGGAAGCACGCGCTATGGCATAGGCGGCAAACAACGCAAAGGCTGGGTATAGGGGCGCTGGCCAATTGCCCTGGACGCGCGAATGAAAAGAGTGCAGCGTCAGGTAGACGAGGAACGGAAGAATTGTGAGCACCAAAAGGCTGCCCACACTGTCTTTTCGCATGAACCGTTTGACCAACGGCACCGCGCCCGCAACAGCCAGAATGAAAATCAGCGGGTTTAAAAGACCAGCAACTGCACCAACGTATTCGCCGATATACTTCAGGGTGTACTCGCGCGCGACAACCCGGCCAAACTGCTTGGTGAAAGAGATCCATTCGTGGTTGGCGTTCCAGATCAACACGGGAGAAAAGACAAGAACAGCCAGCGCGCCTCCAGCCCAGAGCTGCCATCTGAGGAAGTAGCGCCGGTTTTGAGGAACCCAGAGCAGCCACAGCACGATACCCACGCCGAGAAAGAGTACGGAGTATTTGGAGAGCAGTCCGAAGCCCGCACATACGCCGACAACAAGCCACCAGTATGGGTTTTGCGAGTGGTGGAGTTCAGCCAGCGCCCACAACGCCATGCCCCAGAACAACACGGAAGGGGCATCTGGAGTAGAGATCAGCGAGCCCACTCCGACCAGAATGCTGGCGTTGAGAAGCAAGACCGACCATCCGGCAACGCGTTCATCGAACAGCAGAACTGCTGTACGCCAAAGAAATACGGACCCGATAGCCGCACTCAAGATGCTGATCAGCCGCACACCAAGGGCAATGTCGCCCACGAGGGACTGCCCCAGCCAAATCCACCAGCCGACCATGGGCGGATGATCATAATAGCCAAGAGCAGGGTATAGTCCCCACAGCCGATAATAGGCCTCATCTTCTACAAGGCCGATGTTCATGCCCGTTGCAAGGCGGGCGACACTCAGAACGGCGACAACCAACATCAGATTGAATGGCTGCAGATACCAAGGCAAAGGCGTGCGTTCAGTCACCCGTTTATCCCCCGAAGCGATACGGTGGTTTTAACTCTGGCGCCAAGTGAGCGTTTTGCTTGCCACGTAGTTCCACACAGCCCCCATAAGCGCACCGGCGGCCCCCGCCAGCCACCACAATGGCTGTTGAGCGTAGATCAGCTCTGCGACACCCACATTGGCGAGAACGCCGAAGCTACAGACAAGATAGAAGGTCAATAGCCCCCTGAACCATGCTGCGCCCTTGAGCCGGCGGTCTCGATAGGTCAGGCGATTATTGAGAAAAAAGTTGGAGGTCATGGCCACGAAAGTGGCCGCAAGCTGGGCTGCGCTGAACTCTGCGATCTGTGTCGAAAGCAGTGTTTTTAGAACGATAAGGTGAACGATGACACCGGTTGCACCAACAAAAGAGAACATGAGGAAGCGGATGGACAGACGATCATGGAACAACTTGGCCATAAGCAGGCCGAGATAGTCCATGGTCACCAGCGTATCCAGCTTGCTCTCTCCATGAAGGCGCTCTCTGAAAACAAATGGGAGTTCCTTGATGCGAAGCGAACCATTGGAGGTGGCCACGATATCCAACATGATCTTGAAACCCTGAGAAGACAGCGATGGGACCAGCTCCTCGAAAGCCTCACGGCGCAGCATGAAGAACCCACTCATGGGATCAGAGAGTTCAACTTTCAGGAAACGGCGGGCTAGAGAGTTGGCGAGATTTGATCCCCATTCGCGGAATGCCGACAGACCGTCGCCAACCTCCCCGCCTTCCACATGGCGAGAGGCAATCACAATATCATGCTGGTCGCTTCGAAGCTCTTCGAGCATACGCGGCAGCAGCGTCTCATCGTGTTGAAGGTCGGCATCCATGACCGCCACAAACTTGGCTGAAGAGGCAAGCATGCCCTCAATGCAAGCGCCTGACAGGCCACGACGGCCAACGCGTCTGATTACCCGCATGCGGCTGTCTTGCTGACCGATCTTCTTGGCAACTTCCGCGCTTCCATCTGGGGAATTGTCATCAACAACAATTACTTCCCAAGCAACGCCCTTAAGGCACTGCTTCAGCGCCTCAAAAACGAGTGGAATGTTTTTGCTCTCATTATATGTGGGAAGAACAATGGACACCTCAGCAATGGCATTTTGACCAGTGAGGTTGCTGGAAGTCGCTTCTGCGGTCAGGGTCGAGCCGGACACGTGAATTCTCCAGTTGGAAATCGTCAGGTTCTCAGCGGAACGCGGAGCACTTGTTGGGCGGGACGTTAGCTGTAAATATCGATAATGCAAGCACTGTTTAATAAGATCACTCGGGATTCCAGCGCGCTCTTGCCTTGCCCTTGATACCTGTATGGTCTAGGAGACATTTAACGAGTGGCTTTACAGTCGCCGCCTAAAACAGTCCGCACAGTTCCTAGGGATGAGTAACCCTCATGGCAAAGAAAAAGAGTGCAAAGCTAAAGGCAAGATTGCCCCGCGGCTTTGTGGACCGGGGGCCTACTGAGCTTCTGGCAATGGATCGCATGCTCAAGGTCATCAAGGAGACCTATGAGCTCTACGGTTTTGAACCTGTTGAAACCCCACAGTTCGAATATACGGATGCGCTTGGAAAATTCCTGCCTGATCAGGACCGCCCGAACGCAGGCGTTTTCTCGCTGCAGGATGACGATGAGCAATGGATGAGCCTGCGGTATGACCTGACCGCGCCCCTCGCCCGTCATGTGGCTGAAAACTTTGACCATCTTCCAAAGCCATATCGCAGCTACCGCGCTGGATATGTATTCCGCAATGAAAAGCCGGGGCCGGGCCGCTTCCGCCAGTTCATGCAGTTTGACGCGGACACCATCGGCGCGCCCTCCGTTTCTGCGGACGCGGAAATCTGCATGATGGCTTCCGATACGATGGAACGCCTGGGGATCGCGCGGGGCGATTACATCATTCGCGTCAACAACCGCAAGGTGCTTGATGGTGTGATGGAAGTTATCGGCCTTGCTGGTGACGAACATGCAGAGCGCCGTCTGACGGTTCTGCGCGCCGTCGACAAACTCGACCGACTTGGCGTCCAAGGCGTTCGCTTGCTGCTCGGTGAAGGCCGCAAAGATGAGAGCGGCGACTTTACCAAGGGCGCAGGCCTTGATGAGAAAGCGGCAGATGTTGTGCTGGCGTTTGTGGAGGCAGGTGCCGATACGGCCTCTGGCACAATCGACAACCTGCGCAAGCTGATTGCAGACAGCGCCGTTGGCGCAGAAGGCGTTGAAGAACTGGCCACTATGGCAGCTCTATTCGATGCCTCTGGCTACTCTGATGGCCGGGTTCTGATCGACCCTTCCGTGGTTCGCGGTCTCGAATACTACACAGGTCCGGTCTATGAAGCGGAGCTGACTTTCGAGGTGAAAGACGAAAAGGGCAATCCGGTCCGCTTTGGTTCCGTTGGTGGCGGCGGCCGGTATGATGGCTTGGTCTCTCGCTTCATGAGCCAGCCTGTGCCTTCCACCGGCTTCTCCGTCGGTGTTTCCCGCCTCATGGCAGCGCTCAAGGTGCTGGGCAAGCTGGGTGACGAGCAAATCGTAGGCCCAGTTGTTGTCTGCGTCATGGATCGCGATACGGAAAGTCTCGCCCACTATATGCGTATGGTGCAAGAGCTGCGGGATGCAGGCATTCGTGCCGAAATGTACCAGGGCAACCCCAAGCAGTTCGGCAAGCAGCTGCAGTATGCAGACAAACGCAACTCCCCTTGCGCCATCATCCAAGGCTCTCAGGAGCGCGAAACCGGCGAAGTTCAGATCAAGGATCTGATCGAAGGCAAGCGTCTTTCTGAAGAAATTGAAGACAACAAGACCTGGCGGGAGAGCCGTCCGGCACAGTTCGCTGTTAAGACGGAAAACCTGGTCGAGGAAGTCCTGAAGCTTTTGAAGTCTCAGGAAGAAGACCGACAAAAAGAACGCGAGAGCTGAGCACATGACTTCGGGCGACGCACGCATCACGGCATTGAGCCGACTGTTCACATCGACAGGCTATGAGGAGGTGAGCCCTCCTCTGTTGCAGCCTGCTGAAACGTTCCTTGATCTGGTCGGCGAAGACCTGCGTCGTCGCCTGTTCCTCACACATGGTGAGGATGGTCATGAACTATGTTTGCGGCCCGATTTCACCATACCCGTTGCACGACATTACCTGCAGAGCGGAGCGTCAGATCGCATTGCCGCCTACTCCTATGCCGGTCCGGTGTTCCGTCAGCGCGCTGGCACTAGCGGTGAAACCTTGCAGGCAGGGGTGGAGTCCATTGGCCGAACCGATGAAGAGCAGGCTGATGCGGACATGCTGAGCCTTGCTCTGGAAGCAGCAGAGCTTCTGAATGCGGAAGACTACAGGGTGCGCATTGGTGATGAGGGCCTGTTTGTCGCGGTTCTTAAAGCGCTCGAAATTCCAACGGTTTGGCAACGCCGACTGCGGGATGTGTTTGGCACCCGCCCGAGCCTTGATGCGGTTATCGAACGCATGACAGGCGACGAAACCGCGCCTGAAGGCAAGCTTGGCCTGCTGGCCGCCATGGAAGGACAGGATCCGGAAGCAGCTGTGGCCGTGGTGGAAGATCTGCTCTCCATCGCAGGCGTTGCTGCTGTTGGTGGGCGCACGGCTCACGAAATCGCCGAGCGTTTCATGGAACAGGCTTCGCTCCGTTCTGGGTCCGGTGTCGACAAGGATGCGCTCGGACGCCTGAAGGCCTATCTCGACATCTCCGGCCCACCGCCGGACCGCGCTGTTGAAACGCTGCATGCCTTCTCTCGGGAAACTGGCTTGGAACTTGATGCCTCCATTCAGCGGCTCGCGAAACGTACGGACCTGATGGCCGAGCGTGGCATTGATATCTCCCAGCTGGAGTATTCCGGCGACTTCGGTCGTCGGCTTGATTACTACACCGGGTTCGTCTTCGAAATGCATGCGAAGTGCACCGCACATCTTGGCCAGTTCATGGGCGGAGGCCGCTATGACAAGCTGGTGGAGTTGCTCGGCGCGGCAAAGCCGGTGCCAGCGGTTGGCTTCACCACCTGGCTGGATCGCATCTGAGAGAGGGCAAATCGATGAGTGAGAATTTGATCGTTGCACTGCCCTCCAAAGGGCGGCTTCAAGAAAAGACAGAGGCCTTTTTCGCCAAAGCAGGCCTGAAAATCGAACGTCCGGGCGGTGAACGCAACTACCGGGGGAACATCAAAGGCATCGGCGGTCTCGAGATCGCTTTCCTTTCCGCCTCCGAAATTGCGCGTGAGATCGCCGCTGGGACCGTGCACTTTGGCATTACCGGCACAGATCTTGTTCGCGAGAACATCGACCGCCCGGAAGAAAAAACGCATATCGTCACACCGCTTGGCTTCGGCCATGCAGATGTTGTGATCGCCGTGCCAAAGGCATGGATTGATGTAACGACCATCGCCGATTTGGCAGATGTGGCGTCTGACTTCCGCGCCAGCCACGGTTCCCGCATGCGCATTGCAACCAAGTATGTGAACATCACGCGGCAGTTTTTTGCCAGCCACGGCATTCTGGATTACCGGATTGTTGAGAGTGCAGGCGCAACGGAAGGGGCTCCGGCTGCAGGCTCAGCCGAGATGATCGTGGACATTACCTCCACTGGCTCAACGTTGGAGGCAAATGCGCTAAAGGTGCCCGAGGACGGCGTGATGATGCAATCACAGGCCCACCTTGTTGCGTCTCTGACCGCGCGTTGGTCTTCGCAGAACCTTGAAGTAGCGCGGCAGGTCCTTGACCAAATCGCCGCACAAGATGAAGCGCAGAAGCTCAAGGAAATACGCTGCACCGTGAAAGATGCAGAAAGCGTTGCCAAGCAAGCCGTTCAGAAGTTCGGCTGCAGCGCTCCTTTTGGAAGCGCGAAGGATGCCGTTCTTACCCTACATTGCCCGTCAAAGGCTGTGGCCGAGGTGGCTGGCTGGCTGCGCGCCAAGGGTGCGCCATTGGTCAGCGTTGCTGGGCTGGATTATGTCTTTACCACTGAAAATCCGCTGTTCGACCCACTTAAAAAGCGGGTCTCCAGTTAACTGCGGACCTTCATCTGAGGTCGAGGTTTAGTTGAATGCCAGTAGAAGCCGCCTCGAGGCGGCTTTTGCTTGAGCGATAGCTGGAGCGCAGCGTCATTATGGGCGCTCGGCTGCAGACCGCGCCGCCTCAACCACTTCACGAAAGGCACACCCTTCCACATGGTCATTGACCATGCCCATGGCCTGCATGAACGCATAAACGGTGGTCGGGCCTACGAAGCTCCAGCCACGCTTTTTCAAGTCCTTGGACAGCTTTGTGGAGGTGACTGTCTTGCCGAGTGCTGAGAGGGCTTCATAGTCAGCTTTTTCAGGCCGCTCATCGGCACCGGGCTCCCATGACCAGAAGTACTTGGCCAGCGAACCAAATTCTTCCCGCAGCTCCAGAGCACGCTTGGCGTTATTGATGGTGGAGTTGATCTTGCCGCGATGGCGGACGATCCCCGCATCTTGAACGAGACGCTCGACATCGTTTTCATCGAACAGGGCAACTTTCTCAAAGTCGAAGGCAGCGAATGCAGAGCGAAAGTTCTCCCGCTTTCTCAGGATCGTGATCCACGAGAGACCTGACTGGAACCCTTCGAGACAAATCTTCTCAAAAAGGCGTTGATCGTTGAAGACAGGCCGCCCCCACTCCTTGTCGTGGTAGTCCTTGTAAAATGGATCGCCCCCATGCCACCAGCAGGTGCACGCACCATCTTCACCGCGCAGCAATCCCTTCGGTGCCTCTTCAATCTCAGACATCCTCTTGCTCCCCCGCCTATTCGTTCATTGTTTGTTCTAACACAAAAAGGAAAGGCTTCAACAACAATGAGCATCTCATCCCTGTTGAAGCCTCAAATCGTGCTTAATTAAGCAAACAGTGCGTCGATATCGTCCTGAGAGACAACACCTTCTTCGCCATCCAAAGATGGACCATGAAGCAGGGCCTCATTTTCATCCTTTGGCGGCTCTTCCGGCACCTCAACATCCTTGAAGCTCTCCAGCCCACCCCAGATTTCCATCATACGAATGATGCGCTCTTCCACGAAGGAGAGCGTTGCCACCACCTTGGTGATGCGCTGGCCGGTGAGATCCTGAAAGTTACAGGCCTCGAAAATGGTGATCACTCGTTCCTGAATGTCATTCACCATCCCCTGATGCTCGTCAGGAATGAAACCTCCCAACGTCGCAGCAATTTCATCAATGTGTTCCGCAGAACCCAGAATTTGCTCGGTCGCCCCTTCAGTGCCCCGCACGATAGCGTCGAGCTCATTGGCTACGTGGCTGCGGGCTGGCTCGTTTTGAGCCGCTTTGCGATGCAACGCCGCGATTTCGGTTTTCGTCTTCGCGATCGCATCGTGGATGGCATCCAGCTCCACCTTCAACTTCGCGGCTTCGCCAAGTTCTTGACGAAGTGCACTCGTGAGATGTTCAGAGATGGTGCCCGCATCCGGCTGCGGCTGAATTAACGTCTTCAGTTCAGCCAGCTCACGCATGACTTCGCGGTGCCGCAAAGTATCGCCTACACCAATGTCAGCGTCATCGCCCATGCTGCGATCGAAATGGGCTTCAGCGCGATACGCCCGTCTTGCAACTACCATTCCCACTCCAGACTTCCCTTCAGTCTCAGCAATAGCGCTTAGTGCACCACACTTTTTCCGAGGATATCTTTGGCCTACAACTCAATCGAGTCGCCCCAGGACCACCAAAACCTCGAATCACACCAGTTTTCTGAAGGCTAATCAGCGCCCCCTTAAGAATTGATTTCTTCACGGAGGGACCGCCGATTTGCCTGTTGATGCGCACAAGAATTACGCCTCAATTGCGCACTTCATATAACATGGAGCTAAACTATTCAATAAAGGCTAAACTATTAATAGTTTACCTCTTATTTACCATGGCTAAATATCTGCGGAGATATACTTGCGCTCTTAACCCATGGTTTCTAGTTGGCGTTTAGCTTATGGGTAGTTGCTGCAGCTTTGGGGAACACTGATGATCCGCTTTGGACAATTCTGTTTGGCGTTTTCTGCGGGTTTTACCGCGCTGACATTGGGGTTTTCAGCTCATGCTGAGTTCACACCGCGCGCTTCTGCTCCGCCACCAGTTCTAAGCCCAAACCTATCTGATCCGTGGGTCATGCAAATCGCGCCACAGAGCAATCGCGTTTTCAACCAGAGGCAGCGCCAAGTCGTTGCGACCCCGCCGCCAACGCAGCAGCGAAGCTTTGCGCAGCCGCAGCGCCGCCAAATTCCCTCGAAGTATCTGCCAACGACGGTTAACTATACCGGAAATTACAAGCCGGGAACGATCATCATCGATACGAACGCCCGCTATCTCTTCCATGTGTTGCCGAACAAAAAAGCGCGCCGCTATGGGGTTGGCGTTGGTCGTCCAGGCTTCGAATGGGCTGGAACACACAAGGTGACACGGAAAGCGGAGTGGCCAGACTGGCGGCCGCCGGAGTCCATGCTGCAGCGCCGCCCTGATCTGCCCCGTTTTGTTCCCGGCGGCCCTAAAAACCCACTGGGTGCGCGCGCGCTTTACCTAGGCTCGACCCTCTATCGAATCCATGGGTCAAACGAACCTTGGACCATCGGTCAGGCCGTTTCTTCCGGCTGCATCCGAATGCGCAATGAAGATGTCATGGAGCTCTACACCCAGATACCGGTCGGCGCGACTGTCATCGTTCAGTAGATTAACTGCGGGATGGCAAGAGACGCTGCTTCAAACAAAGTTCAGCGTCTCATGTATCGTCAGGTGTTTGCGGAACACCTCAGCCCATTGGCGTTTATCTCCGGTCCATTCGCTTGAATCTGGCTCAAGGATGTGCAGGTGGTCATACTCCACATCCACGACCTTTTCCTCGTGTGACACCACAAGCAGGTCGCAGTCTTTCGCAAAAAAGGCGCGCAGGCTCGCTTTCAGCTCTTCAAGATGTCGCTGCTCGAAATGAAACGGGCCAAGTTCCGTTTCTTCCGCGACCTCATCCAGGTTGTTCTGAGAGTTTGAAAGCACGAACAGCAGATGCTGCGCGTTCCGCAATTCCAGAAAACGGTTCTTTAAATAGCTGAACCGGGAGGTCTCGTTCTCAAAGTACCGATTGACGTCTGCGATGCCATCTTCACCGCGAAAATGATGAAAGAAACGAATGCCATAAGGGTGCCAGGTTGGGTGGCCGGCCCCCTCTTCAATCTGCTCTCGGGTAAAGAGCGGAAAGCCATCGTCGAGCAACTTTGCCAGACCTTCCGGCGGCGTGATCAAACCGTCAAAAAAGTGGGAGACGTGCTGCACGGGCTCGCCAATGAGGCTCGAAATCAGCTCGACGTGTGTTCTTATCTGTCGTGCGCTTTGGCATGAAATGCCTAAACTGACAACGGCAGTGTTTTGTCCGGCAGCTGACATGATGGGCGCCTTGTTATCCGAATAAACACGATTGTTATTCGTTTAAAGTTAGTGCGCGCTACCCAGAACCACAAGTCAGGCCTCCAGTCCTTCGGGTGCTGGACCTCCATAAATCCAGTCCAACAACTCGACGGTGTGAACGACCGGAACGCCTGCCTTAACGCCAAGTTGAGTGATGCAGCCAATATTACCGGTCGCAATAAGGTCTGGATCTGTGCGTGCAATATTTGCCAGCTTGCGATCTCGCAGTTTCACGGCGATTTCTGGCTGCAGAATGTTGTAGGTCCCCGCAGAGCCACAGCACAAATGCCCTTCTGGTACATCCTTGACCGTGAACCCAGCGGCTTTGAGCAGATCCTTTGGTTCTCGGGTTATTTTCTGGCCATGTTGCATGGAGCATGCAGAGTGGTAGGCAACGGTCAGCGCAGGCTGTCGCTCTGGCGGGCCAAGCTCCTTGTCTTTGAGAAACTCAGCAATGTCCTTGGCAGCTGCAGACACCCGGTCTGCTTTGGCACGATACGCCGGATCTTCTCGAAGCATAAATCCGTAGTCCTTGATGGTGGTGCCGCACCCTGACGCTGTAATGATGATCGCATCCAGCCCATCGCCGTCCATCTCGCCTATCCATGCGTCTACATTGCGGCGCGCATTTTCAAGGGATGCCTGTTCCTTGCCCATGTGATGCACCAATGCCCCGCAGCACACCTCATTTTTGGGAAACACAATGTCGTATCCCATACGCGTTAGCAGCCGCACGGTGGCATCGTTGATGGAAGGCTTTAACACCGGCTGCGCGCAGCCTTGCAAAATCGCCACACGCCCCCTTCTGACGGCGGTGGCAGGGACTTTCTCTGCACCAGCAAACGCTGAAGGCTTCGGCGCTTTCGACGGAGCCAAAGACAACATGGCCGCGAGGCGGAGGAACGGCCCGCCCAGCTTACTGAACAGTCCACCCAGCGGCTTCATGTAGGAGGCAGCAATCAACGCCCAGCGAAAGCGGCTTGGAAAAGGCAGAATCAGCGCCAGAATTGCCCGCAACAACCGGTCGTGAAACGGACGCTTGTAGGTTTTTTCGATGTGCATCCGCGCATGATCGACCAGATGCATGTAATGAACACCCGAGGGACAGGTGGTCATACACGCCAGACAAGACAGGCACCGGTCAATGTGCTTGACCACTTTCGCATCCGCTGGGCGATCGTTCTCCAGCATGTCTTTGATGAGATAAATTCGTCCGCGCGGACTGTCCAACTCATCCCCCAGCAAGGTGAAGGTGGGACAGGTTGCGGTGCAAAATCCGCAGTGAACGCATTTGCGCAAGATCTTCTCAGATTCCGCTAGATGAGGGTCTTGCAGCTGCTCGGGGGTAAAGTTGGTTTGCATGACCTAGACTCCCGGATACATGCGCCCGGGATTCAGTATCCCATGCGGATCAAATTGTTGCTTCAAGCGACGGGTCAGGGCCGCAAGACCGGGATCGAGCGGTTGGAAAACTTCCGCACTAGCCCTCAAGGTTGGACTGCCGCGCACCAGAGTGGCATGCCCTCCCCCGCATTTTCTTAAGGCCTCACGCAACGCAGTACCATCGTTTTCGGCGGGGTCACTGACCCAAAGCAAGCCTCCAGCCCAATCGCGAAGCACCACAGCATCCTGAGACAGGCCGGAGATGAAACTCTCGGCGTTTGTAGGCGCAACCGAGACACGCCAAAGGGTCGTCTGGCTTCCCGTGAACGCATCCAGCTGACGTAGTGAGCGCCATAGCTTTCTCGAGCCATCCGCTTCCAGCACATCGATGGCCCCAAAGCCAGAGAGTTCTCGCTTCAAGGTACCAATGCGATATTCGACGGAAGCAGGAATGCCCTCAAGTCGGAGAGCTGTGATGCTTTGGGTCCCCGCAAACTCGCCTTTCACAGAGGCTGCTAGCGCTGGTGGAATGTAGGCCGCAGAGGAAACCTCAGCAGAAGACCCCATGGCCGCCGACATGGCGTTTGTGGCCTGCTGGCCATCCAGCCCAAACAGGCAGAGTGTTTTTTCTTGCGCGGCCTTTGGGGCCACTTTGACGGTGATTTCGGAGGCGACGGCAAGCGTGCCCCAGGAAGAACAAAACGCTCGGGCCAGGTCATAGCCCGTTACATTTTTGACCACGCGTCCGCCTGCCTTGAACAGCTCTCCGCGACCGGCCACCGCTTGCAAGCCGAGCACATGATCGCGTGCGGCGCCAGCCTTGAGGCGGCGCGGGCCCGCGAGGTTGGCCGCCAGCGCACCGCCGAAGGTGCCTTTTCCCACTTCCCCGCCCAGCACTGGACCATAGTCTACGGGTTCAAAGGCGAGTTCCTGGCCTTCGCTTTCAAGAAGGGTCTCAATCTCCGCGAGAGGCGTGCCCGCCTTTGCGGTCAAAACGAGTTCGGAGGGCTCATAGTCGACAATGCCTTTCAACTCCGAAAGCGCCAGTGTGTGTGCGCCCTGCACCTGCCTGCCCAGCGCTGTTTTCGTGCCGGTACCCACCACTTCGAGCGGTTCGCGTTCGGCAGCTGCCCACTTCACCAGTTCTTCCAGCTCGGCCGCGTTCTTGGGCCTGAAGCTTTCTCCCATTGTCGACCTCCCAAAGCCGATTTTCTGTTTTTCAGCTGACTAGAACCGAGGTATGTCGGGGAACGGCAGCTGCCCTTTGTGAACATGCATGCGGCCCAACTCTGCGCAGCGATGCAGCACAGGAAACACCTTTCCTGGGTTCAAAAGCTGCTTTTCATCAAAAGCGCACTTCACCCGTTGTTGCTGTTTGAGATCATCTTCCGTGAACATTTCTGGCATCAGATCACGTTTCTCAATGCCAACGCCATGTTCACCGGTCAGCACACCCCCGACCTCCACGCATAGACGAAGGATATCCGCCCCAAAGGCTTCTGCTGCTTCAAGCTCTCCCGGCTTGTTTGCATCATACAGGATCAAAGGGTGCAGGTTGCCGTCTCCGGCATGAAAGACGTTGGCGCAGCGCAGACCGTGCTTCACACTCAGATCCTGCATACGGCGCAAAACTTCGGGCAAAGCCTTCCGTGGAATGGTGCCATCCATGCATAGGTAGTCGGGCGAAATGCGGCCCACTGCGGGGAAAGCGGCCTTCCGACCCGCCCAGAAAGTGTTGCGCTCCTCTTCGCTCTGCGACACACGCAGGTAGGTGGAGTTGTTGGCTGTGGCGATGGCGCTGACCCGATCAAGCAGGTAATCTACCTCTGCCTCCGGCCCATCCAACTCAACAATCATTAGGGCTTCCACATCCAGAGGATAGCCTGCATGAACAAAGTCCTCTGCCGCATCGATGGCGAGCTTGTCCATCAACTCCATACCACCTGGAATGATGCCTTCGCCGATGATCTCCGCTACGCACTGCCCCGCTTCTTCGGAGGTCGGAAACCCGATCAGTGCGGCACGAGCAGTCTCAGGCTTCTGCAGGATGCGAACGGTGACTTCGGTCACAACGCCCAGCAACCCTTCCGAGCCGGTCATCAGCGCCAGAAAATCGTAGCCTTCGCTATCCAGATGCTTGCCGCCAAGGCGAATGATTTCGCCAGTCATAAGCACCATTTCCAGCCCCAGCACATTGTTGGTCGTGAGGCCATACTTCAGCGAATGCACGCCTCCAGAGTTCTCGGCAATGTTGCCACCGATGGAACAAGCTATCTGAGAGGACGGATCTGGTGCGTAGTAGAACCCTTCATGTTGGACCGCATGCGTAATACCCAGATTGGTCACGCCGGGCTGGACCACAACGGCGCGGTTCTCGAAGTCGATATCGAGCACCTGATTAAACTTCATCATGGACATCAGGATGCCATCAGCCAACGGCAGTGCGCCGCCGGAAAGCGAAGTCCCTGCGCCACGAGGAACCACTTTCACATCGTTATCATAGCAATACTTGAGAACTCTAGAGACCTGATCAACAGTCTCTGGCAGGACCACGGCCAACGGCACCTGACGGTACGCTGTCAGCGCATCAGTTTCATATGGCCGAAGTTCAACTTCCTCCGAAATCACCCCCTCTCCCGGGATGATCTGCTGCAAGTCCTGAACAATTTTCATCTTGTTTCGGAGCAGCTTTTCAGAGGGCTTTGGCATGGCAATGCCGGACATGGGCTTCCTCCCAGTGCGCGTGTCTTTGTCCCCTGTGGCTCTTAAATGGCCCTTCGTTTTCGTTTTGGTAGTTTCCCGTAAATGTGGCACAAAGCAATACATGCCGATATAGCAATAATGTCGAACTACTCTTTCCCTGAGAGAATTAGTGAGCCCGTAAGAGAGAGAATGAGCACTATTTCTGAAATGGAGATTTTCACGCAGGTGGTTGCAAGCGGCGGCATGTCGGCAGCAGCGCGTGAACTCGGGCTTTCGCCAGCGGTTGTTTCAAAAAAGCTCAGCAAGCTTGAACAGCGGCTCGGCACTCGTCTGTTGCAACGAACAACGCGGCAGATCGCTCTCACGGAGGCTGGGCAAGGCTACTATGAGCGGGTACTCGAAATTCTCGCTTCCATAGATGAAGCGGAGGCGTATGTCTCCCGCCGGTCGTCAGCTGTTCAAGGCCTGCTGCGCGTCTCGGCACCCACATCATTTGGGCGGATGCACATTGCCCCGCATCTGAACCAGTTCTTGTTGAACCACCCGGAAGTTACCCTGCAGCTCGATCTCTCCGACACCTTCGTGGACATTGTTGGGGAGGGGTATGATGTGGCGATCCGTATCGGGCATTTGGAAGATTCCAGCCTCGTTGCCAGGCGCCTCGCTCCGATACACCGGATTCTCTGTGCAGCGCCCGGATATCTGGAGCGTCATGGACCGGTGTATTCTCTCGAAGATCTTCTGGAAAACCATGTGTGTCTGGCTGCGACCCAGCAGGAGCTTTGGCGGCTGGAAGGACCAGAAGGAGATGTTACCGTTCACTCCCGTGGTCCGCTGCGCACCAACTCAAGTGAAGTAGTCCGCGAGGCGGTATTGGCCGGGGTTGGCGTTGCCCTTCGCTCCACGTGGGATGTGGGAGAAGAGCTCCGGCAGGGCAAACTGGTCACCATACTGCCGGTTTATCGCGCTTCTCGGCACATTGCCCTTCAGGCTGTCTACCCATCTCGCCATTTCGTTCCCGCAAAGCTTCGGGCTTTTGTGGAGTTCCTTGCCACGCTCTACAGCCCCCGTCCCTATTGGGATGCGGACCTCCCGGAGATCGGCAATTCGATCAATTAGGCTTGTTTTTGATTTGAGCCGTTCTAAATCTGCGACAACATGTCGTCATCCATTCCGCTTACCTTAAAGGGAAAGTGGTGGCACCTTTAGAAGAGCTCTTAAAGGTTTAGTGGAGTGGGCAGTCCCAGACTGCCCGACAATCGAGGGAGATTTGTCCGAATGAAGAGACTTGTAGGCGCGCTGGTATCGTTTGGTGTTGCGCTGGCCGCAACCTCGGCCATGGCTGAAGGCGATCCAGAAGCAGGTGAAAAGGTATTCCGCAAGTGCCAAGCTTGCCACGCCGTTGGAGAGGACGCGAAAAACAAAGTCGGCCCGGTACTCAACGGCGTTGTTGGCGCTGGCTGGGGCCATATTGATGGCTATCGGTATTCAAAACCACTGTTGGCTGGCAAAGAAGAAGGCCGCGTGTGGGACATGGAAACGTTGTCTGCATACCTGCGCAAGCCAAAGGATGTCATACCGAAGGGCCGAATGGCATTTGCGGGCCTTCGCAAGGACGCAGACATTGAAAACGTGATCGCGTATCTCAACCAGTACAATCTGGACGGTACGACCAAATAAGCTTGGCAAAGGCTTGAATATGTGATCATGAGGGGGCTGGCGGCCCCCTCTTTTCGTTCCGGCGGACTGTCTGCTGTGTTACGATCACACGTCTTTAGCAAACAAGCCACAAGCTTACCCATGTCGAATGCTCCCAGCCCTCATGTCGGGCTTTTCTCCACTTGTCTTGCAGATACGTTCAGGCCGCAGATTGTTCAGGCCGCACTTGATCTGCTGGAGAAGACGGGCTGTAGGCTTGGCATGCCGCGCGGCCAGAGCTGCTGCGGCTGTACCGCTGAGACTTCCGGGGAGGCCGACAGTGCAAAAGACATGGCTTCGGATGCACTGGCCAGATTCGCTGAGTATGACGTGGTGGTCGCTATATCGCACACTTGTGCGCGCTCTCTTGAGGCCGCAGCTGCTGGGAATTCTGCGCCGCGGATCTATTCCCTCACTCAGTTTCTTTGGGATCACTATCGCCCTGAAAGACCGTTTGGTGCCTATCATGGACGCCTTGCTTATTTGGCCACCAGCCATCGGCCCACTCTGTTTGGCAGCGATACGCCGGGACGTCATCTGCTGGCCAGCCTTGAAGGCGTGGAGCTGCTGGATTTCCCAGACATTGGCTCAGACCCGGCAAACGCCAAAGCGCTGCTCTCTGACAAAACACAGATCAACGGGCTTGCCCGCCGTATTCACCGTTCTGGTGCAGGGCTTTTTGTGGCCGAAGATCTCGGCATGCTCATGAGCCTGTCCGGCCCCTTGAAAGCACTCGGGTCTGGCGTTGAACTGCGCCATATTGCAGAGGTTCTTGCAGGCAGGATCAAGAGTGCGCCGATTGGCGTCGGTGGTTGAAGCAAGCCGGAAAGTTGCATGGCCCTGCGCCAGACAGATAACCTTTCGCGCAATTGCACGGAGCACTGTTTTCACACCCAATTTCCGCAGGATAACTTTTTTAAAATCGATTAGTGTACTGCTGCGCGTAACCTGTTTCAGTTGCTCACACCAATGACTACCATTAGGGTACGCGCACACGGCAAAGGCCGTACACACCTGTTTTTGCAGGCACGTTTGACTATATGCAAGATCTAGATAACAGCTAACCTCGGGAGCAAATCAATCATGGGAAAGCTTAAGCCTGGTGTTGTCTTCGGTGAAGACTACAAAACCCTTATCGATGCGTGCCGAGAAGGAAAATACGCTCTGCCAGCCGTCAACGTGGTTGGCACCAACTCCATAAATGCTGTTCTTGAGGCAGCTGCAAAAAACAAATCAGACATCATTGTTCAGCTCTCCAACGGTGGCGCACAGTTTAACGCTGGCCTCGGCATGGAAGATGCTTTCCAGGCGAAGGTTCTGGGTGCAGTCTCCGCAGCTCGCCACGTCCACCTGCTGGCAGAACACTACGGCGTGGCAGTGGTCCTGCATACAGACCACGCCAACCGCAAGCTGGTGCCATGGCTTGAAGCTTTGATCCAGCATGGCGAACAGTTTTTCAAGGACACCGGCAAGCCGTTGTTTTCTTCTCACATGCTCGACCTTTCCGAAGAGAGCATTGAGGACAACCTTTCCGAGAGCGAGCGCCTGTTGAAGATGATGGCACCGCTGCAGATGAGCCTTGAAATTGAACTCGGTGTCACTGGTGGCGAAGAAGATGGCATCGGTTCTGATGAAGACATCGGCGCAGACAATCCGAAGCTGTATACTCAGCCTGAAGATGTCCTGCAGGCCTATGACCGCCTGAACAAGTTGGGTCATTTCTCCGTTGCCGCGTCATTCGGTAATGTTCACGGCGTTTACAAGCCGGGCAACGTTAAACTGCGTCCAGAAATTCTGCGGGAAAGCCAAAAGCTGGTCGCCGAGACCCACAATTTGCCTGAGAACCCGCTGGCACTGGTGTTCCACGGCGGCTCTGGTTCTGACAAGGACAAGATCGCAGAGAGCCTCAACTACGGCGTCTTCAAGATGAACATCGACACCGACACACAGTTTGCCTTTGCAAACCCAGTTGGTGCGTATGTTGAGAAAAACGCTGCGGCTTTCAAGTATCAGATCGACCCGGAAGACGGTACTCCCTACAAGAAGCTCTACGATCCGCGCAAATGGCTGCGCGCTGGTGAGCAAGGCATCATTGAGCGCCTTGGTGAAGCCTGCGAAGACCTGCGCTGTGCCGGAAAGTCACTGGCACAATAACGCCGCCCAAAACACAAGCTAGATATGAGGAGAGCCCGGTTTCATGCCGGGCTTTTCCCTTTCGCGGTCAATTCTGTTGGTTGGTGTGGCTGCGCTTCAGGTGGTTCTCCAGAGCCCTTACGAACAGTGACAGGGATACCGTCATGGTGAGATAAAGGAACGCCACCACGTTGTAGGTTTCAAAGAACTGGAAAGTGGAGGACGAATAGATCTTTCCAAGCTGGGTGATATCCTGAACACCCAGCACAGACACCAAGGCGCTGTCCTTGATCATGGCGACAAAATCGTTCCCCAACGGCGGCAGAATGTTCTTCAGCGCTTGCGGCCATACAACGAAGCGGAATGTCTGCCACCGACTTAGGCCAAGCGCTCTTGCAGCCTCTACCTGGCCGGATGACACGCTTTCAATACCGGCCCGGAATATCTCCGCGATAAAAGCAGAGTAGCCTATAGTCAGCGCGATAATGGCACGCCACGTCATAGAGAGGTCGCGTACCAGCAGCTTCTCGATCACACCGGCATCAACCAAAGGGCTCATAGCGAAGTTGTAGAGCGCAACCAATTGTGGGGCGCCAACGAACGCAATGTAGAACAGGAGAACAAGGATCGGAACACCGCGCACGATCTCGGTATAGAACGTTGCGATCTCACGGATGGCTCTGTTGCGCGCGCCCCGCGCCATGGCGACGGCAAGCCCCAGAATGCAAGCAAGAGCGAACGAAACGAACGTCACGAAAAGTGTGACGCCGATGCCCTTTTGGAGCGTGTTCAGGATCTGGGCGTATTGCCCATTGGTTGTTATGAGCCAGAAAAACACAACGGCCAGCAGAATGGCGACAAGGAGCCAGATGGGAAGTTCGCGTTTTTTGGCTTGAGGCATATTTGATCCAAAGAGCTCAAAAGAAAACAGCACGGCCACTTTCATGGCGATGCTGTCCTCAAGATGTTGCTAGAAACAATCGCGGGTCAGCGCTCAGTGCTGCGAGTTGTACTCGTAGAACCACTTTTTGTTGAGCGCATCAAGTGTTCCATCTTCGCGCATGCTCTGAATCGCTGCATTCACCGGCTCAACAAGGTCGGACCCTGGCGTGAAAATGAACCCAAAATTCTCTGAGCCCAGCGGACCACCGACCACCTTGAAGCTGTTTGGAGAAGCGCCCATGTAGCCACGCGCTGATGTTGCGTCCATCAATACCGTGTCTACGTCCTGTGCCCGCAGTGCCATGACAGATGCGCCAAAGGTTTCGAACAGCTTGATGCGCGGATTGCTCTCGTCGCCATCAAGCACTGAGTAAACAGCTGTGTAAAAATTCGTAGTACCGGTTTGAGCCCCCACCAGCAGGTCTGGTTTGGCGGCAAAGCTTTCTGCGTCATCGAATCGATTTTCATCTGCACGCACGAGCATGAACATCTCGGAAGTCATGTAGGGCTCGGAGAAATCGACGCGCTTTTTTCTTTCTTCGTTAATGGTGATGCCGTCCATGCCCACATCGAACTGGCCCTGACGAACAGATTCGATCATCGTGTCCCAAGAAGACAGCCGCCAGTCGACCTTGAGGTTCAGGCGTTTCGCAATCTCGTTGAAAGCATCGTACTCCCAGCCGATGCCTTCACCTGTGGCAGGATCCGCAAAATTCAGCGGCGCATAAGCGTTCTCCGTCACGGCGACCACGGTCCGACCCCCCAAGTCTGGCAACTCGGCGGCACCCGCAGAGGTCATGCCAAAGGTTACAAAGGCAGCGGCCGCTGCAAGAACTGCTTTCATCCTGTTCATCTGTGAAGTTGTCCTTTTTTATCCCAGCCTGTGGCTGAGTTGCCCCAAAACCTACTGAATCAGCACCGTGATTGTTGACAGGCCGGGGGTTGGTAGGCAATAGGAGCGATTAAGGAAGCACTGAAAAAGTATAGTGCAAACGCCAATAAACAAATAGTGATAGATTATCCGGCAAATAACTTTACCATTTGAGATGCTGGATAATTTTTTGCGGTCCTGAAGAGCACGTGAGCTAAGCAGACTAAGCTTCTCGCCAAGTTCAAGCAGGCGCTACGGAAAGAGCTCAGTGAGTAAACTAGACTCATTTAAGGATGATGACAGTAATGCAGCGCTAGGCATCAGTTTACTGAACTGGGTCTCTGTGTTGTTTCTGGCGTATTTCCTGCTCTGCGCCGTAGGACTGCTGGAAGCAGGCTTCCGCACCCTCTATGCTGATCATGCAGAACACCTGATTCAGGCGGCAACCAACCCTATTACGGGTGTATGTGTCGGCATTCTCGCGACAGCACTTGTCCAAAGTTCATCGGTAACAACCTCAATCCTTGTTGGATTCGTCGCTGGCGGCCTTCCCATTGAGGTGGCGATCCCGATCGTTATGGGTGCAAACTTCGGCACGACCCTCACGAACACCATTGTTGCGCTCGGGTTTGCGGCAAACAGGGAAGAACTGAAGCGCGCCTTTGCTGCCGCTTCCGTCCATGACTGCTTCAATCTGCTTTGCATTGCGTTCTTTTTGCCGCTTGAGCTGATGTTCGGCATCTTTGAAAAGATGATCCATGGCATCTTGTCTATCTTGCCCAATGCCAGTTTCGTTCATCATGATCTGACGGAGACCTTCAACTTCATCAGCGCAGCAACCGCGCCATTTGTGCAGGAAGTTGCCAATGGTGTTTCAACCCTGCCTTATCCCGGCGCAGGGGCTTCCTTGATAGCAATCGGGCTTTGCCTCGTTGTATTCTGCATTCACTTTATGAAGAGCCTTCTGCGCGCTCTGCTGGTAGGTTCTTCCAAGCGCATTGCCGAGACGGCCCTCAACCATGGCCCGGTTGCCGGTGTGGCTTCTGGCTGCGCAGCGACAATGCTAACGCAGTCTTCGTCAACCACCACCTCGCTTGTAGTTCCGCTTGTGGGCTCGGGTGCCCTGACAACACGGCAAGTGTACCCCTTCACTCTGGGGGCAAATATTGGCACCTGTATCACCGCTATTCTTGCGGCCTTCGCTGTTACAGGGGCGCGCAATGAGGCCTTTGAGCTGGCTTTTATCCATCTCCTCTACAATGTGCTTGGCGTCAGCATTGTTCTGGCAGTTCCAAAACTCAGATATTTGCCCGCCGCGCTTGCAGAGCGTTTGAGCACAGCGACCCAAGGCAAGCGTGTTTGGATCATAACCTACCTCGCACTGGCGTTTTTTGTAGTTCCAGCCCTCGGCATTCTTGCATTAGGATAACGTCGTCTAGCGTGATCTAGAGACGTATCGATGCCACTTCAAAACCGTGTCCTTCCAGATGGCACCCTCGTTGCCATACCCAGTCGTGGAACGATGATGGGCAATCGCGGCGGGCGCCACCACGACCCGCAAACAAAATGCCTCCTTAAACCCTACCCTCACAGCAAACGCTGGATTTGTTGTCGGCTGAGTTTCAAGGACCGACAGCGTTCGGTTTGGGGAGACAGCTATACAGAGCTGTTCTTTCTGGATGAGGTCACGGCTCTGGCTGCTGGGCATCGCCCCTGTTTCGAGTGCCGACGCGGGCGAGCGCTGGAGTACGCCGAGCTATTTACCCGGCAAACGCCTCATACTGCCAACTGGGGACCTCCTCGCGCCAGTGCCTACGAAATGGACAGGGCATTATCAAGTCAGCGCCAGCAAACGCACCCCTTGCGCAGCCAAATGGATGCTTTGCCAGAAGGTGCAGTGCTCACGTTCCAACAGGATAACGAGAAAATTTTTGCGGCTAAAGGCCCCTATGGATGGTTGCGATGGACGACCGATGGCTACAAACCGCTGGCAATGGCACTCCCATCCACGGTGGAGCTGGTCACGCCGCCTATCACTCTCGCCATTCTCGGATCGGGTTACAAACCGGAGTGGCACCAAACAGCCATCGGGCGCCCAACTTATCACAAATAATGATTGATTGGATAATAATTATTCGTTTGAGTGAAGAGGAAATTTCGGGAATAAAGGGCTTCAACAAGAATGCGCGGAGCCTCCCATGTCCGAAACGCAAAGTTCGTCACTCCCCCAACTCCGCCAAGCCGAAGTGGCACTAAGTACAAAGGACCTGGCGCTGTATGGCGCCTGTGTCTTTTCTTGGGGTTTCAGTTGGTACGCTATGAAAATGCAGTTAGGCGTACCACCTGAAGTCTCCTTGTTCTGGCGATTTGTGATCGCCTCAACCTGCATGTGGGGTTGGGCTGTGATCGGCAGACATCCCCTGAAGTTTTCGGTCTCAAATCATGCGATATTTGCGCTCTTGGGCGTATTGCTGTTCTCGACCAACTTTCTCGTATTCTATTACGGCTCAGCTTATATACCGTCGGGACTTTTGTCGGTGGTGTTTTCGCTGGCATCCGTTTTCAATATTCTTCTGGCCTTTTTGTTCTTTGGAGAGCGGGCAAGCAGACGCACCATCTTGGGAGCGGTGACCGGTTTTGCTGGCGTAGCTCTGATGTTCAGACCTCAGATCATGCAGGACGGCCTGGATCATGGTGCCCTATTGGGTCTTGGCCTGTGCATCTTTGGAACGCTCTGTTTTTGCAGCGGCAACATGGTGTCGTCACGGCTTCAGAAACGGCGAATTTCTGTCATCTCCGCCAGTGCTTGGGGCATGCTCTACGGCACTCTTTTCCTGGGCCTTGAGGCCATGATCATGGGCCGCAGCTTCAACATACTCTGGACACCAGAATATCTTGGTGGACTGGCGTATCTTTCGATAATCGCCTCTGTCATTGCATTTGGTGCCTATCTCACGCTTCTGGGCCGCATTGGCTCAGCGCGAGCTGGCTATGCCACAGTCATGTTCCCTCTGGTGGCTCTCAGCGTCTCCACACTGCTGGAGGGATACACGTGGGGTGCGGACGCCTTGCTGGGCCTGGCATGTGTGTTGTCGGGCAATCTCATCGTGCTCGGCAAGCGTCGCTCCTAACCCCTACTCGGTAACCTCGGTTTCATAGCTGAGGTTACCGACCGCGGTCATGATATGACTGCATAATGCATCATGGATGGGTTCCCTCGCGCCTGTAGAGCGCACCATCGTGATACTGCAATAAGGAAGCCGGGGAAGTCCGTCCTTCTCTCCAAGAACATGCAGCCCCTTTCGAATGGCTGACTCCGGCAGCACCGCGACAGCAAAGCCAGCCATCACAGCACCTGAGAGAGCCGCCGCGCTGGCGCTGGTATAGGTGACTACGTGGGGGACATTGGCGGCGTCCAATGCTCTAATTGCTTCCTTCCGCCACGAACTCGTGACAGGTCCAACAGCAAGACGAACAGGCCGCACATCGCCCAAGCCGTTGTCGGATGCAGTCACCCAATGCAGGGGCTCACGGCGAATGATGTGTCCATGCACACCGCAATCATCATCCGTAACAATACCGACATCTAATTGATCTTGCTTGATTCTTTCGCCAATCGTCATGCTGCTCTCACAGCTGACCTCAATCGAAATCGAGGGATTGATGCGGCTGAACGTCGCAAGAACGCGTGGCAGCAGACGCTCCGCATAGTCATCTGGCAAACCAAGTCGAATGCGGCCTGCCATTTGGGTGAGGCTGAGCGCACTTACCGTTTCGTCGTTCAGAGCTACCATTCTGCGCGCGTACTCCAGTACGCGGCGCCCATCCTCAGATAGCACCGACTGGCGCCCGCTCTTGGAAAAAAGCTTTAGTTCCAGTCGTTCTTCAAGCTTCTTCATCTGCATGGAGACTGCAGACTGGGTCTTGTGCACCGCCTCACCTGCAAGCCTGAAACTGCCCAATTCGGCAATTGCTACGAAAGTCCTAAGCTGATCGATATCAAGCGAAACGGCCACCCTGCATCTCCCTAAAGTGTGTCCGACAGAACTGATCAAAGACGCTTATCTAATTTGATCAGAAACATTCATTTGTAGAATTAGTCAGACCCTCCAATATATCACATAGAAGGCAACTTCATCAGGAAAACCCTGTATTTCCAATTATCTAACGCCTGTGCAGATCACGCGGAGAGTGGCACAATGACATTAGCTTTCCCTACCCCTACCGAGTACCGCAACCCTAATCGTGCGAATGCTGGTACGTTCGAACCACTTACTTTAAAGAGCACACTGCTGGGTCTGTTTCACGTAATTGTCGATCAGTTACGGGCGTACCGCAACCGCCGTGCAATTGCTCATTTGGCTGAACAAGAAGACCGGCTGCTCCAAGACGTGGGTCTGACAAGATCTGACGTTGACAGCGCCCTTGCCAGCCATGAAGGCATCGATCCGTCTTGGTATCTGACCTGCCGCGCGAATGAGCGTTATCTGGATCAGATGCGCGAAACCCGCACCATGCGTTAACACTTCGCTCGCACGATCAAACGCAAAGGCAAAAAGCTGGTTTCAACCGAAACCAGCTTTATTTTTATTCTGCGGCAATGCGGGTCACGCTCAGATTGTTCAACGATGATTTGATGTGCTCGGCAAGTGCATTCGTCACATTTGCCGAAGCGTTGGGATTGCGAATGAGCGCAATTTCACAGCTTGGAAGATCAGGAAAACCTTCCGCCTCGCCCAAAATGCGCATACCCGGACGGATGGCTGATTCTGGTAGTACCGACACCGCAAGTCCCGAAAGAACGGCTGCGGAGACCGCGGTAGAGTTCCAGCTGGTGTAAAGAATGCGGAAGTTGCGCGACTGCTTGTCGAGTGCCGCCAAAGCCGCCTGACGCCAATCACAACTTGGCCTGCCCAGCGCCAATGGCAGCGGCGTTTCACTTTCAACGCAATGCTGTTCAGAGGCTGTCCACAACAGCGGCTCACGACGGATGATCTCGTCAGTCTCTTGCCGAAACTTCAGCACATGCGTGACGATTGCAATATCCAGTTCATCATTTGCCAGCGCCGCCCGCAGGTCTGGGGTCGGTGCGCAAGTAACAGACACCTCGGCTCCGGGATAGGAGCGGGAAAAGCGCGCCATAATCATGGGTAGGAACCGGTCGGCATAGTCGTCGGGTGTGCCGATGCGCACGACGCCTGACACTTCACTCTCATCAAACATTGCGAGAGTTTCATCATTCAACTTCAGCATTCGGCGCGCATGATGAAGCAGCCGCTCACCATCTTCAGTGAGCTTCGACTGGCGTCCATCCTTGGTGAAAATGTCGCGGCCAAGCTTTTCCTCAAGGCGCCTCATCTGCATTGAGACTGCAGATTGGGTCTTATGCACCTTCTCAGCGGCGCGGGTAAAGCTGCCAGTATCCACGATTGCAGTTAGCGTTCGTAGCTGATCTAGATCCAATGTTGCCATTTTATGCCCAATCTGCAAACCAAGTGTCGACAGGGAAGCACCCGTTCCACCGCAATTACAACCCTTCTCATCTTATAGGTCCAAGGGCGCAATCCCGCAATTATGCACACGCGTTATTTGCATATGGAGGCAAGGTGTCACGGCATAAACGACTTCCAGAGAGCATATTGTGATTGAAGAAATGGATTAAAAGCCAGCATGCTGTCCATGGCGGGCGATGGCCGTCCGCGCGCATAGCCTTTGAGGAATGCCTCAAGCATTTCCTTGTGCTCTTCCGGCAGGTGTTCTTTCACGGCGTTGCCGACAAAAAGAACTGAGAACACAGGGCCCATCTTCCATGCCCAATCCGGTACGACACGCACCGCGTCATACCAAAAATCCCGCACTTCTTCGTAGGTCTGAGGTACGCCTTTTTTCGCAAGGCGCTGCTGCCCATCCCAAATCTGGATGAACGCCAGCATCTGTTCTCCCAAACGCTGCAATTCATCGGGCGTGGGGTATTTGTTTGGCAAAGCCATCTGGGGGTTGGCGTGCTGAGCGGCCATTTGAGCCAGATAGTCTCCCATCAGCTTCTGGAAATGATGCGACATGGCATCCTGTCCCGGATAGAACAGTTCCCGATCATAGGTCCCAGCCATGCCGCACTCCCTCAGCTCTTCAACGCTGGGGTAGTGTGACACGAATTGCGCCTTAGGTAACTCAGACTTTCTGAGAGAACGTTAGCCAGCAGCTGATCAATTCACTCAAACGAGACGGAAAACGTTGACCGGCTCGTCCCGTCCGCGAAGCTCAAATGAGCCAACGAGATCACCACGTTCAGCCTCTGACAAGTGTTTCACTGTTTCTTCACTGGCAAGCGCGAGCACCTTGGCGTTCGCTTCCACCGTCTTGCCCAGTTCTTGCAGTCGAGAAGCCACGTTCACGGCATCCCCGATTACTGTGTAGTCCATGCGTTCGCTGGAGCCGATGTTGCCTACAACCACAGTTCCAGTATGAAGGCCGATACGCACACGCAGCTTGTCACAAGGTTCAGGGCCGCCCGCGCGTGCAAGAAGCTCCCTCTCAATCAGTTTCACCGCTTCGACAGCGCGCTCGGCATGGTCTTTCATTTCCTCGGGCGCTCCCCAGAAGGCCATAACCCCATCCCCCAGATATTTATCGATCGTGCCGCCAGTTGAGGTGATCAGCTTCGAAATCTCCTCAAAATGAGCGTTGAGTAGGGCTGTTGTTTCTTCTGCCGACAACCGCGACGCAACAGTAGTGAAGCCGGCGATATCAGAGAACATGATTGTCATGGTTCGAAGTTCAGTATTCTTCAAGCCTCTGAAGTCGCGTTCCAGAAGCACCCGAACCAGATCACGCGGCACATACCGGGAGAAGGCCTCAAGCGCTCCAATTGCTGCATTGAAACTGGCATTGGTCTCATCCAACTCGCGCAGATGAGAGCGCGGCAGTGGTGGTTTACCCTCCAGATCCAAATGCCGAATATCCATCGCCTTCTCTGCAAGCGCCCGGATTGGCCGTCCCAGAGCACGGCCAAAGAACACCAGTGCCACAAGCCCCACAATCAGCACCGCAACAGCAACCATCACCATACGATTGAGGTTGGTCAACGGCTGGCCAAACTCAGCAGCGGACATGTAACTTCCAACGAGCAGCGGAATGTTCTGGTGCCTGTTCAACGGCGCGTAGATGAACAGCATGTGCTGCTCGAGGGACTGGTCAACGTGAGCGCCAAAATCCACCCTCAACATTTGCTGTCTCCCGCTTCGGTCCCAGATGCGGGGAAGTGGCGTGCCGGTCATGTCAGAGAGTTTGGGAACGGGATGAAGCACGGTGTGCGCGATGTCGTCAAATATCGGCTCGGTGCTTGCCAACACTTTGTCCTTTGCGAACAAAATGAATGGCTTCTGTCCGTCGCGCCAGACCATGCGGTCGAGGAGATGCTCCAGATCACGCACCGGATAGTCGACAGTTATTCGCGCAAGCGCAGTCTCAAACTCCGGCTTCAAATAAACAATCAACCGCAGATAAGTCTCGTTCAACTCACTGTCGAAGTATGGCGGGGCCCAGATCTTTGTCCCATGCTGGGCTTGCTCTGGCACTGAAAGCGGCTTGCCAAGCTTGACGTAGTTTTCGCTTCCGTCTTCGCTCAAGCGCACCACGATGGTGCGCCCGTCTGGATAGGTATAGCTGATGCGGCCGATGTTGGTCTGACGAGCCAGAATACGGGCAAGGTGCTGCTGCAATCCCTCCGGCGCTTTCATCAGCTCCCGATCCGTCATGATGTCGGCAATAATCAATCCGATTGTCTCCTCTTGCGAGAAGAATTCGTCGACCACCTCAAGACTGCGCTCGAGCATGAGTTCGCCGATCTCTGCCATCATGCGAGAGGTTTGGCGCTCCGCAGTCCACGTCATGAACAGCAACATGGTGCCGGCAACAGCCAGCAGGAGAAGTCCAAAACCGCCACCCAAGACCCAGGTAATTGGCAGCCGCCAATGGCGCTCGCTTTGTGTCTTCTGGTTGGTGGCGTCAGGCATTCCGGCGTCTCCCAGGTTTTAGAACCAGTCACCCATCCTGGCTTGAACAACAGCCATGGCAGCGACAGCTGCGGTGTCGGCTCTCAGTACTCTAGGACCTAACGGCATAGGATGGACAAATGATTGATCGCGCAGCATTTTGCGCTCTTCTTCCGAGAAGCCACCTTCAGGACCAATAAGCAGAGCCAGCGGACCATCGGGCACATTCTCCAGCGCGGGGAGTGGGTTCTGAGAGCGTTCACCCTCGTCACAAAAGATCAACGCGCGCTCCGCATCGTTTTGTGTCCAATCCGCCACAAGCGCGGTCAGCTTGACTGGCTCCAGAACCTCTGGAATGTGAAGCACCCCACATTGCTCGCAGGCTTCAATCACATTCGCATTCATGCGCTGCAGGTTCAGCTTTGGGTTTTGTGTGTGCTGGGTCAACACCGGGCGTAAGCGCCCTGCCCCCATCTCGACAGCCTTCTGCACCATGTAATCCAGCCGAGCCAGCTTCAGGGGTGCAAAAATGTAATCCAGCTGCGGCTTTGGGCTTTGTTCGCGGATCAGTTTGGTGACGATGAGATCACATGACTTGCGACCAGTGGCCTGAACTTCTGCCATCCATTCGCCGTCGCGACCATTAAAAACCAACAGCTCAGCGCCATCCTTCATGCGTAAAACATTGAGCAAATAGTTTGCCTGCGCCCGGTCGGCTTCTACGCGTGTTTTTTCTTCCAGCGGATGGTCAAGATAAAGCCGCTGCATGCGGAATTCCGAACGAGGCATAATTCAATCCGTCGCATTGATAGGTCTCGTCTTGTCTAAGGGATTTTTGGAGGTCCGAACAGAGTGCACCTTTGCGTTTCTAACGATTTCATGGAGGGGAAACGTCTGCAGCGCTTGGTGTGTTTGAGCGAATAGCCTATAGAATGGATTCGATATTTTACAGGTTGACGAGAGTTAGTGCATTTTGTCCGAACAATCGAACGTTGCCGAGTTTTCTGTCTCAGAGGTTTCCAACGCAATTAAGCGGACTATTGAGGATTCCTTTGACTACGTTCGCGTACGCGGTGAGCTGGGACGGGTGAGCCGCCCAGCTTCGGGCCACGTCTATCTGGACCTGAAAGATGATCGTTCGGTTCTTGCTGGCATCATTTGGAAGGGGAACGCTGCCCGCCTTAAAGTGCAGCCGGAACAGGGCCTGGAAGTGATCGCGACCGGAAAGGTCACCACTTTCCCCGGACAATCCAAATACCAGATGGTCATCGAGTCCATGGAGCCAGCAGGCGCTGGCGCCCTGATGGCGTTGTTGGAAGAACGGAAGAAGAAACTTGGCGCGGAAGGACTGTTCAATCCTGAACGCAAGCGGGCACTTCCCCGCATGCCTCGCGTTGTTGGCGTTGTCACTTCGCCCACCGGGGCTGTCATTCGCGATATTCTGCACCGGATCTCAGACCGTTTTCCGCTGCATGTGATCGTTTGGCCTGTGCGTGTGCAAGGTGAAACATGCGGGGCTGAAGTTGCCAACGGTATTCGTGGTTTCAATGCACTACCTGAAGGCGGACCAATCCCCCGTCCCGACGTGCTTATAGTGGCCCGTGGCGGCGGGAGCCTGGAAGACCTCTGGGGTTTCAACGATGAAGAAGCCGTGCGCGCAGCCGCAGACTCGCAAATCCCGCTGGTATCAGCGGTGGGTCACGAGACTGACTGGACGCTGATCGATCTGGCAGCCGACGTTCGGGCACCAACGCCAACGGGCGCTGCCGAGTTTGTGGTGCCAGTGAAGTCTGAGTTGAAGGCGATGACGGATGACCTGTCACGTCGCCTGTCGACAGGCTTGTTACGCCTTTTGCAAAGCCGCAAGACTGAGCTGCGTGCAGCTGCCGCCTCTCTACCTGCGCCGCGTGACCTGCTCGCCCTTCCCCGCCAAAGATTTGATGTTGTCGCGGGACGGCTTGAGTACGGCTTGCGCATGAACACGCAAAGCCATCGCACACGCCTTGATACGGCAACACGCGGGCTCAGCCCGATCACTCTATCCCGCCAGATCGCCTTCAACCATGAACGGCTTCGCAGCCTTGAAGGGCGGAGTGTCCAAGCCTATCGAAACCTCATCAATCGCCAGCGCATGAGGTTGGATGGGGTGACGCAACTGCTGAACTCCCTGAGCTACGAGCGCGTGATCGAGCGTGGTTATGCCGTTGTTCGGGATGAGCATGACACGCCAATTGGGTCCGCCACAGCGGTAGGCGAAGGACAGGCGCTGAAGCTGCAGATGAAGGGTGGGATTGTTGACGCCATTGCTGGTGGCAAAGGCTCAGATCCCGTGCCGCCGCCGAGCAGCGCCCCACAAGAGCCGACTTTAGAAGAGCCCGAGGAAAAAGCGAAGCCCGTCCGCAAGAAAAGCACTCGCCCTGCAAAACCAAAGAAAACCGACGATGCTCAGGGCAGCTTGTTCTAAAATTTAAGGAACATGCATCAGTAGAAGGAACGGCGCGGCTCTCACATGAAAGCCGCGCCGTTTTACATTCAACTCTGCGTAGGCTCTACATCAAAGAGGGCAGGATGGTGATGATTGCCGGGAAAGCGACCAGCACGGCCACGGTTACAACATCTGCCACAAAGAAGGGCATGCAGCCGCGAAACACTTCCTGAACCGGAATGTCCGGGCGCACACCCGAGACGACAAAGCAGTTGAGCCCTATAGGTGGCGTGATCAGACAGAGCTCCGCCATTTTCACCACGATAATCCCGAACCAGATGGCGCAGGCCGCGCCGGACATGCCAAGCGCGCTGTCTGCGGCAGAAACATCTGGCCCACCGTTCAAAGCGATGATTGCAGGAAAGACCACAGGCAGCGTGAGCACCAACATGCCAATGGCGTCCATGAACATGCCCAGCACCGCATAGCCGAGAAGAATGCAGATCACGATCAAGAGCGGTGCGTAGTCAAGGCCAACGATGAAGTCCTTAAAGGCATCTGGCAGACCGGCAAACCCAAGGAAGCGAACATAGACCAGCACGCCCCAAATGAGCGTGAAGATCATCACCGTCAGCCGTGCGGTTTCGTGCAGCGCTTGGAACAACTGCTTGGTGCGCATGCCTTTATAGAAAGCTGTCAGCAACACCACGAAGGCCCCTAGTGAGCCCGCTTCTGTTGGCGTGGCAAAGCCAAAGTAGAGACTGGAAAAAATGATCAGGATCACGCCGATGATGGGGAGTGTCCCCGGCACCGCACTGAAGCGTTGGCCCCACGTGAAGCCGCCAATAGCGGGGGCCCCGCCCTTCCACTTGGCCATGAAGTAAATGATGAGACCATAAATGATGACCGAAACGACACCTGGCAGGAAACCCGCCATCAGCAACTTGCCAACGGACTCTTCCACCAAGATGGCGTAGATCACGAGGATCGCACTGGGAGGGATCAGAGAGGCCAAGGTACCACCTGCGGCGACAACAGCCGCAGAAAGGCGTGGTGAATAGCCTGCTTTCAGCATTTCCGGAATGGCCACGCGCGCAAATACGGCTGAGGTCGCGGTGGATGCACCCGAGACCGCTGCAAAGCCGGCGGTTGCAAACACGGTACCGATGGCCATTCCGCCAGGCAGCCAGCCAAGCCAACGCTTTGACGCTTCAAACAGGTGTTTCGTCAGGCCTGCGTAGTAGGCGAGAAAGCCGATCAGAATAAAGGTCGGCAACACAGACAGGGCGTAGGTTACTGATTTCGAGTGCGGAATGGTGCCTGCCATCTTGAGCGCCACCATAAAACCACGTTCAAAGCCCATCCGCATGGAGAAGATGGCGATCATGCCTACCAGACCCACAAAGGCCGCAGCAAAAGCAACCCGAACGCCGAAGACGACCAGCACGAGCAGTACGCCGGTCATGATCAAACCGATGTCGAACGGTGTCATCGCGCACCCCCTTCCTGATGTTCCTCAAGGAACGCTTCTTCGATCTCTGCTTTGGCATGTTCTGCCGCATCATGCTTGTGAGGTAGGTCGAGCAGGGGCCGAGATGGATCGATGATCAGGCGGCTGTAGCCATAAAGCTGCAGGCAAAGACGCAGCCACAGCAATGAAAGTGCGAGCGGCACCAGCAGCTTGGACGGCCAGGTTGGGAGCCCCACATCAATGGTGCTGTCACCCAAAGACCAGGAACGATCGAAATGGAGATAAGAACCGTAGATCAGGATGGTCACCACAAACAGAATGATCAGCACTCCGAAGAACTCGGCAATCCAGAGCCCGCGGCCCTTGAAGGTGCCTAGCAACAACTCCATTCGAATATGACCGCCGACGCGCTGACAGTAGGCCACGCCCAGAAATGCAAAGACGGCCATGGCCTGCTCTGTGAAGTCAATGAAACCGGGAACAGGCTGGTTGAAGAGGTTGCGGCCAACCACCTGCGCCACGGCGAGAAACATAAGCAGCAAAATGCTCGTCGCAGCGATCAGATTGAAGAAGTTCTCGAGCTTGCCCAGAGCTCCCGTAAATTTCAGGTAGCGCCGGTCTTCTCCGTCTCCACCCGAGGTATGAACTGTTGTCATTGATAGGTTTCCACCAATCAGAGGTAAGTGCGCCTGCCCATTGAGCGCAAGAAAGCAAAGAGGCCCCACCGCCTTGGACGGGGGGCCCCAACAACGTTTTCCAAGCTCTTACTGGGACATGGTGTCCTGTACGAGTTTCAGAAGCTCGTCACCCGGAACCCCCTTGGATTCCATATCTGCCAACCACGCATCCCAAACAGGCTGACCTGCTTTTTCCTTGAAGGACGCCAGCTCTTCCTGTGAGAAAGAGATCTGAGCCACACCGTTTTCTTCCAGCGCTGGATAGAACTTCTCATAGACCGCTGCGTAGGTTGCAACGTAGTGGTCAAGCGCAGGCTGGATGCTCTCATTCAGCGCCTGCTTGAAGTCATCCGGCAACATGTCATAGGCATCCATGTTTACCACCACAGGACAATGGACGGTGCCTGGATTCAGGTTTGTGGTCCACCAGTTACCTGCCTCGATCGTGTTGAACGACAGGTGTGCATGGGGCGCAAAGGACACGGCCCTGACTGTGCCGGAATCAAGCGCCTGATAAGCTTCCGCGGCGGTTACGGATGTTGGAACCGCACCGACAATCTCCATTGCACTTCCGATGCCACCCAGCGCGCGAACGCGCATTCCTTCGAAGTCCGCAACAGTCTGCGGCGCATCACCTGCCCCGAGAATGTTGTATTGCGGCATCGGCGAGGACATCAGCGGCTTGGCATTCCAGCGCGCCAGATCCTTTTGAACGGCTGGGTGCTGATAGAGCGCGAGATCAACCTTGATCTGGGTTTCAAGATCAGGAACGCCGAGGAAAGGCAACTCGGTCACGGTCAGCGTCGGGTTCTTGTCGGCATGGTAGGAGGCACAGAACTGGGCCATTTCAAACGCACCAATGGCAATGCCATCAAGGTTTTCGCGAGACTTGGACAGTGCGCCGCCGTAGTGCAGCTTGATTTCGAAGCGGCCATCCGTGCGGGTCGCAACTTCGGAGGCAAGCTTCTCGATGTGTTCGGTAAACGCCCGGCGCTTACCCCAAAGAGACACGTTCCATGTCAAGTCTGCGGCGAATGCTTCGGCAGTGAAGGATGCGCCCATGGTCAGCGCTAGGACGGCGGTGGCGCTTTTCATCAGATTCATTGTGTTTTGCTCCCATTATTCGTCTCCCGCCCGCACCAATCTCCCAATGCATACGGGTTACCCCTATAGGTATAGGTGACTATTTCTAACACATGGATGCAAAAAGAAAACCGTTTCATCCGAAGGTTTAATGTGCTTCCGCAAGGATCATTCAGCAAAAATCACCCAGCACAAAGAGTGACCTAGAGAGAGCACTAAACTCTAGATAAATTGTTGCACGTAGTTGCACTAGCTTGGCATATATCACAGTATATTTGATAGTACTGATATATGATTTTCTGAATAAACTATTGTTTTTCAGAGAGATAATAAAATGCTCCTTTTGATAAGCATCAAGGAGCATCCTCGCGCGTGCAGATAGTATAAGTACCGCTGGGTCTAATACCCAACTCAGCACCGCCAAAAAAGGCAGGGAGAAAAGCAAATGGCAATCAAGGACATTATTGTTGTCACGGACTTGAATGGTGAGCAGCCAGCATCCCAAGTTGGCGTCGCACTTGCCGCAAGAGAAGGCGCGCATGCGACTGGTTTGGCCTTGGCATTTGAGCCAATCGTTCCCGGCTTCATCGCAGCCCCAATGCCCGCTGATTTCCTGCAGATGGCCCACGACCAGGCAGTCTCCGCAGCTAAAAAATCTCTCGAAAAGTTCGACCATTATGTCAAGATGGCCGGCATCAGCGGCGAAACCCGAACGGAAGAAATGGTCACGGGTGGTTCCCTCGACCCAGTTCTGCGCCAGGCCCGCCTAACCGACATGATCGTGGTTGGGCAGGACAACCCGGATGATCCGGAGCCAATGCGTGAACTGATCATTGAAGCTCTGCTGTTTGACACCGGCGTGCCCGTCATGCTCGTGCCCTACATCTCCAAGGGTGAGTTTGCACCCAAGAAGGTCATGATTGCATGGGATGGCAGTGCCACTTGCGCCCGCGCCGTTCATGCGGCCATGCCAATGCTGGAAAAGGCTGATGACGTGAACGTGGTCATTGTCGACAAGGGGAAAACTTTTGTGGGCGAGCCCGGCGCTGATATTGCAACTTACCTTGCACGTCACAACATTGAAGTTAACGTGCAGGTGATCGCGAACCCGCAAGTGTCCGTCTCTGACGCGCTCTTGAACTATGTCTCTGAACAGAACATGGACCTGGTCGTCATGGGTGGTTATGGCACGAGCCGGTTCCGCGAGTACATTCTGGGCGGCGCAACCCGTGACATCCTAAGCAGCATGACCGTACCGGTCATCATGACCCACTAAGTCTTTATTGCTGCTACATTTTCGAGATCACGGTGCACGTTGCAAATCGCGGCGTGCACCTTTTTGATGAGCCTGCCGGTTTCTAACCATTCGGAGCGCTAGTGCATGACCATCCGCAATCTGGACAGCCTGTTCTGGCCCAAAGCCCTTGTTGTTGTGGGATCGCACCGCACCCCGGAAGTACTGGCGCACAAGATGCTTCAAGGCATCATCGACAGCGGCTTTACCGGGTCCATCACAACGGTGGGCCTCGCCCCTTCACTTCTGCCGCAAGAACACGCCGATCGGTTCAAGTTCGCCAAGTCGGTTCGGGAATTGCCGCACCCTGTCGACCTGCTGGTTTACATGGGCGACAAGGAGAGCGCTGCCGATGTCATCTCTGCTGCGGGAGAACATGGCGCGCGCGGTGCGTTGTTCCCCTCCAGCGGATTTGATGACTGGGAACCTCAAGACCTCCAGCGCGTGCTGAATGCCGCCAAACCCTTCAACCTGCGCGTCCTTGGTCCCGGCAGTCTGGGCATGGCTGCCCCGCATGCGGGCTTTGCCGCCCTGCTGACCTCAGACCAGCCACTCAAGGGCGATCTGGCGCTGATTTCTCGCTCCGGCACCATCTTCAATGCCACCATGGCTTGGGCGCGCTCCAGTTCTATTGGCTTCTCTGGCGTGGCCTCACTGGGACGCCGTGCAGATGTTGATGTCTCTGATTTGCTCGACTGGTTCGCCCAAGACTATCGAACCCGTGCGATCCTCGTGCATTTTGAAACCATCGAGAACCCACGCAAGTTCCTCTCCGCTGCCCGCGCCGCCGCCCGCTCCAAACCTGTTGTTGTGATCCGCTCGGGTGCCAGCCGTGACCGCAAGAGTTCCGGCCACACCCATGCAGCGCGTCTGGCCACACAAGACGCGGTGTATGACGCCGCGCTTCAACGCGCAGGCGTGCTGCGCGTAGACGATATCGGGGAGATGTTTGAGGCCGTTGAAACCATCAGCCGTGTCAAACCACCTGAAGGCAAGCGGCTTTCCATAATCGCAAACGGCCGAACGCTGGCAACCATCGCTGCCGACCGCCTGAAAGCTGCAGGCGGTCAGTTGGCAACGATCAATGAGGAGAGCCGCGAAAAGCTCACCAGGCTGACGCGCATCGATGCCCATGCCGCCAACCCGGTCGTCCTGCGCGAGAATGCAAGTCCAGAGGAGTTCAAAGAAGGTATTGATACGCTGCTTGCCGACAAGAACTGTGACGGCGTTCTGGCAATCGCTGCCCCCACCGCCTTCGTGGACTTTACACAAATTGCTGAGGCCATCGCCAAGGCCGGCAAAGACCACATGAAAGGCTACGGCAAGAAACGCGCCCTCATTGCCACGCTTGCCTGTGGCAACACCCTGCCTCGCGCGGCGCTTGATGAGGCAAAAGTTCCCTGTTACGCGAGCCCTTCCGAGGCTATCGCCAGCTTCATGCACCTGATCCGCTATCGCGAGGTCAAAGAGCTGCTGATGTCGGCGCCAGAGAACATCGCAGCGGACTTTACACCCAACCTGCGCCTTGCAAGGCAATCGGTGCAAGGCGCACTGCTGGAAAAGCAGCGTTGGCTGACGCCGTTGCAAACCCGCGATCTGCTGCGTGCCTATGGCATACCGCAGGTGCCGTTACATCTGGCGGCAACGATTGAAGAGGCTGTTATCGCGGCGCAAGATTTCCTGAAGGATTACACTCAGGTCGCGCTGAAAATCTCCAGTCCAGACCTGATTTTCAAATCGGATGTGGGCGGCGTTGTTCTGGGCCTCGAAACGGGTGAGGCCGTGCACAAAGCCGCAGATCAGATGCTCACCCGCCTGAAGGCACAGCACCCGACGGCCCGCATCACGGGGATTGAAATTCAGCCCATGATCGTTCGGCAAAACGGTGTTGAGCTTTATGTGGGCATTGCCGATGATCCCGTGTTTGGCCCGGCCGTGGTTTTCGGCAAGGGTGGCACTTCCGTCGAGATTGTCGGTGACCGCGCTATCGATCTTGCGCCACTGGACATGAACCTTGCTCGTGCCCTCATAGAGCGGACAGAAACGGCTAAACTGCTCAAGGGCTTCCGCAGCCGACCTGCGGTTAAGACCGATGAGATTGCGCGGCTTCTGGTGAAGCTCTCGCAGATCGCCATCGACTTTCCGGAGATCCGGGAACTGGATCTCAACCCTGTCGTGGCCGACGCTGACGGCCTGATCGCGCTCGACGCGCGCGTTGCCGTTCAGCCGCCGCACCAGCGGCCGGGCCGTCAGGGCGCCTCACGCATGGCGATCACGCCCTATCCGAAAGAATGGGAACTGCGTGACAACCTGAAGGATGGCTCTCCCATCTTCATTCGCCCGCTGAGGCCGGAGGATCAGGGGGCTCTGCTGGAGTTCTTCAAGCACGTGACCCAAGAGGACATGCGCCTGCGGTTCTTCTCCCCAATCAAGGAGTTCAACCAGCCGTTCCTTGCCCGCCTTGTACAGCTTGACTATGCCCGCGCCATGGCGTTCGGCGCTTTTCGTCCCGACACTGGCGAGATGTTGGGTGTCGTGCGCATTCACGCCAACCCCGATCACACAGAGGGTGAATACGCGGTGATGGTCCAGTCGGGCATGAAAGGGCAAGGCTTGGGCTGGCTTTTGATGCGCCTGATGATCCGCTACGCCAAAGCCGATGGCATTGACATCATCAAAGGGGAAGTCCTTCGTGAGAACTCCACAATGTTGGAGATGTGCCGCAGCCTCGGCTTTAACATCAAGCGCTCACTGGATGACGATGCTCTGACCATCGTCACCTTGGATACCCACGCCGACAACTCTCTCTAGGGCAGTCAGGCCTTCTGGCTTTCCTCCCGGATGGCCGTCAGCGACTTCACTGGTGTGATGGCTTCCGGGTCGAGCAGCAGATGGAGGAGCGCAGGCCTGTTTCCAGCCGCCGCTTGCTCAAACGCTGGTCCGAACTCTTCAGCACTGCGGATTGTTGCCGAGTAGAAGCCATAGGCCTCAGCTATGCGGGCGAATGCCGGGTTCTGCAGTGTGGTCGCGCTGACGCGACCCGGATACTCCCGCTCTTGATGCATACGAATGGTGCCGTAAATCCCGTTGTCGACCACGATAACAATGATATTGGCATTCTCCTGAGCCGCCGTCCCCAGCTCCTGCATGGTCATTTGAAGGCAGCCGTCCCCTGCAAAGCATAGAACCATACGCTCCTTGTGCTTCAGCTTGCCTGCAATGGCTGCGGGCAGGCCGTACCCCATGGAGCCGGAGGTTGGCGCAAGCTGTGATCCATACCTGCGGAATCGATGGAAGCGGTGCACCCAAGTGGCGTAGTTGCCTGCGCCATTGGCAATGATGGCATCATCCGGGAGATTGTTTTCCAGCCAGTCCACCACTTGTGCCATCTGCAGGTCACCCGGCACCTCCGGCCGTGCACCCGACCACGCCAGATAATCCTGATGAGCCTCGTCGCGGTGGGCGGACCACGCAGGCGCAACTGACGGTCTCAGGTCTTCCAGCATGCTGGCAAATGCAAGCGGTGAGGCATTGATGGCTAACGTTGGTGCGTACACCCGACCCAACTCTTCCGGACCCGGATGGACATGAACCAGCTTTTGCTGCGGCACAGGGATTTCCAACAGCGTGTAGGACTGACTGGCCATTTCGGAGAGAATGTCGCCAACAACCAGCAGCAGATCCGCCTGCTCTACCCGCGCCTTCAGCTTCGGGTTGATGCCAATGCCCACGTCACCGGCATAGTTGGGATGAAGGTGGTCGAAGAGCATTTGGCGGCGGAACGCAACAGCCACTGGCAGATCATAGCGCTCGGCAAAGCGGGTTAGCTGATCGCGCGCAGTTTCTGTCCAGCGGGAGCCGCCGATGATCACCATCGGGTTCCTTGCTGCCTTCAGCATCATGTCCAGATCTGCCATCTGCTGGGCAGAAGGGTAGCTTTCTACAGGCTGCATCATGGGGGCGACTTGTGCATGCACCTCTTCCACCAGCATGTCTTCCGGCAGTGCCAGAACCACTGGCCCAGGCCGACCGGATGTGGCCACATGATAGGCTCTTGAGATGAATTCCGGCACGCGTGCGGCGTGGTCGATCTCAGCCACCCACTTGGCCATACCGCCGAACATCTGCCGGTAGTTCACTTCCTGAAACGCATCCCGCTCGCGCATGCCGGTCTCAATCTGCCCAACGAAAAGGATCATGGGCGTTGCGTCCTGCTGCGCGACATGAACGCCTGCGGCCGCGTTGGTTGCGCCTGGCCCGCGGGTGACCATGCAGATGCCGGGCCGCCCTGTAAGCTTGCCATAGGCCTCGGCCATCATGGCTGCGCCGCCCTCTTGTCGGCAAACAGTCACCGGGATCTGGCTGTCGTAAAGCCCATCCAACACGGCGAGGTAGCTCTCCCCCGGCACACAGAACACGCGTTCTGCGCCTTGCGCCTCCAACGCTTCAACAATGAGCTGACCACCGGTTTTTGTCTTGCGTTCCATTCAGGGGCTCCACGGGCATTTGCGTAGGTTTGTTTCGGTGTAAGCTATGCGCGTTCGTTTCGCTTTGAAACCGGAAAGCCGTTGTGGGTTCATTCCCATATGGAATGATGCAAAATCACATTGAGACTTCTTTCGCGGTTGCGGAATCGCAGGTGGCCAGTACACCTGAAAGCAGCAGAACCCTCAATCACAACGGGTAACCACACCAGCACATGGTTCAGGAGCACCCCCTCACCGGAAAGGCGTAGAGAATGAAAGATCCTCACACCGTCCGCGACCAGTCCGAGGCCTTTGCCCTTATGGAAGCCCCGGAGACACACGGTGGGTGTCCGGTCAAACGGATCGATACTCATGCAAACGTGGTCTTTCTTGCGGGAAACAACGCCTACAAGATGAAACGAGCGGTCAAGTACCCCTTCCTCGACTATTCCACGCTCGAAAAACGCCGGTACGCCTGTGGCCGCGAAATTGAATTGAACCGCCAATACGCTCCAGAGATTTACCTCGGCGTGGTTCCGTTGACCCGAGAGGCCAACGGAACACTTGCGCTGAATGGATCAGGCACCCCCGAAGAATGGGTGGTTCACATGCTGCGTTTTGACGAAAGCCAGGGCCTTGACCTCATCGCAACCGAACGGGGCATTGATGACAAACTGTCTGAGGACCTCGCGCGCCTGATGGCCCGCGCTCATGGTGCTGCTGCGCCCTCTGATGCCGCGCGCTGGATTGCGGACCTCAGGAACTATGTGGAACAGAACCGAGAGGCATTCAGTGAGTTCCCGCAGTTTTTTCCCAAAGATCTGGCGGAGGAGCTCTACCGCAGAGCCTGTGCCGAGCATGACCGCATTGCCCCGCTCCTGAAGAAAAGGGGAGAACAGGGATACATTCGCCTTACCCATGGCGATGCGCACCTGTCCAACATCGTGCTTATTGATGGAGAGCCGAAGCTGTTTGATGCCGTGGAGTTTGACGACATCATCGCAACGGGAGATGTGCTCTACGATCTGGCATACCTGCTTCTCGACTTGTGGGAGCGGGAGGAAACCCGCGCTGCAAACCGTGTTTTGAACCGCTATCTAGTTGTCACGCACCGGGACGACGACCTTTCTGCCCTCACCCTCCTTCCATTTTTCATGATGATGCGCGCGGCAATCCGGGCCAAGGTTGTGGCCGCTGCAAGCCTGCACAAGACCGGCAAAGACAAGAGCGATGCGGAGGAAAGCGCCAGCAAGTACTTCCGCATCGCCTTTGAGGCACTGAGCCCCGAGCCTGCCCGCTTGGTTGGTATTGGCGGGCTTTCCGGCACCGGAAAAACAACGGTTGCTCGCGGCGTCGCGCCCTTTATCGGGGCCATGCCCGGCGCGGTGCACATCCGCACGGATGTGGAACGCAAGCTGCTGCTGGGTTTGCAGGAGACCCAACAGGCCCCGGCGGAAACCTACAGCAAAGAGGTTTCGGATCAGGTCTACGCACAGGTCTACCGCAAGGCCGCAGCCGTTCTTGCCACCGGACATTCCGTGGTGGTGGATGGCGTTTTTGCCGCTCCAGAAGAACGGGAAAAACTGGCGGAAATCGCACAATCAGCAGGTGCCAGCTTTTCAGGTATTTGGCTTGAAGCACCGGTGGATGTGAAAGAGAGACGCGTCACCGACCGAAAAGGCGACGCATCCGATGCAAATGCAGCAGTTGTGCGTGCTCAGGAAGGCTACGTAACCGGAGAAATCAGTTGGACGAAAGTAGATAGCTCAGCTCCTGCAATTGATGTGCAACTTCAAGTGCTTGAGATCTTGATTTAGCCCTGCCCTCTACTTTAAAACCATTCCAAATGATTGAAATGTAAGGGTTTTCCGTGTGTGACAACCTAGCACTTTTGATAATTATCAATGCGAATGGTTCGCATTAGCAGTCCATTGAGGTCAACTAGACTGCACCTTTTCACCTTCGGAGACACACTCCATGCAAAGGCAAGTGACCAATGCCTTGGCGCCAACCCATGACGCTCAAGAACATAATCCAGCTGCCCACAGCTCCCCCAGCCTCACCTGGCTGAGCGATGCTCCTTTAAACACCGAGGTTCGCATCACTCGCCTCGGCCACAGTCGGCAAGAAGTACTTCACTTGCGCAGCCTCGGCCTTTCGGAAAAGCAGGCGCTGACCGTTCTGCGAGGCCGGAACACAGAACCACGCATCATCGCCAGTGGTGCAAATCGCGTTGCTTTGGGCGTTGATCTGGCGCGCACCATCAAAGTGGAGGTCGCCTGATCATGGGATGTCATGACACAACCGTCACCGAGGTTCCGGAAAACGCGCAACATGTGTTGCTGCTCGGCACGGCCAACTCCGGCAAAAGCTCGCTGTTCAACCTTCTAACGGGCAATCAGCAGACCGTCGGCAACTGGCCGGGTGTAACCGTTGACAAGAAGAGCGGTTTGGCGCGCCACAACGGCCAGGTCTTCAACATTGTTGACCTGCCCGGTGTTGCGAGCCTCGCCAGTGACCATACCGAGCGCTTGGATGAAACAATCACACGGCAAGTGCTGCTGGAGAGCCCGGCCTCAACGCTTGTGGTCACAATCGACCCCCTGAGCCCCGAGCGCGCGCTTTCAATCTTGCTGCAAGGCCTGCATTACGGTCTGCCAACCATTGGCGTTTTGACCAAGGCAGATATGTGGCCAGAGGAAGAAGCCGTAGCTGGCGCCAATCGCCTCGCCGACAATCTCGGTATTCCGGTGCTTGCTGTTTCCGCCAATACGGGCGCAGGCCGCGAGGCCCTGTTGGCGACCCTAGCCGATGCAGCGCGCAACAAGGTTTGCCTCAAAGATCCGGCTGTTACACTACCATCAGTTGATGTGCAGGTAACCGAGCTGGAGAAGTTCATAACCTCAAATGAGCAGATCAAACCTCGCCGGGCCCGCGCGCTTTCCTATCGCTTGCTGGAAGGCGACAAACTGGCCAGCACAATGGTCAGCGCTAAAACGCGTCACAAGGCTCAAGAGCTGATAATTTCCTATGAAGAGCAGACAGAAAACGCACTGAACTTCGACATTGCGGATGCCTACTATACCCGCGCATTCGAGTTGGGCCGGGTGCTTGATTTGCCAGACCCGGCCTCTGTGCGCTACGTCTCCGACAAGCTGGACTCCATTGCCCTTTCCTCTTGGTTTGGCGTCCCGGTGTTTATGGCGGTGATGTACGCCATGTTTTTCATCGCCATCAGTTTTTCCGGCCCGTTCATCGACTTCTTTGACGGCATTGGCGATGCATTCTTCGTCCAGACCCCCGCACTTGCTCTTGAGACCCTCGGCCTCGGCGGCGGTATGCTGGAAACAATTGTTCTTGCCATTGGCGGCGGTGTGCAGACCGTTCTCACATTCATCCCGGTCGTGGGCCTGCTGTTTCTGTGTCAGGTGTTCCTTGAGCAGAGCGGCTACATGGCCCGTGCCGCTGTCGTGATGGACCGCTTGATGCGCAAGCTTGGTTTGCCGGGCAAGGCCTTCCTGCCCATGATCCTCGGGTTTGGCTGTACCGTTCCCGCCGTGATTGCCACCCGCAGTTTGGAAAACCGCCGGGAGCGCATCATGAGCGCCATGATGACGCCGTTCATGTCTTGCGGCGCGCGCCTTCCGGTCTATGCGCTTTTTGCAGCGGCATTCTTTGCAGACAACGGCCAGAACATTGTTTTCCTGCTCTATCTGATGGGTATTGCCGTAGCGATCTTCACCGGCCTTGTCCTGAGCACCACAGTGTTTCCAGGAGAGCGCTCCGCCCTTGCGATTGAACTGCCCACCTATCAGCTGCCGGACTGGACCTCCCTTTTCCGGATCGTCTGGGCGCGCCTTTACATGTTCATCATGAGCGCGGGCCGCGTGATCGTGATGATGGTTGCCGTGCTCGCTGTGCTGAACTCCGTCAGCTTCGACGGCTCCACCGGGAACGAGAGCAACGGAACCTCGGTACTGGCAGTAACCTCCAAGGCCGTCACCCCTGTTCTCAGCCCCTTGGGCATCACTGAGGACAATTGGCAGGCAACTGTTGGCCTTGTTACCGGCATTTTCGCCAAGGAAGCCTTGGTGGGCACCTTGCAAGAACTCTACGTCGAACCGGCAGCCGAAGAAGAAGCCGGTGGCCCAGCGCCTCTGGAAGCTTTGGCAGGGGCGTTCGACGCCCTGTCAGGTGGGCTGATGGACCTGAGCGCCGCTGCGCTTGATCCGCTCGGAATCAGCGTGGGCGACATCTCAAGTGAGCAGGTTGCTGCCGATGAACTGGAAGTGGATGCAGCGGTTTTTGCTTCCCTTCGTGCGCATTTCGACGGTCAGGTCGGAGCCTTCGCGTTCATGGTTGCAGTGCTGCTTTACATGCCCTGCGCTGCAGCAGTGGCCGCCATCTGGCGTGAAATTGGCCGCGAATGGACGCTGTTTGCCGTGGCGTGGACCAGCCTGCTTGCCTACTCAGGGTCCACGATCACCTATCAAATCGGCACCTTTGCCAGACATCCGGGAAGTTCCTTAGTTTGGATATTGGGGCTTGTATCTTTGATCGCCATGGTGATTATCGCGAGCAAATATTTCGTCCGTACGGGTGCAGACGAGGTGAGACTGGCGACCACGACAGGGTAGTACATGCTCGGTAAAGTAAAAAAAACAATCGCAAAAACAGGATACGCGACATCGTCAGATGTCGCGGAAGCCTTGAATGTTGCTGAGGATTTTGCACAGGCGATGCTCGATCGACTTGAAAGCATCGGTCAGGTCTACAAGGTTACATGCGGCGCGTGCACGGCGTGCCCTACTGCTCAAAAACCTGGTTACACGACCCTTCCCAGACCGCCTGTCAGAACCTGCGCGGAATAAGTACCTTAAAAATCAGAGGCACCAAACTGCGGGTTCCCTAAGATCAGTCATGGCGTCATAGTCCCATTCAGAAAAACAACTGGATGTGCAGAGCCATGACCTTTCCAGAAGCCATTCGCACCTGCCTTAGCAAATACACCGAGTTTCAGGGCCGTGCCGCACGGCCCGAATTTTGGTGGTGGACGCTGTTTGCGATCATCACTCTTTCTGTCGCACAGCTGGTGGACATGATTGTTGTAGCTCCGCTGCTGGGCCTACCCGATCCGGGCACCATGGAACTTCAGCCCATCTCGGCTTTGACGGGTTTGTTCTTGCTGATCCCGGGCCTTGCTGTTTCCGTGCGCCGCCTGCATGACACAGACCGCTCAGGTTGGTGGTTGCTCCTTCATCTGATTCCCATCATTGGCCTTCTGGTGCTGCTTTACTTTTACATCCAGCCGGGCACCGGGGGACCCAACCAATACTCAACCGCCGGGTCGTGAGCATTTTTGCCTGCACTAAAAAGGATTTCCTAACCTGATTGAAGGAAACTCTGCCCCCCAAACTACCGCAGCGGACTCAAAACCTTGACTTGAGGAGCCGCTCCCACACCCTAGTCTAGAGACCAAGACGCAAACAGCATCAGGTGCTCCATGGACTTCTCCGCAGTAGACCTTGCGCGTTTCCAGTTCGCGTTCACAGTGTCGTTTCACATCATATTTCCAGCCTTCTCGATTGGATTGGCCAGCTATCTGGCGGTGCTTGAAGGCATGTGGCTGTGGACCAAGCGGGAGGTTTACCTTCAGCTTTTCAAGTACTGGCTGACAATCTTCGCAATCGCTTTTGGCATGGGAGTGGTGTCTGGCGTCGTTATGACCTACCAGTTTGGAACCAACTGGGCCGAGTTCTCTGACAAAACGGGCCCGGTGCTTGGTCCGGTAATCGGTTATGAAGTGCTGACCGCCTTCTTTTTGGAGGCCGGTTTTTTGGGCATCATGCTGTTTGGCATGAACCGCGTAGGCAAGAACTTGCACTTTGCGGCAACGCTGATCGTTGCTTTTGGCACTGCGCTTTCCGGTTTCTGGATCCTTTCGGTGAACAGCTGGATGCAAACGCCTGCTGGGTTCAGCATCAATGAGGCGGGCCAGTTTATCCCCGAGGACTGGTGGGAGATCATCTTCAACCCCTCCTTCCCCTACCGCTTCGTTCACATGATGCTTGCGGCTTATCTGACCACCGCATTCGTCGTGGCCGCAGTTGGGGCCTACCACTTGCTGAAAGACAAAACGAACCAAGCCGCGCGAACCATGTTCTCCATGGCGCTTTGGCTGATCGCGTTTGTTGCGCCCGCGCAAATGTTCGCCGGCGACCTGCATGGCCTTAACACACTTGAGCACCAGCCTGCCAAGATCGCCGCCATGGAAGGTCATTTTGAAACGCAGTCACCCGCGCCGCTCATCCTGTTCGGCTGGCCTGACATGGAGAGGGCCGAGACGCTCTACAAGATTGAAGTGCCTTATCTTTCCAGCATCATACTGACCCACACACTGACCGGCGCGGTTCCCGGACTCAAAGAGTTCCCCCGTGAAGACTGGCCCAACGCCACCATTGTATTCTGGTCCTTCCGCGTCATGGTGGGGATTGGGCTGCTTATGACCTTGGTAGGCCTGTGGAGCCTCTGGAACCGCTACCGTGGGACCTTGTTTGACAACCGTGCGCTCCAACGGGCAGCGCTCGTTATGGGGCCATCGGGCTTCATTGCGGTTCTTGCTGGGTGGATCACAACAGAGGTCGGACGCCAACCGTTTACCGTCTACGGCCTGCTGCGAACCTCGGATTCCGTGTCTCCCATAGATGCGCCAGCGGTCGCGACTTCGCTGACCATATTCATTGTTGTCTATTTCATCGTGTTCGGAACCGGCATCGCTTACATCCTGAAGTCCATGCGGAAGTCACCTCATGCCAGCATTGGACCTGAGCCGGGCATACCAACGCGAACCGCCGGGATCACCCCTGCTCCAGCTCTCACCCCAGATACCGTGGAGAAGGACTGATGGAACTCGATTATCCGCTCATCTGGGGTCTGTTGATCGCGTTCGCCATCTTTGCCTATGTGTGCCTTGATGGTTTCGACCTTGGCATTGGCATCCTTTACCCCACAACCTCGGATCAGGATGAACGCAGCTTGATGATGAACACTGTTGCGCCGGTATGGGATGGCAACGAGACCTGGCTTATCCTTGGCGGCGGCGGGCTGTTTGCCGTGTTCCCGCTGGCCTACGCCACGATCATGCCAGCCCTTTACATGCCGATCCTTCTCATGCTCATCGGATTGATCTTCCGAGGGGTTGCGTTTGAATATCGCTTCAAGGCCAGCGACAAACGCCGTCCCTACTGGGATCTGGCTTTCTTCCTTGGCTCGCTCGTTGCGGCACTTTCACAGGGCGTCGCCCTTGGTGCCCTGATCCAAGGCATTGAAATCGAAGGACGCTCTTATGCCGGTGGCTGGTTTGATTGGCTGACACCCTTTAGCGTGATGACCGGCTTCGCTCTTGTTTCAGGCTATGCCCTGCTTGGCGCAACGTGGCTCATCATGAAGCTAGAAGGCACGGCGCAGGAGCATTTCCGCCGTGTGGCACGTCCCTGCGCGCTTTTGCTGCTCATGTTCATTGGGATTGTCAGCATTTGGATGCCGTTTATCGACCCGGGCATTGTCAGACTTTGGTTCAGCATGCCCTATGTGCTTTACACGGTGCCGGTACCGATTGCGGTAGCTGCTCTCGCCTTTGTCATTTGGCGCGGCATCACCTATGACCATCATCACGCGACCGCGTTCCTCGCAACGCTTGGCCTGTTTCTCGTCACCTATATCGGCCTTGGCATCAATCTCTATCCCTACGTCGTGCCACACAACTTCACCATCTGGGAGGCTGCAGCGCCCGACAGCAGCTTGAAGTTTCTGCTGGTTGGTGCCGTGGTGCTGATCCCCATGATCCTTGCCTACACCGGCTACGCCTATTGGGTGTTCCGAGGCAAGACCAAGTCAACGGAGGGCTACCACTAGTGAGTAACACCGGCGAAAAGATTGAAGGCAAGAAGACAAAGCACGCGGACAAAGACGCCCCCCTCACAGCGTTGAAGCAGGTGGGATGGTTCATCTTGCTTTGGTGTCTGGGTATCTCAGTCGTGGGGATCATTTCCTACGGGATACGCGCCGTAATCCTCTAGGGTTGCTTTGGCGCGGGCCTTAGGTAGGCTCTGGCTCTGTCACAGGCTCCCCGAGATCTCTCAGGGCTTGTTCCAACGATAGCTTAAGATCGTCGGGAACCTCGCGAGACTTCAAGAAAGCCGCATAGGCGAGCTTTAGCCCCTGCTCCAACCCAATGCTGGGCTGCCACCCCATCGCCTGAAGACGCGCGTTGTCCATCAACTTCCTTGGTGTGCCATCGGGCTTGGACAGATCGTGCGTGATACGTCCTTCAAAACCGACAGCTTTGCAAATCATTACAGCGAGTTGCTTGATGCTCACTTCCTCGCCGCTGCCCAGATTGATATGCTCTTCTTCGCTGTAGTTCTTCATGAGAAAGACCAGCGCGTCGGCGCAATCTTCCACGTAGAGGAACTCGCGGCGGGGCGCACCGGTGCCCCACATTACGATCTTTTGCTCTCCGTTTGCCTTTGCTTCGTGCACCTTGCGCATCAAGGCCGGGATAACGTGAGAAGTTTCCAGATCGAAGTTATCTCCGGGACCATATAGGTTCGTTGGCATGGCGCTGATGAAGTCACAGCCATGTTGGCGTCGATACGCCTGACAGAGCTTCACCCCTGCAATCTTGGCCAATGCATACCATTGATTTGTGGGCTCCAATGGACCTGTTAGCAAGGAGGCCTCGGTAATCGGCTGGCGCGCAAATTTTGGATATATGCAGCTTGAGCCCAGAAACAGCAGTTTTTTCACCCGTGCTTTGTGCGCAGAATGAATGACGTTGGCTGCGATCATGAGGTTATCGTAGAGAAAATCTGCCGGGTAGGTGTTGTTGGCAAGAATACCGCCAACCTTTGCGGCGGGAAGAAAGATCGCCGTGGGTTTTCGGGTCGCAAGCCAGAAATCGACTGCCTGCGGGTCTCTGAGATCCAGCTCGTCGCGCGGTGCGGTGACAACCTCGCAGGGCTCCCGTTCAAGACGGCGTAAAAGCGCTGAACCAACCATGCCGCCATGCCCCGCGACCCAAACTCTTTCTCCTGCTAGGTCAAAGAGTTCCCTAGACATGCTCCACCTCCCGAGCGGCGTCTTTCTCATGCTGGCGTGTTGTTCGTTGAAGCTCTGCCAGATCCTCTTTGACCATTTCGGCAACCAGCTCCTCGAAGCTTACCTTTGCCGCCCAACCAAGCTTTTCCCGCGCCTTGCTGGGGTCACCTTTCAACAGATCGACCTCTGTTGCTCGGAAGTACCGCGGGTCCACCTCCACAAGCAGCTTGCCGCTGGCTGCGCAAATGCCTTTTTCGTCCAGGCCCTCACCACGCCAGATCAATTCAGTGCCAGTTTCGGCAAATGCGCGTTCCACAAATGCACGAACGCTGTGGGTCTCTCCCGTTGCAAGCACGTAGTCATCGGCAATGGGTTGCTGCAGCATGCGCCACATGCCCTCCACATAGTCGCGGGCATGCCCCCAATCGCGCTGCGCTTCCAAGTTGCCGATGTAAAGCCGGTCCTGCAGCCCATGGGCGATGGCCGCCACCGCACGAGTAATCTTGCGGGTGACAAAGGTTTCCCCGCGAACCGGGCTTTCGTGATTGAACAGAATGCCGTTGGACGCATGAATGCCATAGGCTTCACGGTAGTTGACGGTAATCCAGTAGGCATAAAGCTTTGCAGCGGCATAGGGGGAACGGGGATAGAATGGGGTCTGCTCGTTTTGTGGGACCTGCTGTGCCTTGCCATAAAGCTCCGAGGTTGAAGCCTGATAGAACCGCGTTTTTTCTACAAGGCCCAGAAGCCGGATCGCCTCCAGCAGCCGCAGTGTCCCCATGCCGTCTGCATTGGCGGTGTACTCGGCCGTCTCAAAGGACACCTGCACGTGGGATTGGGCCGCAAGATTATAGATTTCGTCTGGCTGAATTTCCTGAGTGATGCGGATCAGATTGGTCGCATCTGTCATGTCGCCGTAGTGCAAAAAGAACCGCTGATTTTGTGTATGAGGATCCTGATAGAGGTGCTCGATGCGCTCCGTGTTGAAGCTGGAGGATCGCCGCTTGATCCCGTGCACCTTGTACCCCTTGCTGAGCAGCAATTCCGCTAAATAGGCACCGTCTTGCCCGGTGATGCCGGTTATGAGAGCTGTCTTTTCCTGAGTCACGCAACCACCCCTGTCCTCAGCGGTAGTCAGCGCCAAAACCCTCATGGTTTCAAACCCCTAAAAGGGCCAGCTACAAAATCCGCCCTGTCAAAAACAGAGGTAAGCAGCGCACAAAAAAGCGGCATTTCCATTTCAGGAAACGCCGCGATTTCAAAACACTATTGGAGGCTGGAGCCTCAGCGCACCAGTGACACCCCTGCCGCTGGAATTTTCAAACCATCAAGTTCGGCCGCTTCGGCGAGCCCCAGTGCCCTGAGATCCTGAGGATGTTTGGCGTAGTTGTAATAGAACGTGCCGATGCTGGTTTTCCGGCGACGCAGGCCTTGCGGCAAGTCCACTGGTTCAATCCCCTTTGGTTCCAGAACCTGCGCGAGGAATTTCTTCAGTGTTTGAGGACGAAGCCAAGCGCCTGTGTAGACAACGCTTTCGTTGCCAACCACGATTGGATCACCATTCTCGAGTGCAAGAATTGTTGGCAGTGAACTGACGAGTTCCTCCACCCAAATGGTGGCCTCGCCGAACTTTGACCCATCCCGGCTCAACAGCGTTTCACCAAAAAGCTTGGGCATGGTGGAAACGCGGGCCACTTCAACCGCTTCAAAAGGCGCTGGCAGCGCTGAGGTTTCCTGCGAGATTTGATAATGCTCATTCTTCTGAGCAAAACGCGGTCCTGCTACAACAAGCCCCCCTTGCGAAGCGTAGGTGGCCAGACAGCTGGAGAACTCCGCACTTACCGCATAAAGCCCTGGAACAATTACAGCTTTATATCTCGACAGGTCCTGCTCGGAGGGCCGAACGATGTCGACATCCACACCCAGCTCCCTAAGAGCGCGGTAGGCATTCATGGCCAGCAGACTGTAGGTAAAATCCTGACTTTGCGGCTGGGTTTCGTGGGCCCACTGGCTCTCGTAGTCAAACACCAAGGCCACGGGGGCTGGTGCGATGTGGAACGCGCCAAGAGCATCCCGTTCCCTAGCCACCTGCCCGGCCTCCTTGAAGGCCTGCGCGGGGGCATTGTCAGGCCGTTTGAGGCCAGCGTGCATCTGCTCCTGCGCAAAAGGGGCCTGCCTCCAGCGGAAATAGCTCGTCGTTTCAGCACCATGGGCGAAAGCCTCCCATGACCACAAGCGCACCATGCCATCAAGTGGCGAGGGGTTATAAGGGGCCCAGTTCACCGGCCCCGGCTGCTGCTCCATGATCCAGAGGCGGCCATTGCCTGCGGCGCGATATAGGTCGTGGTGGAAGCCTTGGAAGTCCGGATCGCCTTGCTGGAAGAAGTCGCGCCAGAACTCCGGGGCCATTTCCGTGCCCGACTCCATCTGATTTAAGCTATGGAAACCAAGGGGATAGCTGTCCCAACTGGCGACATCAAGCTGATCCCCAACCTTATAATGGTCGAAGTGGAAGAAGCGCCCCATGAAGTTATGAATTATCGGACGCCCCGGAGAAAGCTCGCGCAGCATCTCCACCTGCGCCTGATTAAACTCTGCTACCTTGTCTGAAGAAAAGCGATAAAAATCAAGCCGATGAGCGGGATTACTCTCTGTGACCGTCAGGTATGGCAGGTCTATCTTGTCGAAGCTGCCATATTCCATGGACCAGAACACGTTGCCCCAGGCTTCGTTTAGTTTTTCTACTGTTCCATACTTTACTTCCAGCCACCTTTGGAACGCTACCCGCGCGACGGGAGACCAAGAGCGGATGGTATCATGGCAGCCATATTCGTTGTCGGTCTGCCAGGCTGCTACGGCAGGATGCTGACCGTAACGCTCGGCAATGATGCGAGAAATGCGTTTACTTTCCTCACGATAGCCCTCATGAGAAAAGCAATAGTGACGACGGGAGCCGAACTTGCGCGGATTGCCGTTTTCATCATGAGCCAGCATGTCCGGGTGCTTGTCCAGCATCCAGCGCGGCGGCGTTGCCGTTGGCGTACACATGACAATTTTTAATCCATTCCGCGCCAAGGTCTCAACAGCGCGGTCAAGCCACTCCCACTGGAAAGTGCCCGGTTCAGGCTCTATCCGAGACCATGCAAATTCTGCAATGCGCACCCAAGTGATGCCGAGTTCCGCCATTTCGCGGGCGTCCTGCTCCCAAAGGGCTTCATCCCAGTGTTCGGGGTAGTAGCAGACGCCAAGGGTCTTTTCCTGGGTCATGCAGTTATCCTCTCAATGACGGGATCAAAAAGCCCCTCAATTTCAAGCTTCACAGCAAAGGTGGCGCCAGCCAGCGGCTCGCGGGCGAGTTGCTCTTCGCTCAGGTCCTGACGCGCTGTGGTGATGAAAAGCGTCTTGCCATCCGCACCTCCGAAGGCGGGGCAACTTGGCTGGCTTACCGGCAGTTCGATGACGCGTTCTTGTGTTCCATCAGGACGATAGCGGACCACGCGCGCCCCGCCCCACTGGGCATTCCATAGATGTCCTTCCGCATCCACCACGGAGCCATCCGGACCAAAACCGGTGGCGCTGATGTCAACAAACAGCTCCGGCTCACCCGCTGGCAGGCCGGTTGCCTTGTCCAGCGGCCAGCGAATGATGCAGCCGGATGGAGTATCGGAAAAGTACGCCCACTCTCCTTGCGGAGAGAAGCAAATGGAGTTCGGAATGGAGATCTTGTCTTTGATCAACTGAAGGCCGCTTACGCCGAAGCGATAGAGGCTGCCCGCCTCCTTTTCCGCGTTGTAGCCCATGGTGCTGATCCAAAAGCCGCCCAGACGATCTGTTCGGCCATCGTTGGACCGGGTGACAGGGTTATCCCCCTCCACCGGGTGAACAAGGTCCAGCGCAGCGCTTCCCACCTGCCAGCGATGAACACCGCGAGACGTTGACACGATGAGGCTTTCGCCGGGTTCGCGGGCGAAGGCTGAGACAGGATGGTCAAACTCATAAATGCGGGTGTCGGCATCGGCTTCACCCTGTTGCAGCACACGCTGATTATCGATGTCGACCCAGAACAGGCAGCGGTGTTCAGGCGACCATAGAGGCCCTTCCCCTAAAGAGCAAAGAACCTTTGAAAAAACAAAGGGATCAGACATCAAGCACCACGCTCCTGAAGGGCATCATAGGCAGCCACCATTTCTTGAGCATTTGCGGCAACCTCTGCGACGGTATCACCGGGCTTGTAGATGTTGGCACCGAGGCCAAAGCCCGCACAGCCCGCTGCGGCATAGTCAGCAAAGTCCTTCGCGCCCACGCCGCCCACGGCATAGACCGGCTTGTCCTTCGGCAGGACTGCATTCATGGCCTTGATGCCTGCAGGGCCCATGATGAAGGCGGGGAATATCTTCAAGATATCCGCGCCATGTTTGACGGCCTCAAAGCATTCGGTTGGGGTAAAGACGCCCGGACAGGACATCATTCCGGCCCGCTTGGTGGCCAGGATGACCTCCTTGTCCATGTTTGGCGAGACAATAAACTCGCCGCCGACGCTGCGAACCGCCTGAACATCGTCTGCGGTGAGGACAGTGCCCGCTCCAATGCTCGCCTTGTGGCCAACCTTGGCCTTCATGAGGCTGATGCTCTTGAGTGCTTCGGGGGAGTTGAGTGGCACTTCAATCTGCGTGATGCCTGCGGCTACAATCACCTCAACAACGGCTTCAGCCTCATCCGGCGTAATGCCGCGCAGAATTGCGATGATGTTACGTGCGTGATCAGTTGGAGATGAGGTCATACCCCAGATTCCTTTCTAATGATGGAGAGCCCCTTCAGCGCGGCCACGTCGCCATCATGGACCCGTGTCTCTATACCGAAGATGCGCATGGCGCTCGCATAGCATTTCACGAGCGAAGAACTACCAATGATTTCAACCAGATCCCCCGGAGAAACCCCGCCAGAGGCGGCCAGCTCTTTTAGTTCCGTGGCGATGGTAACGCCGGAAAGATAGGCATAGGCGGCCTTGGGATCGGTGCCGTTCAACAACTGTGCTGCCCGGACCGGGAACAGGGCGGACAAGAACTGTGCCGCGCCGGAATGAACGTCGCGCACCCCTTTGGCAAAATGTGTGGGCTCGGCCCCTTCAGAACCATCCAGAGAGTGGCGCAGCATGGAATGCTTCACGACAAGAGCAAAGAGTTCGCCAGTCAGGAACGTACGGGACTGGAGAATCCGCTGGTCTTCGGTGTGAACCCATTTGCTGTGCGTGCCCGGCAAGCAAAAGATGTGGCGGCCTGTTTCCATCTCGTCCAAGACGCCAAGAAGCAAGGTCTCTTCACCGCGAATGACGTCCGGGCCAAACTCGTTGTTCTGGCAGACCCCTGGCACGATGAACGGGCGGATGCGCGGGTCTTTGACCGGAACCTCCACAAGCTGCTCAGCAAGGGCAGAGAATGGTGTTGGCAGCTCAACGTACGCAGCCTCTTTCCAGCCTTGCCGACTGCCTGCCATACCGCAAATCAAAATGGGCAGGGGCGACTTATCCCCCTCAAGCCACGGGTCGATGAGGCCCAGCAGCACCCCCTCGAAAGCATCGCTGGAAAGGGTGCCCGCACCTTGCGTTGATTTTGCGTTGGTTTGAATAAAACCGTCAGATTGAACGTACCAAGCGCGCAGGCTGCTGGTTCCCCAGTCAACGGCGATCCAGTCGCCGTTGCTTGCCGCCAGTTTGAGAGGGGTATCGGCCATCAGACAAAGCCTCCGTCGAGGATCGACCCATGAACTTGCATGCTGCGATCTGCCCCGCCGGCGACAGGCAGGACTGGCTCAGCCGCGCCCTCTAATTTTTCGCCGAGTGATTGTGGAAGCATGAGAACGGGTCTTTCAGTTTCTTATTGGTGGGTAGAAGTGCATGCAGGTCAGCGGTCCCTCTCCGCGCGGCCCTCGAAGACCAGCATGGTCTCCGGAAATTGGATCGGCAGCGCAACGCCTGCCCGCATGAGTGAAGCGCCAGAGAGCGTCAGGCTTTGCTCGCGCCAATCGACGCCCGCCAGAACGCGGTTCGCCGTTACTGAAATGCCTTCAGGATTCAGCGCCGAAACGGTGTAGCTCTGGTCCTCTGCCAGACCGGTCAGACGCAGGGCCGATGTGGAGGAGGATGCTGGTACGGACTGTTGCCCCACGAACAGCAGGAACTGGTCCTGATCTCTGGACACCATTTGCATGGCAATTACATCTTGGGATGACGTGGTATGTACGTAGATGTGCGCGTCATGCATAATTTTACGGTGTTTCTTGTAGAACGCACTCCAGCCTTTCAGCTCAGACAGGTCCTTTTCGCCGAGGACTGTCAGGTCCGCCTCATAGCCCATGTGGCAACTCGCGGCGACAGCCCCACGATAGTTCATGGAGAGGCGGCGGCCGGAGGTGTGGCACTCGTCTGGCCCCACATGAGAGCCCATGACTTCTGGCGGGAGAAACAGACTTGCGGCGGCCTGCATGCGCCAGCGTTCGCGGGCGTCGTTGGAGTCAGACAGCCAGACACGTTGGGTGTACTTCAAGATTTCATAGTCGATCCGCCCTCCGCCGGAGGAGCAGCTCTCGATGACGACATCCGGGTGGGCCTTGCGCAAACGGCCAAGCAGACTGTAGAGCGCCTGCACGTAGGCATTGCTGGCCGGTCGCCCGAACTGATCCGCAGGCAATACGATACTGCGGTTCATATCCCACTTGATGTAGTCGATGGCATTGTTCGACAAGATCTCGTGGATGCGCTCAAACAGGTATTCCTGAACCTCGGAACGGGTGAGGTCCAACACCAGCTGATTGCGACCCAGCATGCGGTCTCGGCCCTCAGCGTGAAGGATCCAGTCCGGGTGGGCGCGATAAAGCTCTGAATCTTCGTTGATCATCTCCGGCTCGAACCAGATGCCAAAACGTAGACCGCGAGACTTTACGTGATTGATGAGAGGAGTAAGCCCGTGAGGATACTTGTTCTCATCAACAAACCAATCGCCGAGGGAAGACGTGTCGTCGTCTCTCTTGCCGAACCAGCCATCATCCAGAACAAACAGTTCCGCGCCTGCATCGGCTGCTTTCTCTGCCAAGGCGGAAAGCTTTTCCACGGAGTGGTCAAAATAGACCGCCTCCCAGCAGTTGTAGTGAACCGGGCGAGACTTGTACCACTCAGGAACTTGCAGGATCTGCGATCTCAAGAACGCGTGGAAGCGTTGACGAATGCCAGAGAGCCCCTGGGAGGACTGAGCAACATAGAGCACCGGCGTTTCATAGCTCTCACCGGAGGAGAGCATGACTTCGCCCATCTCCAGCAGGGCCCCATATTGAACGGACCGGCGGCCATCTGGCAGTTCCTGTGCGACCATGCGGTAGTTGCCGCTCCACCCCAGATGAAAGGCAAGTGCCTGCCCTTCCAGGTCATTGGCGTTGGCGCTGAGCGCCACAAAACCGGGAAAGTGTTCATGGGAGGTGCGACCAAGGCGGCATTCGCGGGCATAGATGCCCTTTTGCCAGTCAGCACGCTGCTCGCGGAACTCGTTGCACCAACGGCCCTCAAAACTGAGATGCTGGACTAGATGTTGAGGCACTGGAACGCAGGCAGCATTCAACCAGTCCACCGCATAGGGACGCCCCCCGGAGTTTGTGAGTTTCTGCCGGAAAGCAGCAACGCCCGTTTCGGGATCAAGGGTCACATGGATGTTGAGGGTGAGCCCGACGGTGCTGTCGGAAAGCTCAAACTCGACCGCCTGTGAGGTTGACGTGAGTACGGACGTCAAGCGGAACTGAGTGTGCCAGTTCTGTCCCTGATGGCTGTCGCCGCGAATGCCCGGGTGGCCTGGCGTGGCGCGGCCGGCTTCGGGGGTCAAGGTCAGGTCCAACGGTTCGTCGAGCATCACCTGCCCGACGGGGGGGCGCAGGCTGGCCGCCAGCGCCTCCAGATTTTCGTGGAGCGGCAACGCTTCGCCCATATAGATCAAGGCGGGAACACGGTCCTCATAGGCGGCAAACACCATGGTCTGCCCTGCCCCGTCGAGACGCCAGCAGCGCGCACCAGCTTCGCCCGTTTCCATGTTTTTCTCCTCGTGTTCGAAGGTTGCCATTGCAGGATCAGCCCTTTGTCGCGCCGAGCGTGAGACCCGCTATGAAATGCTTCTGCATCAGGAAGAACATGATGACAGGAGGCATGGCCGCAACGATGGAGCCTGCAGACACCAGCTGCCACTGAGCGACCCACTGACCATTCAGCGAGAAGATACCAGCGGTGACCGGCAAAGCGTGGCTGCCCTGAACCAGAACGGTTGCCCAGAAATAGTCGTTCCAGATGAAGGTGAAGATCAGAACCGACAAGGCCGCAATGGCAGGCCGCATGAGCGGCAAGACGATGAACCAGAAGATCTTCAGCTCGGAAACACCTTCTACGCGGGCAGCTTCAATGAGCTCAAATGGCAGAGCCTTGATGAAGTTTCGCATGAACAAGGTACAGAATCCGGTCTGAAACGCAATGTGGAACAGGACAAGGCCCATGCTGGTGTCATAGAGGCCCATGTTCAACGTGAGATCGCGCACGGGCACCATCAGGATCTGAAAAGGCACGAAGTTGCCTGCCACGAACATGAAGAACACCAGCAGGTTGGACTTGAACTTGTAGACCGCCAGCGCAAACCCGGTGAGACAAGACAAGGCCACGGCACCGATAACGGTTGGAATGGTCACCTTGAAGGAGTTCCAGATGTAGGTGCCCATGGGAGTGTTGGCGAACACTTCCAGATAGTTGCCCAGCGCAATGGTCGAGGGCACGCCGAAGTAGTTGCCCTGCGCCAAGTCAGATGCAGGGCGAATGGAGGTCATCATGACGCCGAGGAGCGGCAGGAGCCAGAGGATCAGGACGATCGGCACGGCGACCTTGTAGCCCCAACGCCAGGGAGCGGCGATTTTTTCGACAGGTGTCGGGAACATATCAGTAGCCCTCCCTTTCGTCTTTCAGCATCCGAACGATGAAGATTGAAATGAAGACCATCATGATTGCGAACAGGACAACCGCAATTGAGGCACCGTAGCCCATACGGAAGCCGTATTCGGAAAGCGCCTGCTCATACATGTAGAAGGAAAGCACACGGCTTGAGCCCCACGGTCCGCCGTCGGTCATGATGGAGACAAGGTCGAACGACCGCAGCGCGCCGATCACCGTCACGACAACGGCAATGAAAGTCGCAGGGCGGAGCTGAGGAATAATCACGTACCAGAGCATCTTCCAGCCCTTGGCCCCATCGAGCCGGGCGGCCTCGATCTGATCGGGCGATACGTTATTGAGACCCGTGAGGTACAAGATCATGCAGTAGGCGATTTGCGGCCACAGACCAGCGATGATGATGCCGTAGGTGACATAGGTTTCGTCAGCAAGAACGGCGACATCCCCGAACCCCAGAAATGACAGAAGCTGGGTGAAGAGGCCGAAGTTTGGCGCGTAGAACCATGAGAAGATCAGACCGACCACGATCTGAGAAATCACAAAGGGAAAGAAGAACAAAGACTTGTAGATGCGAATGCCGGTGATGGTCTGATTGAGGAAAATTGCCATCAACAGACCGGCGGGCACTGCCAGCATGTACATGACCAGCCAGATCACATTGTTCTTCAAGGAGACGTAAAAGGCTTCGTCATCCAAAAGCTCAACGTAGTTTGCAAGCCCAATGAAGGTCTTCGCGCCGATGCCGTCCCACTCGTAAAAGCTGACCCAGATGGATTGAGCGATGGGCGCGATCACATAAATGATGAACATCAAGGCGCCGGGCGCCAGAAACAAAAGGGGAGCTAGTCGGCGTTGGTTTACCAGCCACCGGGTTGTCGTGGATGCAGCTTGGGCGTTGCCGCCCGCGGTGCGTTCGACATTTGGCGACAGTATGGAGTCACTCATCGGCTTATCCCTGAGATGAATTGAAAGGCCATTGCCACGGCAGCCTCCCCGCCGTGTCAGGCTGGACATGAGGGCCCAGACCGGTCCGCAAGAGCCGGTCCGGGCCATCACTCAGAGCATGTTAGTCGTAGACGCGCTCACGCACCTTATCGAGGCGCTTGAGGATGCGATCAACGCGTTCTGGCTTGACCATGAACTCCTGGAAGCCTTCCATGCCAGCCTTCGCCATTTGCGCAGGCACATCGCGGTCGTAGAACTGCGCCAGTGCGTAAGCTTCAGACAAAACGTTGAAGCCCTGAGCAAGGATCGGGTCTGCCGGGCGGGTTGCCTTTGAGTTGACTGGCAGCTGGCCGAGGGTTTCGTTCAACTTGGTCTGAACGTCTGCGCGGGCCATGTAGGCAAGGAATTTACGGGCGTCTTCCTTGTTCTTTGCGCCGGATGGAATGTGGATGGTGTCCGTTGGGGCTTCTTCAGCCATTGGGATGGACGGGTCGATGACCGGGAACTGCATGTAGCCGATCTGGTCTTCTGACAAACCACCGCTCTTGAACACGTCTACCGCAAAGTTGCCCATCAGATACATGGCGGCCTTGCCCTGCACGAGCGGCGGAACCGCATCCTGCCAGTCCAACGCTGCGTGGTTGTCGATGAAGTAACCGGGCTCTACCAGCTCTGCCCATTTGTCGAATGTGGCGCGCACGCGCTCATCGGTGTAAGGCACCTTGCCGGATGTGAGGTCCATGTGGAACTCGTAACCGTTGACGCGCAGGTTCATGTAGTCGAACCAGCCACCGGTTGGCCAAAGGGCCTTGGTGCCAATGGTGAATGGCGTGATGCCGTTTTCCTTCAGCTTGGCAGATGCGGCCAGAAGCTCTTCCCAGGTCTCTGGCGTTTCAATTCCCAGATCGGCGAAGATGTCTTTGCGGTAGTAAATGCCCCACTGATAGTAGGTGAAAGGCACGCCCCACTTCTTGCCATCGATGGTCATGGAGGCCGCTGCGGAGCTAAGCGTTTCGTTGAGACCGTGCTCTTCCCAAACATCGGTCACATCTTCAAACAGGCCCGCCTCCACGAACGGTGCCATACGGTTACCGGCATACCAGGTTGCCAGATCCGGTGCGTCTGCGGTCAGGAAGTTTCGGATGGAAGTCTTGTAGCCTTCCTTGTCCATGAAGTTGACGATGACTTCAACATCAGGATTTTCGGCCTTGAAGCCTGCAATCATTTCTTCAAAAGCTTTTTTTGGTGCCGGATCGCCCTGATCAAGATTGATGACCAGCTCGCCCGCCAGAGCGGATGAAGCAAAAGCAACGCCTGCCACTGCACCAATAAGCGCGGATTTAAAACTACTAATCACTGCACAACCTCCCTTGAGTGATAAGGATAAAACTGTTTCATTCAATGGAACTGCGTTTTATCAATTGAAATTAAAAGCCAGAAATGCATAATTGTCAACCAACAGGTGAAGACTGGCCTTTGCTACACGGGAGGAGGGTTTTCCATTTGGGAGTGGAAAGCCAATGACCATGAAAAATATAGAACCAGACACGCAAGTCCCTCAGGAAGTTGATCTTTCCAGCCCGATCTCGAAAGCGCTGGCGGTGCTGGACGCGGTCGCTGCGGCGGACCACCCACCCCGTTTCGTCGAGCTTTTGAGCAGTGTTCCGCTATCGCGCGCCACCTTGCACAGAATGCTTCGGCAACTGACCAACGAGGGCATGCTCTCTTACGATTCGGAGCAGCACACCTATCGCGTGGGCTTTCGACTGATGCGCCTTGCGCACTCTGCGTGGGCAAACACCAGCTTGGCGGGCGCAGCCAGTGACGCCCTCGACATTCTGAGCGCCAAGGTGAGCGAAACCATTCACCTGGCTGTGCTCGACAATTACCAGGTGCTTTACGTGGACAAGCGCCTGCCCGCCCGCTCCGTGCAGATGTATTCCAGCCCCGGCAAGATCGGCCCGGCTTACTGCACCGGCGTTGGCAAGGCGATGCTGGCCTTCCTGCCCGACGCACAGTTGGACCACGCGATTGCGGCGCAGTCTTTTCAAAAGCATACGGCGAAAACACTGGTGACTCCGCAAATGCTGAGGGACAACCTGTCCGTCATTCGCCAGCGGGGCTACGCCTTTGACGATGAGGAGCATGAGCCGACCATCATCTGCATTGCCGTGCCCATACTCGGACGGCGCGGCGAACCCATTGGCGCCATGTCCATTACCAGCACCACCGGGATTACCAATCTGGACCAGATGGTGGCGACCTATCTGGCACCGCTGCAGGAGACAGCACGCCAGATTGCCCACAGTGCTGAGATTTCAATGAATTTGTAGTTTTGCGCCAACCATGAGCGCTTCGAATTTCTGACGTTTTGGGAGACACCTTATGACCACGGTGCGTTTGACCGACCTGCGCAAAAGCTATGACAAGCTTGAAATTCTGCATGGCATCAATCTGGACATCAAACAGGGAGAGTTTGTTGTGTTTGTTGGGCCCTCCGGTTGTGGCAAGTCCACCTTGCTGCGGACCATTGCGGGCCTTGAGCTTTCCAACAGCGGCACCATCGAGATTGATGGCGTTGATGTGACCAACGTGGATGCGTCGCTGCGCGGTGTGGCCATGGTGTTTCAATCCTACGCGCTCTACCCCCACATGACCGTTGCCGACAACATGGGTTTTGGCCTGAAAATGGCCGGACGGGACAAGGCGGAGATCAAACGGCGCGTGGATGAAGCGGCCCGTATTCTGCAACTCGAACCGCTCCTCGAACGCTTCCCCAAGCAGCTTTCGGGTGGTCAGCGCCAGCGCGTTGCCATTGGACGCGCCATTGTGCGCAACCCGAAGGTGTTCTTGTTCGACGAGCCGCTTTCCAACCTTGATGCGGAACTGCGAGTGCAGATGCGCATCGAGATTGCCCGCCTGCACAGTCAGATGGATGCCACCATGATCTACGTGACCCACGATCAGGTGGAGGCCATGACGTTGGCGGACAAGATTGTGGTGCTGGAAGGCGGCCATGTGCGCCAGTTCGGAGCGCCGCTTGACCTCTATGACGATCCGGCCAACCAGTTTGTGGCTGGCTTCATCGGCTCGCCGAAAATGAACTTCCTGAAAGCCCGCTCTGAAGGCAACACGGCGACCGGCCTGAAGGTGACCGTGGAAGGCTTTGGGGATCAGACCCTTGAGATACCGGGGATCAAAACCGCTGTGGCGCAGGGCTCCGAACTCACCCTTGGCATTCGCCCCGAGCACTTCCTGAATGGCGCGGATGCAGGAGAGTTCTCTACGAACCTGCCGGTTGCCTTCGTTGAAAACCTAGGCGAGTCCACCTTCGTCTATGCCAATCTGGCTGGCGGAACGCAGGTGACCGCAGAGCTCCGCGACAATCGCCTTTCCAACAAGGTCAAGAGCGTGACGCTTGGCATACCAGCAAACAAGGCTTTCCTGTTTACGCCGGACGAAGAACGGCTGCGGTAACACCTCCCAGAGCCGCAGATCAAGGAAGGCCGCTGCACACCCCCGCAGCGGCTTTTCTTCATGCCCGCCCTACCCTTTGCACTTGGCAAGCGCGGTTTCGACCGAGCGTTCAAAGGAGACCACAGGGGGCTTAAGCCCTTGCGCAAACAGGGCCTGCATCACATCCCGCGAGGCGCCTGCCACAATGACCTTGATGCCGTGGCGGTTGTGTTTCTCCGCGGTGCCTTCCAGCGTCTTCGCGGCAGTTGAATCGATGAAGGGCACACCGGTAAAGTCCAGTATCAAGGCCTTTCGGTCATCGGCAATGGCATCCAGCGCCGCACCGACGGCTGACGCGGCCCCGAAAAAGAACGCCCCGGTGATGCGGTAGACGACGATATCGGAACTGGCCACGTTTAGGCCGTTATAGGCACTGCGCGCCTCGACGCTGTCGGGCAGATCGTCCTGCGCGAAGGAAGGGCACATCTCGACCGATGTGGCGCGGGCCATACGGGAGATAAACAGCACGGACCCCAGCGCCACCCCAACCACAATGGCTTCGGTGAGATCGCGGAAAATGGTGAGCAGGAAGACGGAGCCGAGAACCAGCGCATCTCCTCTGGACGCACGCAGCAGGCTGACAATGGCGGACTTTTCAATCATGTTCCATGCCACCACGGCCAGAACCCCAGCAAGAGCGGCAAGCGGGATGAAATAGGCCACCGGCGCGGCAATCACGATGAACAACAACAAACACACAGCGTGAACGATGCCAGCTACAGGCCCATGAGCCCCAGCCCGGATGTTGGTGGCGGTGCGGGCAATGGTGCCCGTGACGCAAATGCCGCCGAACAGCGGTGAGATGATGTTGGCGATGCCTTGCGCTGCCAGCTCGCAATTGGACCGGTGACGACGCCCGGTCATGCCATCGGCCACCACGGCGGACAAGAGTGACTCAATGGCCCCAAGCAACGCAAAGGCGATTGCACTGGGCAGGACGGCCACCGCCTTCTCCCATGAGAGCGCGGGCAGATGGGGCATTGGGATCTGTGCGGGAATGCCGCCGAACCGGGAGCCAATCGTGTCCACCGGCAAGTCGAAGACCGCGGTGGCAAGCGCTGCAAGGGACACCGCGAGCAACATGCCCGGCCATGCGGGGCGGAACCTCTTGAGCCCGACAATGAGGAGGATTGTTGCCACCGAAATGGCGGCGGCGCCAGCATTCCAAGAGGAGAAAGCCGCCGCGAGAACCGGCAGCTTTTCAAGAAGGGGTCCGGGCTCGGGGCCAGAAAGCGTTAGTCCAAGCAGCTCTTTGAGCTGACTTGCGAAGATGATGATGGCAATGCCCGCAGTGAAGCCGACCGTTACCGGATAGGGGATGAACTTGATGTAGGTGCCAAGGCGAAGCAGGCCAATGAGAAGCAGCAGGACACCCGCCATCATGGTGGCCAACAAGAGCCCATCCATGCCATGGGTGGCAACGGTGGAGGCCATGAGCACAATAAAGGCCCCCGCCGGCCCACCAATCTGAAACCGACTGCCGCCCAGCGCGGATACGAAAAGCCCGCCGAAAATTGCCGTATAAAGCCCTTGTGCTGGCGTTGCGCCAGCGGCAATGGCAATAGCCATTGACAAAGGAAGCGCCACAACGGCGACAGTGAGCCCGGCGATCAGATCGCTCTTGAAATGGCTCAGGCCGTAGCCCTCCCTCAACACGGTGAGGAGCTTTGGCGTGAACAACTCTGCAAAACGCGCGGGAGAACCGGCTGCGCTATCGGTATGGGTCATGGGCATCTCATGGGACCGTATGGAGGGACGGTCTCTTTATGAGAGAACACGGCACAGGGACGTCTGGGCTGGTCGAAAGGCCAAGTCACTTACGAGGCGTGCGATGTGGGGTGTTCAAGGGGATTGAACTTTGGACCTGACCGTATTGCCAGTTCAGCTGCCTTGGGGCAAGGACAAACGGCATACATAAGTATTCCATTTAAGAAGGACTGCGCCCACGCTCAGGCAGGCTCTGGCACCGGAAGCTTGAAGGGCTTGACCCCTTTCTCCCCATAGGTGCGGCGGGTCTCCCACCACTTGTTGGTGTCGCGAGAGATGACCGCATCTTCACTGAAGAGAATGCGATAGCCGCGATTGAGGCCGCCTTGTGCGGTGTTCTTCACGCACAGGTTCCCATCCAGCCCGGCAAGAACAAGCGTGCCAATCTTCCGGTCTTCCAGATAGTCGTTGAAGGCATGGGAGGAAAACGCGTCGCTGCGATGTTTGATGAACTCGGCATCGCCCTGCACATTGAAGCGCGGGTCCAACCCAAGACCGTCGGAATCTGCTGCGCCGCGCCCATCGTCCACCATGTGCACGACCTTGTTGGTGTACCAGCCCTTGTAGATGTGACGAATGATGATCACGGGCCAGCCCTGCGCACGGGCGTAGGACGTCAACCGCCTTATTTCAGCGGATGCGCGGTTGATTTCCTCGGAGAACGGCCGGTCCTCTGACACGGCCCGCAGAAAATCTTCCTGCAAATCCACAAGTACCAGAGCGGTATTGGGGCGCGCTGCCAAAGTAATCGGCATACCATTCGTGGGTTTACGCAGGTTGTGCAAACCGCGAATTGTATAGATCAGAAGTGCTGCTATTGCAGTTAGTGCAACGACTATTCCAATGATCATTCCAGTCCCCAAATCAAGACCGTCTTGATATTGCCACCGTTTGGCCTTGCTAGGAAGCCCCTATTGTTATGAGGGGTGGGTTTGCAAAAGTGTTTCACAGGATGGACTTAATGAATGCATTTAACTGAATGCGGCCAAGCGGTTGACAGACAATGCAATGACGCCCCATCTACAGACCATTGAGTAAAATCCTCGCAGCATTTCGGGATCAGGAGCACTCCAATTGAGCACGACTTTTACACTGGGCATTCTGGAAACCGGCCGCCCGCCTGAAGCGCTGGAAGAAGAATACGGCTCCTACCCTCAGCTGTTTGCAGACATGTTGTGTATTGAGGCCCCGGAGTGGGACTTTCGAGCCTATCGCGTCAATGAAGGTGAGTTTCCGTTTACACTGGACGAATGCGACGCCTGGCTGGTGACCGGCTCCAAACACGGCGTTTACGATGACCTGGACTGGATCGAGGAACTGAAGGAGTTCCTTGAGGAAGCCTATGAGGAGGGCATTCCTTTAGTCGGCATTTGCTTTGGACATCAGATATTGGCCGAGGCACTTGGCGGATCGGCTGTGAAGTCGCGGCGCGGCTGGGGCCTTGGCGTGCAGTCCTACGAGGTGACCGAGGACGGCAAGGCGCTCTTCCCGGAGGCCACTGAGTTCTCGCTAAACACATTCCATCAGGACCAGGTGGTTGAAATTCCGGAGAGCGCAAAGGTGCTGGCGAAATCAGAGTTCTGCCCCTATGCCGCCCTCTCCTACGGCGACCGGGCGCTGAGTTTCCAAGGCCATCCGGAGTTTGACCGGGCCTTCACGAAAGCGCTGGTTGAAAACCGCCGCGGCGAAGTGCTGACCGATGAGCTGGCCGACGCGGCATTGTCCACGCTGGATGAGAAGACCGATAATGACCAGCTGGCCCAGATCATCGTCAAGTTCATCGAAGACAGAGCTGGCAAGTCGGGCTCAGGCGGCGATAAAGCCGAGGGCCCTTCGGCCTGATCAACGCCCCATATGCGGCGGATAGGAAAAGCAGGGCAAAAGGCGCATGATCTTGCTGCGCCTTTTGTTTCAAGCGCGCTACACTCTGTCTGATCTGGAGGGGAGGACCGGGCAACAACCATGGGACTGAGCGGGAGTTTTCTTTACGCCAATGATGAGGCGGGCACCTACCCGGCCTCTTACTACCATGCCAGCGCAGAGTTTCTGGAGGCCTTTCCACCTCTTGCCGAGGACACCCGCTGCGATGTGTGTGTTGTGGGCGCGGGCTACATGGGTCTTTCGACCGCCCTTCACCTGCGCGCACGCGGGTATGACGTTGTGGTGCTGGATGCCCACCGCATCGGCTGGGGTGCCTCGGGGCGCAATGGGGGCCAGCTGGGTAGCGGCCAGCGCGTTGACGTGGATGAACTGGAAGACCTTGTGGGGCCGGAACGGGCGTTGGCGCTTTGGCAGATTGGCGAGGACGCCAAGGCGCTGGTGAAAGAGCTGATTGCGCAGCATCAGATTGACTGTGACTTGACGCCGGGCATCTTTTACGCCGACCACAAACGCAGCTATTCAACCCACAGCAGGGCTCTGGTGGAGAAGCTTCACCGCGACTACCACTATGATGAGATCGCGTTCTACGATGAGGAACGCACGCGCGCGCTGATCGACAGTCCCTCTTACTTCAGCGGCACCATGGACCATGGCGCGGCACACCTTCACCCGCTCAATCTGGTTTTGGGTTTGGCACGTGCGGCAAAGGCGGCGGGTGTGCGCTTTCATGAGCAAACGCAGGTGCGAAAGGTGGAGCAGACCACCCCTGCCATTGTGCATTGCTCTTCTGGAGGCCGGGTCCGGGCAGACCACGTGGTTTACGCCTGCAATGGGTACATCGAGAACTTGAGCAAGCCAGTGGCGCGCCGGTTGATGCCCATCAATAACTTCATCGTGGCGAGCGAACCGTTGCCGCAAGAGATGGTGCAGAGCCTGATTGCCAAGCGCGTGGCAGTGGCCGACAGCCGTTTCGTGATCAACTACTACCGATTTTCTGCCGATAATCGGCTGCTGTTCGGCGGCGGTGAAAACTATCGTTTTGCATTTCCCAAGGACATAAAGGCCTTCGTGCGAAAGCCCATGCTGGACGTGTTTCCGCAGCTCAAGGATGTGCGCCTTGACTATGGCTGGGGCGGCACACTGGGCATTACGCTCAACCGCCTGCCCCTGTTCATGCGCCTTGCACCGAACGTGTGGAGTGCGGGCGGCTTTTCCGGTCATGGCATCAGCATTGCGACAATGGCCGGCAAGGTGGTGGCCGAAGCGATTGATGGCCAGTTGGCGCGGTTTGATGTGATGGCGAAGATTCCGAGCCCGGTTTTCCCCGGCGGGCGTCACCTGCGCTATCCGTTGATGGTGCTCGGCATGATGTACTACGCCCTGCGGGACCGGCTCTAGAGCTTTCCATCCACCCATTGGTAATGGCAGTAGGCCGCTTTCAGGTACAGCAGGCGCAATGCGGACAGCGGAAAGCGCTTTGGGACTTGCTGCATAACAGCGGGGATGCGGTCGATGCCTTGCTGATAGCCTGCAGCGAAATCCGCAAGCGCCTTGCCCGCCCATGAGGCCATGGCAATGCCGTTTCCGTGGTAGCCTGCCGCCGTCCAAACCCGTGACAGCGACCCGACGGCTCCAATGTAGGGCGCCAGACTGCGGTTCATGCAGACAAAACCACTCCAGAAGTGTGTGGCCTCCACATCGGACCATGCAGGGAACATGAGGTCAAAGTGCTGGCGCGTGCGCTCGAACATGTGCTGGCGCTTTTCCGGCGCAGCATCGGTGCCCCCACGCATCCCAAACAGGAACCGTCCGTTGGGCAGAAGCCGAAAGTAGTGCAACAGGTTGCGGGTATCATACGCCATCTCATGTGCCGTCCAACCTTGCGCCTCCTGTTCCTGCGGGGAAAGAGCGCGCGTGACCATGACATTGGAAAGGACCGGCAAGTGCCGACCGGCGAACCAGTCATGGGGTCCATCCTGCCCATAGCCATTTACCGCAATCAGCAGGTTCTCCGCTGAGATTACCCCTTTGGGCAGATGCAAGAGGTAGCGGTTGCCCTCCTTGGACAGGCCTGTGACCGGGGAGTGACCGAATATCTGCACCCCGGAACACAACACGGCGCGAGTTAGCCCCTCCACATAGCGTGCGGGATTGAGAGCAAAACCAACTGGAATATGCGCCGCGCCATGAAAGTGCGGGCCAGCCATGCCGATCTCCGCCAGCGCATGTGGGCCATAAAACGCAGGCTGAAGCCCGGCATAGCGCTCAAGGGCGTTGGCCTCCAAGCGCAAATCGTCAAGAGCCTCGGGGCAATGGGCCAAGGCCCACTCCCCGTTTCCGTGCGCTTCCACTTCCATATCGTGCAGTTCGGTCAATTCGCGGACAAACGCGACGGACTCGACTTGGGTCATCGCGAACTTTTGCGCTTCTTCCAGTCCGTGGTTTCTTTCAATCTGGCTTTCCGAGAGCCGCGCACCGCCCATGCAGCAGAACCCGCCACTGCGCCCAGACGCGCCCCAGCCGGGCCAACCAGCATCCAAAACCGCAACAGAGGCGGAGAATTTTTGCGACAGACGGAGCGCTGCATTCAGGCCCGTGTAGCCTGCGCCAATCACGGCGAAGTCCACCGCCAATGCGCCATCGGGCGGTGTGAAGCGCCCCCCAGTTTCGTCAACGGTTTCGGACCAATAGGTACCAACCGGCAAATTGGGATCAAACGCAGCGGGACTGTAGAGCCGTCTTAACATTGCAGGCGGTTCCTTCTTGGACGGGACGCTCGATGTTAGGCACCGGAAGGGCTGACGTGAGCCTGTGCCGCAGTTTGCTGTGTTCAGACTGCCCCAATGCGGTGCCTGACGAAAGCCCCCTTTTCCGTAAACTTACTTAGATAAATGCGATTGCGTTTTGACGAATATCCCTCTACAAACAATTCAAACGTTTGTTTTAATCATTCGATTGATTGAAAGGAGTGCCCTCGTGGACACCGACCGTCTCAGCAACGCAGCTGCCGATCCCGCCCAAACCCAACACCTAAACCTTGGGACTGCAGAGGCGTTGCTGAACCCCACCTCCGCCTCTGACCGGACCAAGGTGGCGTTGATTGAAGCCGCCTTGCAGGCCTTTACCAAGAACGGCTATGCCGCCACGTCTACGCGCGAGATTGCCAGCTTGGCGGAGGCGAACATTGCCGCCATTTCCTATCACTTTGGAGGAAAGGAAGGCTTGCGAGATGCCTGTTCCGTGTTCATTGTTGCCGTCATGCGGCAGGCTTTGATCCAGCACCTGCATGGCTACATGGAAGAATTGACCACAAGCACGCCCGAGGAGGCAGAGCAGCAACTGCTGCAGCAGCTGGAGCGTATGGTTTTCTTTGTGCTGCTGGACCCAAAGGCGCGGTTGTTTGTGCGCTTTCTCATAATGGAAATGGCCTCCCCCTCCGCTGTCGTGGATCATGTTTACAGCAACCTGATCGAGCCCGCGCACAAGGCCATTTGCCAACTGTTTGCCAGGGCATCCGGCTGGGGGGCCGAGGAAGAACGCACTCGACTTGCTGTCTTTACCTTTGTTGGCCAGATCTTCTACTTCCGCATGACGCAGGATGTGATCTTGCAGCGCTTGGACTGGGAGAGCCTCACCCCTGTGGAGGCAAAGAAACTGGCAACCGCTGTGACTTTCAATCTGAGGGCGACACTGGCGCTTGCAAGGTCGGAGGCTGAAGATGATTGATCTCTGCGTGATCCCTGTGTTGGCGGGTTTGCTAGGCTCATGCGGGGCGGATGCTGTGGTTATCCCTGGCTATGTGGAGGGCGAATACACCCACATCGCCGCCAATGAGCAGGCAGAAATTCTGGAGCTGGCCGTAAAACGCGGAGAGCGGGTTGGAGCCGAGCAGGTGATCGCCCGTCTCGAAACAGAAGATGCCGAGATTGCGCTAAGTGAGGCGGAGGCGTCACTGGCCACAGCGAAAGCCGAGTTGGAAGACTTGCTGATTGGCAAGCGGCCGGAAGAGATTTCGGTGATTGAAGCCACTTTGCGCTCCGCGGAAGCACAGGCAAAGGAAGCCAAACGCGTGATGAAACGACTGGAGGGGCTGCACGCCCGCGCTGTCGCTTCGCAAGCGCAGTTGGACGAAGCGTCCACCGCCCATGACATGGCCATCGCCCGCGTGGCCGAGCTGGAGGCGAACCTTGCTGTGGCGCAGCTTCCTGCACGGGCCTCTGTGATTGAGGCGGCAGAAAAAAAGCTTGAGCAGGCACAAACGCGTGTGGAACGGGCACAATGGCTGCTCGACAAACGGGTGATCCGCGCCCAGCAGGATGGCGAGGTTTCCGACGTCATTCGCCGGGTTGGCGAGATGGCAGGCCCCGGTGCGCCAATCGTCTCCGTGTTGCCAGATGGCGCTACGAAACTCACCCTTTATGTGCCGGAGGCTGCGTTTTCCGCCGTGGACATGGGAGACAAGCTATCAGTTGCCTGCTCGGGGTGCCCCAGCGGCCTTGAAGCGATTGTGACCTACATCTCCGCAGAGCCTGAGTTTACCCCACCGGTGATTTTCTCTGTCGATACACGAGACAAGCTGGTCTACCTGGTGGAGGCACGCCCCACATCTGGCTCGGAACAGCTGAAACCCGGCCAAATTGTCGATGTGACGCTGGATTGATGCCATGTACGCCATTGATGTTACAGGCCTGACCAAGCGTTTCGGCGACAAGACGGTGGTCGACAACGTCTCCATGAAGGTGAAGACCGGAGAAATCATCGGCTTTCTGGGGCCGAACGGCTCCGGCAAGACCACAAGCATTCGCATGATGTGCGGATTGCTGAGGCCGGACGCCGGTCGCGGCTCTGTGCTGGGGTTTGACCTTGAGAAAAGTCAGCTCAGCATCAAGAAGGAGGTGGGGTACATGACCCAAAAATTCTCCTTCTATGAGGATCTGACCATTGAAGAGAACCTGAACTTCGTCGCCAAGCTCTACCGGCTCAAAGCAGCAAAAGACCAAGTGCGTTCGACGCTGGATCAACTGGGCCTGACGACCCGTCGACACCAACTTGCAGGCTCGCTTTCGGGCGGCTGGAAGCAGCGCCTTGCCCTCGCCGCCTGTACCATGCACCGGCCAAAACTGCTGTTGCTTGACGAGCCCACAGCAGGCGTGGACCCCAAAGCTCGGCGCGACTTCTGGGATGAGATCCACCATCTGGCCGCTGAAGGCATGACGGTGCTTGTTTCCACCCACTACATGGATGAGGCCGAGCGCTGCCACCGCATCAGCTACATTTCCTACGGCAAGATGATCGCCGAGGGCACCATTGAAAGTGTGATCGCCAACTCCGGTCTGGTCACCTATCTGGTGCACGGCGAAAAGCTGGAGGGCGTGAGCGCTCTCTTGCTGGCAGAAGACGGGGTGGAACAGGTGGCCCCGTTTGGCGCGTCTCTCCATGTGGTTGGCACGGAAAGACCGGCGCTTGAACGGGCGCTTGGCAAGCTGGAGGGCCGGTCGGGCATTACCGTGAAACCCGGCGAAACAAGCCTTGAGGACGTCTTCATCAAATTCATGAGTGACAGCAAGGACAACATGTCATGACCGGCTGGTTTTCTCTCACCCGCTTATGGGCCTTGTTCCTCAAGGAATTCGTCCAGATGCGCCGGGACCGCATTACCTTTGGCATGATGCTGGGCATCCCGATCATGCAGCTGCTCTTGTTTGGCTATGCCATCAACAACGATCCACGCGACCTGCCCGCCGCGCTGGTCGCAACAGGCAATGAGCCTTACACCCGCGCCATTGTGCAGGCGCTGGAGGTATCGGACTACTACCGTTTTACCACGGTCAATGGCTCGGCTGCAGAGGCAGATCAAATGCTCGTGCGCGGCGAGGTGGCGTTTGTGGTCACCATTCCCTCTGACCTTGCCGTTCGCATGGAGCGGCAGGAAAAACCTCAGATCCTCGTGGAAGCAGATGCCACCGACCCTGCGGCGTCCAGCGCTGCCATATCCGCCCTGCCGGAGATTGCGCGTCAGGCCTTTTCCCGCGTGAACATGACCGCCCCTGAAGAACAGCGGGGGCTCGAGGTGGTGGTGCACCGGCGCTATAACCCGGAGGCGATATCGCAATACAATGTGGTTCCGGGGCTCCTGGGTGTGATCTTGCAGCTGACGATGGTGATGATGACGTCCATGGCGCTGACGCGGGAGTATGAACGCGGCACCATGGAGAACCTGTTGGCCATGCCCGCGACGCCCGCCGAAATCATGCTGGGCAAGGTGTTGCCCTATCTGGGCGTTGGTGCCGTGCAGGTGGTTGTGGTGTTGGTTGCGGGGCGGCTTGTCTTTGACATTCCGTTTGTGGGCAGCGTCGGCCTGCTGTTTGCCACGACCATCATCTTTGTGTTTGCGCTGGTTCTGCTGGGTTACTTCATTTCCACCATTGCCAAGACCCAGATGCAGGCCATGCAGATCACGTTCTTCTTCTTTCTGCCCTCTCTGCTGCTTTCCGGCTTCATGTTCCCGTTTCGCGGGATGCCGGACTGGGCGCAGGTGCTGGGAGAGATCTTTCCGCTCACCCATTTCCTGCGGGTGATCCGAGGGGTGATGTTGAAAGGGGCCGAATGGCCTGACGTGGCAGCGTCGAGCTACGCGCTCCTTGCGTTTGTGCTGGGATTTGCCGTGCTGGCCCTATTGCGTTTCAAACGCACCTTGGACTAGCCCGCCCAAGCATTACGCGCTGCAAGTGCTGCGCCCCATGCGCCACTGCTGTCCCCGTGCTCCGCCAAGCAGAGCGCGGGGGCTTCTGTCTTCGGCAGCAGCTTTTTTGAAAGGGGCTCGGCTATTTGGTTGGTCAGATCCGGGAGGTTTGACAGCCCCCCGCCGAAGATGACCACCTCTGGGTCAAAGGTGACTTGCAAATCTGCGACCAAGCTGGCCAGCAGCTCTGCCCATGACGCAAGCGAGCGCCTTGCCAGCTGATCCCCTGCTGCCTCCAGAGAAATCAACTCCTTGGGACTGAGGGGCCTTCCCCCATAATGCTCATGGATCAGCGACAGGCCGGGACCGCGCAGCAATGTCTCATAACAACCGGTCTTGCCACAGCCGCATGTGACCAAAGGAAGATCCAGCCTTTGCGCCTCAATGGCCGGTATGCTGAGATGCCCCACCTCACCGCATGCGCCATTCCGGTCTGGCGGCAGCGTTCCATTGCAGACATAGCCACCGCCCACACCAGTGCCAATGATCAGGCCAAACACAGAGGAATACCTCCGCCCGGCGCCGAGCATTGCTTCTGACAGGGCAAAACAGTTGGCGTCATTTTCAAACCAGATGGGAAAACCGATCCGGTCTGACAGCTCCTGTTTGAGGTTGCGTGTGCCGCCAGAAAGGTTTGCCGCAAAGCTGAAACCCTGCTCCCGTGCCTTCAAACCCGGCGTACCAATACCGATGGGCAATTGGTCTTGGGCGGCGTGTGTGAGGAGCCATCGGACTTCTTCCGCGAGCACATCCAGCAATGCCTCAAAAGAACCTGCCGGTGTTGCCACCCGGCGGGAGGCAAGCACCTGCCAGTTTTCCGAGAAGGCGGTTGCTTCAATCTTTGAGCCTCCAAGATCAATGCCGCCTGTCGCCATCATGGAAAGTTGCCTCCGCACCAAACTGCCGTTGCAAATGCCTTAACGCGCCTGTGCCCAGCGAACAAGTTGAACGCGTTGCCGAGCGCACAAAAAAGCCCCGGCACGAAATGCCGAGGCTTCTTTTTCACTCGCTAAAGCGTTTTTTAGCCAACCATGACCGCTGTGTCTGACTGATGTGTATCGTCCAGAACCACGTTGATCACGTCGGTATCGTGAACGCCATCAAGGTAGGCGATGGTCTGCCAGTTGCCAGAACCGTTTGTATCGACCTGGAAGTTGGTGCCCGTTCCAGAACCGTCCTCTATGGCACGAACCATATCAGCCGTTTTGGCGGTGGCATCGCCATAGATCGCATCCAGCAGGCCAGAAACATCCATGGTATCGCCGTCAAGGTCGAACTCTGGTGCGGAAACATCGAAGTCTTTGACAGTGTCCATGCCCCCATCAAGGGCCGCGAACACAAACACATCTTCGCCGTCTCCACCGTACAGCGTATCGCTGCCAGCGCCGCCGATCAGAGTGTCGTTTCCTGCGCCGCCAACGAGGATGTCGTTGCCAGCACCGCCATCAAGGATATCGTTGCCCGGCTGCCAAGTGACGTTCACACCATGATCGCCGAAGAGAACATCGTCGCCCGTGCCGCCGGTCAAGGTGTCGTTGCCGTGGAAGCCAACGAGGAGGGTGTCCACCCCATCTTCGGCAACCATTGTGTCGCCTGCGTTGTGACCACGCATCCAGGTGAAGGTGCCCTCCTCAAACGTGAGCTGCTCAACATCCGAGACCTTGTCAAATCCATCGCGGCCCGCAACGTCGTCCACCACTTCAGTGAAGCCGGTCTGATCGCCGAAGCGGTAATCCAGAACAGAGCCGGAATAGACCGCCGTGTCGGTGCCTTCACCGCCCCGGATGACATCATTGCCACCACCGCCGACGAGGAGGTCGTTGCCAGCGCCGCCATCGAGCTCGTCATTTCCGCCCTGATAGTGGAAGTTCACGCCATTGTCGCCGATCAGAACATCATCGCCTGAACCGCCCTGAAGCGTGTCTTCGCCATGCAGGCCAGCAAGAAGCGTGTTGACCCCATCTTGAGCCACCATGTTGTCGCCAGCGTTGTGCCCACGCTGCCAGGTGAAGGTGCCTTCAGCAAAGACCAGCTGTTCAAAGTCGTAGAGATTGTCTACGCCATCGCGGCCGGAGACCGTGTCGGTGACCTTGATCATCTTGCCGTAGTGCTGGAAGTTGTAGTCCAGCACGGAGCCGCTGTAGACAACCGTGTCAACACCTTCGCCGCCCCGGATGACATCATTGCCAGCACCGCCGATCAGGATGTCGTTGCCAGCGCCGCCATCGAGCTCATCATTTCCGCCCTGATAGTGGAAGTTGACGCCATTGTCGCCGATCAGAACATCATCGCCCGTGCCGCCCTGAAGCTTGTCTTCGCCATGCAGGCCAGCCAGAAGCGTGTTGACCCCATTTTGAGCCACCAAGGTGTCGCCAGCATTATGCCCGCGCAGCCAGGTGAAGGTGCCCTCAGCAAAGGTCAGTTTCTCGAAGTCGTAGAGCTTGTCTACGCCATCGCGGCCAGAGACCGTGTCGGTGACCTTGATCATCTTGCCGTAGTGCTGGAAGTTGTAGTCCAGCACGGAGCCGCTGTAGACAACCGTGTCAACGCCTTCGCCGCCCTTGATGGTGTCGTTGCCTTCACCACCGGTCAGCAGGTCATCACCGCCACCGCCGACGAGGATGTCGTTGCCAGCACCGCCATCCAGAATGTCATTGCCCGGCTGCCAGTTGAAGTCCACACCATGATCACCGAAGAGAACATCGTCGCCCGTGCCGCCGGTCAAGGTGTCGTCGCCGTGGAAGCCAACGAGGAGGGTGTTTACCCCGTCTTCGGCAACCAGCGTGTCACCTGCGTTGTGGCCATAGGTCCAAACATAAGTGCCTTCTGCGAAAGTGAGCTTCTCAACGCCGGAGACCTTGTCCGCTCCATCGCGGTCTGCAACACCGTCGACCACTTCAATGAAGCCAGTCTGATGGCCAAAGCGATAGTCCAGAACAGAACCAGTGTAGACCGCCGTGTCTGTGCCTTCACCGCCCTTGATGGTGTCGTTGCCTTCACCACCGGTCAGCAGGTCATCACCGCCACCGCCAACGAGGATGTCGTTGCCAGCACCGCCATCCAGAATGTCATTGCCCGGCTGCCAATTGAAGTCCACACCATGATCACCGAAGAGAACATCGTCGCCCGTGCCGCCGGTCAAGGTGTCGTTGTCGTGGAAGCCAACGAGAAGGGTGTTCACCCCGTCTTCGGCAACCAACGTGTCCGTTGCGTTGTGGCCATAGGTCCAAACATAAGTGCCTTCTGCGAAAGTGAGCTTCTCAACGCCGGAGACCTTGTCCGCTCCATCGCGGTCAGCAACACCGTCGACCACTTCAATGAAGCCAGTCTGATGGCCAAAGCGATAGTCCAGAACAGAACCGGTGTAGACCGCCGTGTCTGTGCCTTCGCCGCCCTTGATGGTGTCGTTGCCTTCACCACCGGTCAGAAGGTCGGCGCCAAGGCCACCTTCAATCTGGTTTGCATTATCATCGCCGGTCAGAGTGTCGTCGTGATCAGAGCCGATGAGGTTTTCGATGCTGCTCAGCGTGTCGCCGGTTGCATCTCCGCCAGAAGCGGTGCCATCCGCCAGGTTAACTGTTACCGCTTCACTGGAGCCGGCATAGCTGGCCGTGTCGTTGCCTTCACCGCCGTAAAGCGCATCGGCACCAGCCCCGCCTTCAAGAACATCATTACCCTTACCGCCATCGATCGTGTCGTTACCAGCGCCGCCGATGACAGTGTCATCACCTCGTGCCGTGCTGATCTTCAGATCAGCATTCGATGCGCTCGCGTCCACATGATCATGGTTGTACTGGTCATTCTTGAAGTCACCAAATGTGAACTCCTCAAAGCTTTCGAACCGGGTCTGGGTGGTTTCACCGTCGATGTAGCCAACAGTCCCGCTGTTGTCGCCATCAAAGACGACGTTAAATCCGGTACCGCGTCCAAGGGTGAACTGGACCGCAAGTGTGTCCGTTCCCAGACCACCGTTTACGGTACCATCAATGAGGCCAGTGTGCCCTGCGCCAATGGCGCCACCAACGTTGACTGTGTCGTCACCCTCACCGGCATCGATTTCCAGCTGATCCTTGTTGAAGGTCAACCATGCAAAGGTGTCGTTGCCGCCACCCATGGAGATCTTCTGGATATCCCTGAGAGTGTAGCCTGACGTAAAGACGTCGTCTCCGCCACCGCTGACAATCTGTTCGATTTCCGTGAAGGTTGCCGTTCCGGCGTCGCCGGTAACCGTTGCCATCTTGGTCTCAAACAGATTGGTGCCGGTGAAGGTCAGGTCCTCCGTCACCGCTGACATGTCAAGAGTATCCATGTCAGATCCTGCAGAGCCGCCATCCACATGATCATCGCCAAAGGCATCTGTCATGAAGTAGGTGTCATCACCTGCACCGCCGTAGAAGGTGTCGTTGCCGCTACCACCATACATCGCGTCATCACCAGCGCCCGTTCTTGCGATGTCGTTGCCTTCACCGCCGTAAACAGTGTCGCTTGCCTCGGTTGTGTTCTCATAGACATCATCGCCATCACCAAGTTTGATTTCAACTTCAGTGTAGCGTCCATCGGTGATGCCAGCGGATGGCTGGGCTTCACCCGGCTGGATGATGACCTCGTCGTTACCGTCACCAGTGTCGATGACAAACTTGTTGGAGTAACCCGAACCGTTGGTTGCCAGTGAGATGTCGAGCTGATCGTCGCCATCGCCCATGGCAATGTTGCCGCGCTTTGCGTTGTCGATGTCAAGGGACACACCCTCGTCCTTGAGGCGGGTATCCGCATCCACATGAACGAAGTCTTCAAGGCGCACTTTGTCAGACGACTCGGTACCTGAAGTGTAGAAGACGTTCTTCGCGGCATTCCAGCTGTCCGCTGCGACGACCTCTACCCCATCTTCCATCGTGATCACGGCTTCATTTGGAACGGCGTTTGGCTGGATCGGCTGGCCCAGCTTGTCGGACAAGCCGCCCGCGTCCCGCTCGTCGGTGGTGTAGTGGGTGCTGCGAACGCCGTCACCCACCTTGACCACGCTGAGGTCCGCAAGCGGATCGTCAGCAACAGTTACCGTGAACTCGCCAGGTGCAGATAGATCACCATCGCTGTCGCGTGCAACAAACTCGAAGCTTAGCTCCAGGTCCTCGCCAGCAACACCCGGATTGTCTGTTGGATGGTCAAGGGTGTCCAGCATGTCAAGAATATACTGGCCAGAGCCATCATCCAGCAGGGTGACGGTGAACACCGTACGCCCACCAGCTGTCGCTGTAAGAACCGTGTTGTTTTCGCTAAGCGCGAACTCGACCTTTTCGCCCTTGGAAGTGAGTTCGGAAACTGCCTCACCGCCCTGCGTCACCGAGACACTGTCGTCTGTGAACAGGACCGCGCGGTTACCCAGAACAACAGAGGCGTCGTCTTGAGAGCCCTGCACATCGTCACCGGCATCGGCGCTATCTGAGCCCCAATCCACATTGAGGTCGCCATCCACACTGTGGGCATAGCCATCCACGGCACCGCCCGGCGTGGTGTTGCCGATCTTGTAGAGGCTGACGTTGTCAATGAGACCGCCGAGACTGTTGTTCTCACCGGCTGGTTCACGGAACTCAAGCGTGTCTTCGCCGCCTGTGCCCGTCACCACGAAGGAGACGGTTGTCCAGTCGCTGCCTTCAGCCTGTTCAGCAGAGAGCAGTACACCATTCCAATAAACTTCAATGGTTTCAGCACCATCACCGCGAGCCGCGATGTCGAATGACAACTCATATTGAGCACCAGCTTCAGTCTGGACGGACTGACTTACGGTGTCCACTTGGCCAGCTGCATCAATCTCAAGATACTGCTCGCCATCAGAAGCTACGCGGCCTTCATACTGGTTCTGGATCTCGACATCAGTGCCATTCCAGCCTTCAATGCCCGCGCCATCCTTGTAGTTGCTCCACTTCCCATTGCCCAGCTCTGGCTGCTCGAAGGAGCCATTGACGATGAGGTTTTCGCCTGGCACAGCCAGGTCAGCCTCGGAAATGGTGCTGGAGCTCGGCGTGCCGATGGACGGGCCATCATCATTGATGGTGACCTCGACGGTGCCGTTTGCTGTGTCGCCATCGCCATCCGTCACGGTGTAGCCAATGGTCATGGACAGAGGATCGGCAGCGCCGGTCTCATTCGCGTCCGGATGATCGATTGCTTCATACTGGGTGAAGGTGAAGCGGCCGGTCTCAGCGTCGGTGACAGTGACGGTGAACACCTTGGTGCCGCCAACCGTGGTACCGGTCAGTGTCAAGCCATCGTCGGACGCAGTGATGATTACTTCCTCACCACCAGAGGTGAAGCCAATGGCCTCTCCGCTCTCGCCGTCAGCAATGCCTGCCTTGCCCGCAACGGTGTCAGTCTCGTAGCGGATCTCGGTGACTTCTGCATCATCTGCACCGCCCTCGAACAACATGCGTCCCTTGTCGGACTGAGTGATGAAGTCGCCATTCGCTTCCGCATCTTCAGTAATCACGACCGTCGCGCTGTCTGATGTGGTCGGCACATCGTCCTTCACGGTCACGACAAAACGGCCATCCGCTGTGTCGCCATCGCTATCGCGTGCGGTAAAGTCGAAGGAGAGTGCAAGATCGTCCTCGGCCCCAGCTGGATGATCCAGAGTGTCAACCATCTCAAGAATGTACTTGCCAGAGCCATCATCCAACAGGGTGACGGTGAAGACCGTGCGTGCACCAGCAGAAGCCGTCAGTACGGTGCCATCTCCATTCAGGCTGTAAGTGACTTCTTCCCCGCGGGACATGAGTGTATCGACAACGGCATCACCGTTCTTGACAACCACGTTGTTGCCCGGCGTTTGCGTGTCGGAGAACGTTACTGCGCGGTTGCCTTCCAGTACAGAAGCATCATCTTGCGCGGTCTTGCTGTCGCCAGCAGCATCAACGCTGTCAGCGCCCCAATCAATGTCCAGATCACCCTTCACCTTGAGCTGGCCCAGATCGGAGAACAGTTCGTTCAGATACCCATCTGCCTTGATGTCCTTAAGGAACTCAGCAAAGTTTTTGGCATCCTGTTCATTATCAAAGCGGAACTTGTAGTTGCCGCCGGTGTCCCTGCCACCGATGTTGACGATGTGGTTGTCATTCACGCTGATCTTGGCGTCAGGGTCATTCTTGGAGAAGTTCCCGCGTACTTCGCTACCGTTACTACGTGTGACGATCTCACCATTCCACAGCTCACCCAGGAGTTCCAAAGTTACAGGCTGCTGTCCCCCAACACCCTGCCCGCTAACTTTGAAGAAGTCAGCGCCCGGCTCGATGAAGAACCTGTTTGCCCCACCATTGGTGTCCATGCTGATGGAGTAGCCGGTGTCTGAACCGTAGTCCAAATTGACTTCAGAGACGGTCTTTGCGGTTGGTTCACCGATAGACGGGCCATCGTCATTGATATCAACCTGGAAACTGCGGCTTGCCGTATCGCCATCGCCATCCGTCACGGTGAAGCCAATCTTCATGCGCAGCGGATCTTCAGCACCTGTTTCATTTGCATCTGGATGATCAATAGCGGCGTGCTGTGTGAAGGTGTACTCACCAGTTTCGACACTATCTACTGTCAGAGTGAAGACTTTGAGACCACTGGAGGTTTCACCAGTAAGAGTGAGACCGTCGGCGGATTGAGTAACGATGACGTCCTCTCCGCCAGAAGTGAACTCAACCCGGGTGAAGCTGTCTGCATCACCATCGATGATCGCGGTATTACCGTCGACCTCACCGGATTCATAGCGGATCTCGGTGACTGTCGCACCATCTGCGCCGCCATCAAAGATCATCTGACCGGAAGCAGATTGCTCGACGAAATCGCCGTCTTCATCAGTTGTCTCGGTCAGTGTGATGCGACCGGAGTAGTCAGCCGTTGGAGCATCATCAGCCACAACCACACGGAAGTCACCATCGACAGTATCGCCATCGGCGTCTTTGGCTGTGATGTTGAAGTCCAGATTCCAGGATTCCATCTGACCGTTGGAGCCCGGAGGATTGTGATCCAGCGCGCCGAGAAGCTCAAATGTGTAGGAGCCGGTGCCATCGTCGTTCAGGGAAACTTCGAAGACCTTGCCGTCTTCGCCGCGTTCGTCGCCGCGATAAGCCGTCAGCACTGTACCGTCTTCGCTGAGCACATACTGCACAGGCACACCATCAGACGTGGCGGCTGGCTGGTTGTCGACGGACTGGAATGTGAGGGTGCGGTCACCGGTAGCGCCTTCCAGGGCGTCGTTGTCGGCGTCATCTGCACCCCAATCGATGTTCAGGTCCCCAGTCTTGGTGGTCAAACCTGCATCTGGAGACGTGCCATCCGCAAGATCGTTTTCCTGAATGGTGCGCGCTTGAGCTTCACCCAGTGTCGGCGCATCGTCATTGACGGTCACAACGATGGAAGAGGATGCGGTGTCGCCATCGGCGTCGGTTACTGTGTAGCCGAAGTCCAGCGGCAGACCGTCATTCGCATCAGTTTGGTCAGAATGCTCAAGAGCCTCGAACTGGCGGAATGTCCACTGCTGTGTCTGGCCATCGAACACCAGCTCTGCGACCAGGTTGCCTTCTGCATCTGTGCCGGTTGCCGTTACAAACCGATCCCCTGCACTCTGCGTAAATGTAACTTCGGAACCTGCAGAGGTCTTGATGCCATCCAGATTAGAAAAGTCGAAGCTGAACGCATCTGCCAGTGGCTGATCGTCGGCTCCAAGGTCGATGTTCAGCGTGCCATACGTTTCGTTCATCGGAACAATGGCTTCACCTTCGACCTGAGACGGGTTGCCTGCGGCTTTGGTCTGGCTTTTTTCGACGCCATCTACGTCGTAGCGAATGATAACTGTTGGCTTGTACCCATTCGTTTCAACAGAGAAATAGGAGTTACCCGGCTGAGCAACTGCCGTAACCTTTTGTCCCTTGTAGATTTCGTAGGTGTATTCAACCGGTTCATCAGTCGGGTTGGTGACGCGGAACACATGCGTGGTTGGATCGCTGTAGTCGCCCATGGAAGTCAGCGACAGTTTTTCGCCGCTCTCAAGCGTGCCATCAGCAGTTGACGGGTTGCTTTCATCGACCGTGCCTGTGGAGACACCCCCAACAAGTGGCAGGTCATCGTTGATTGTAATGGTGAAATCACCTTCAACGGTATCACCGTCGCTGTCTTTGGCGGTGAAGCCAAAATCGATGGCCAGATCATCCTCTACGTTAGCCAGCGGATGATCTACGCTGCCAACCAGCGTGAATGTGTAGGATCCGGACCCATCGTCCGACAGGTTCAGTTTGAACACGACGCCATCTGCATCCGCAGTCGTAGGCTTGGTGCCGGTATAGCCAACGAGTGTGCCATCTGCCAATTCGGTCAGCAGCACTGGCTGGCCCTTTGACGTCAGCGGCCCATTGTTGACCGTTTGCACCTGAGCCCCGTCTTCCGAATTTGCTCCGGAGAAGCTGACAGAGCGATCGCCATCGGCGCCGTTCAGTGCATCATTGTCGGCGTTGTCTGCACCCCAATCGATGCCCAGATCACCTTCCGCTTGACGCGCGAAGCCGTCGATGATCGCATCACCAGCATCCGGCGTGGCAATCTTGTAGAGGCTGACGTTGTCAATGAAACCGCCGCGACTGTTGTTCTCACCAGCTGGCTCGCGGAACTCAAGCGTATCCATACCGCCTGTACCCTTGACGATGAACGTCAAGGTGCTCCAGTCAGCGCCCTCTGCCTGTTCAACTGAGACCAACTCGCCATTCCAATAAACCTCGATGGTCTCTGCGCCATTGCCGCGTGCAGCCACATCAAAAGAGAGCTGATAGGACACGCCAGCTTCAGTCTGAACAGACTGGCTGACAACATCGACGTCGCCAGCTGCATCAATCTCAAGATACTGCTCGCCATCAGAAGCTACGCGGCCTTCATACTGGTTCTGGATCTCGACATCGGTGCCGCCCCAGCCTTCAACGCCCTGGCCTTCCTTGTAATTGCGCCACTTGCCATCGCCCAGCTCTGGCTGCTCGAAGGAGCCATTGACGATGAGGTTTTCGCCTACAAGAACGATACCATCTTCGTCCACTGAGCCATCTTCAGGGGTACCAATGGACGGGCCATCGTCCTGGATGTCGATCTGCACGGTTCCTTCATTGAAGATGTCCGTGGTGTCGCCGTCGCCATCGGTGACCTGGAAGTCGAACACCATGCGAAGTTCATCTGATGCACCGGTTTCGACACCATCTGCGCCTTGGTCAGGGTGCATGATGGCCTGATACTGAGTGAACTCGAAAGCACCGGTTTCTGCATTGGTTACAGTGAACTCAAAGATCTTGGTTTCAACGCCGTCGATCATCGCCCAACCGGTGACAATCGGGCCATTTTCACCCGCAGAGTTAACTACAGAAATCTCTTCGCCGCCGGATGTGACAAACGGGTGGAACTCAATACCTTCACCGTTTTCGCCCATTTCCATAATGGTGCCGTCGAAGCGATAATTGACTGCGGTGACTTTCGCACCGTCTGCGCCGCCATCGAACTTCAGGGTGCCGGTGACGGTCTGCGCAGCGAAATCGCCATTTGCATCCGTTGCTTCTGGCAGATCGTAGGTGCCAGAGAAGGACGCGGTTGGCTCATCGTCGATAATGCGTGTGGAAAGGGTCAGTTCAAGCGGGTCGCCATCGCCATCAGTGGCAGTGACCTTGAAGTTCAGCGACTGGCCATTGCCACGTCCGTCTGCACCCGCCTGGTGATCAATCGGGCCGTAAAGCGTGACAGTGTAGTCGGCACTGTTTTCATTAAGCTGCGCAACAAAAACGTCCTCCCCACCAGCAGAGCCCGTGAGGGCGAGCCCATCTTCAGACAAGGACACGACAACTGGAACACCTCCTGAGGTCAGTCCTGTCTCGACTGGCTCGCCGCCTTCTGTCAGCGTGCCGCTCTCTTCGTTCGGCACATCAAACATGCCGGAGAACTTGACGGAGCCAAATCCATCTGCACCAAAATCGACCTTGAGCGAGCCGCTTGCGCTGTTGTCAACGCCAGCCTCAATGTCTGCTTCATTCACGATTGCGTTTGAAACGCCCGGGGCAACGCCATCCGGGTTCGATACGACAGGCGCATCGTCAATGATACGCGTGGAAAGCGTCAGTTCAAGTGGGTCGCCATCCCCGTCAGTGGCAGTGACCTTGAAGTTCAGCGACTGGCCATTGCCACGTCCGTCTGCACCCGCCTGGTGATCAATCGGGCCGTAAAGCGTGACAGTGTAGTCGGCACTGTTTTCATTAAGCTGCGCAACAAAAACGTCTTCGCCACCAGCAGAGCCCGTGAGGGTGAGCCCATCTTCAGACAAGGACACGACAACTGGAACACCTTCTGAGGTCAGTCCTGTATCTACCGGCGCACCACCTTCTGTCAGCGTGCCGCTCTTTTCGTTCGGCACATCAAACATGCCGGAGAACTTGACGGAGCCAAATCCATCTGCACCAAAATCGACCTTGAGCGAGCCGCTTGCGCTGTTGTCAACGCCAGCCTCAATGTCTGCTTCATTCACGATTGCGTTTGAGACGCCCGGGGCAACGCCATCCGGGTTCGATACGACAGGCTCATCATCAGCCACAACCACACGGAAGTCACCGTTGACAGTATCGCCATCGGCGTCTTTGGCTGTGATGTTGAAGTCCAGATTCCAGGAAACCATCTGACCGTTGGAGCCCGGAGGATTGTGATCCAGCGCGCCGAGAAGCTCAAATGTGTAGGAGCCGGTGCCATCGTCGTTCAGGGAAACTTCGAAGACCTTGCCGTCTTCGCCGCGTTCGTCGCCGCGATAAGCCGTCAGCACTGTACCGTCTTCGCTGAGCACATACTGCACAGGCACACCATCAGACGTTGCGTCTGGCTGGTTGTCGACGGACTGGAATGTGAGGGTGCGGTCGCCGGTAGCGCCTTCCAGGGCGTCGTTGTCGGCGTCATCTGCACCCCAATCGATGTTCAGCTCCCCAGTCTTGGTGGTCAAACCTGCATCTGGAGACGTGCCGTCCGGCAAATCATTTTCCTGAATGGTGCGCGCTTGAGCTTCCCCAAAAGCCGGATTTGTGTCCGCCACGTCAACGGTGAAGGAACCTGATGAGACGTCTTCGTCTCCGTCGGTCGCCTGGATGTCAAAGGACACAGGAAGCGTGTCGCCGTCATGATCCACCGGCTCAAACAGAGTGAACACATAACCGCCGGATGCATCGTCAGACAGGGTTACGGTGAACACGGTTGTGCCACCGGCCGATGCAGTGAGCTCCGTTCCTGCTTCGTTGAGCGCATAGGTCACAGGCTCGCCAGCACTTGTCAGACCGCTGTCGCCCGCCATTGTTTCGGCAAAAGTGAGGGAGCGATTGCCAACGCCACCGGGGGTGTCCTGCTGGCCGCCAACGTCTCCTGCATCGCTGTCATCTGCGCCCCAATCGATGTCGAGCGTGCCTGTGAGGCTGCCAATGCCATCGCCATCTGCCGCAACCAGAGCTTCTTCAGAGACTGTGAGAGCCTCAACCGCATTGATCACGGCCTGGTCGTCAGCGACGTTCACAAGCAGTGTTGTTACGACACCATCGCCATCGCGGTCAGTTGCGAGTACCTGAAAGCTGACTGGAGCGTTGTCGCCGTTATCACCGAGGTGATCGAGATTACCAACAAGGGTGAAGGTGTAGCCGCCGTTGCCGTCTGAAGTCAGCTCAACGGTGAAGACCACTTCGCCGGAGCCATCCGCTTTTACCGCCTCAAGACGCTGAGCCGTGAAGCCGCTTTCTACGGAGGATTCCAAAACAGTCGAGGTGTTGTACTCAAGCGCGACATTGTCCGAGGTCAGCGCCAGTGGGTTGCCATCTGCATCAACCGGCACGCCGTCTTCCAGAACAAAAGCCACTCCGCGACCGAAATCGCCGTCCCGGCCGAAATCGACACCAAGGCTGCCGATTGCCGTTACGGTTCCATCATCTGCAAGGTCTGCCTCGGAAAGATCCTGATCGCCAATATCAAAGCTGCCAGGCGCCAGCAGTGTGGGCTCGCTGTCACCTTCCAGAACATCCAGATCATCAGTGGCGTCGGCGTTTTCAGAAAGCTCTTCTGGGCGGAGCAGATCAGTGACACCAAGCCCCGGACCGAGGTCTTCAGCATTGGCGTCGTCATCAAAGTTGGAGCCACTGCTCTGCGGTCCATCCAACTGGCTGTCCAGCGGAGACCCCTCTCCCGCTGCGGTCTGGAACTCACCGACCGGCACGATTTCTACAAGGCTTCCGAAGTCTGCCAGAGACAAGGCCCGTTCTGGCCCGACAACCACAACTTCTGCGCTCTCATCGCCAACGAAGAACTCCTCGATGACAAGTGAGCCGCCTTCGCCGAACAAGACCTGCAGGCTGTCCTCAACGCGGAAGAGGGAGACTGGGACATCCAGCATTGCGCTGAAGTCAACCAACTGCCCCGGTGCGCGGGTCAAGACTGCGGTTTCTGTGCCTTCTACCCGTGCAACGAGCAATGGAGAGGTTTGGATTCCCGAATTGTCAGCAGTCATGGTACGCAACCCCAAATTCATTCAGATACGACTAAAATTTTAATTAAATTGAGTTCTGTTATCTGGGTCGAAAAAAGTCAAACTATAAAATTTTAACGAGTATCTTAGGGTTAACTGCAAACGGCTCGATACGCAGGGTAAATTGGCGCAAACGGCGTTTCAGGCTGGCACGGGGATGGTTCAATTTGGCTCAACGAAACACTTGTGTTCCGTTAACTTTTGTATAACCTTAATGGGTGTATAAGCTTCTGCCTGCGTTTTTAGCGATACTTTGGAAGGTTGATTGACCAACTGAGACAAGCAGTTACGAAAAAGGGCACCCCGAAGACGCCCTCGGAATGCCCTTACATAACTCTACTGAGTCTGCGTTGTTCAGTTGTCCTGTTTTGAACCAGATGTCGCAATATCAACGAGGCTAGACAGTGTCCTGAAATTGGACGCGACCGTAAAATCCGCTCCCTCGGAGGTTGTGAATACTGTCTTGTAGAAAGGTAAATCCTGTGGCAAACGGATTCGCGCGGTTCGATTGTCTAGGATGTACGTTGCACCTGCCTGCTTGATTCGCAGGATTGCGTGATATTGTTTCGTGCGTTGGTCAAAAACCGCCACGACCTCCATATCGTCGCGATCGAATCCAAGTAGTGCCAGGCTCCAATACTTGAGGATTGCATAATCCTCACAGTCACCGCGCCTGCGGGTAAGGGCTTCTTCCGGAGACGCCCAATAATCCGTCACGCCCCAATTCTGGCGATCGAGCGTGTAAGAAAGCGTGGCGTTGATGCCGCGATTTATTACGGGTAGACGCCGGGCCTTACGAAGCTTTTCAGCGCTTTTCATAAGGCCAACCCACTGATTGAAGACCGGATCCTTGCAGGTTCCAAGGGTGTTCAGACAATGTTGCGGATCGGCTAGATAGCCCTCCATCTTTTCATTGATCTGAGCCCAGCGGCTGTTCAAGAGGTCTGCCTTACTGACGGTTTTCGTTGTCACCGCGGGGTTCGCGCTGGCAAGCTTCGTCAGGTGAATGCGTTGCGGTTTGGCTCTGGGCTGCGGCACATGCGCTGCAAACCAAGTCACGGGTTCGTCTACCGCAAGCCTAGCCCTGCTCTCAACGGCATGATCGCCGTCTGCGACCTTGGCGTAAGCAAGGCTTAAAACACCCATCACAAGCCAAATAGAACACGCCAAGATCAACCGGTATGAAACCGAGAATCCAACTGTACCTTCTGCACCTGTTGCACCGCGCTTGGCGGCGCCCCTCGCAAGGGTTGTATTCATTTTGAACGCCCCTCAATAGGCGCCCTCGGTTACCGCTCCCTCAGCGCTTCCGATTGCACCTTGTTGATAGGCTTCAGAAGGTAATGAAGTACGGTCTTAAAACCGGTTAAAACATCAATTGAAGCAACCATTCCTGGCATTATTGGTAAAGGATCCGTTTTAGTTCCCAGGTAGTTTTTATTGGTACGAACTGTCACCTCGAAGAAACGGTTGCCTTTTTCATCCTCGACAGAGTCTGCAGCAATGCGCTCCAGCTTACCCTTCAAACCGCCATAAATTGAGTAATCGTAAGCAGTTATCTTCACCGTCACTTCCTGACCGGGATGCAAAAAAGCGACGTCCTGAGGGCGGATTCTGGCCTCAATCAGAAGTGTGTCATCTAGGGGCACTATCTCCACCAATGGTTCACCAGGCTGAACAACCGCACCCAGAGTTGTGATATTCAGCGTGTTCACCACCCCATAAACGGGGGAGCGCAGGTCCGTTCTACTAACGCGATCCTGAGCGGCCTTAATAGTTTCATCGACAATGGCGAGCTGCGCGCGGGTGTCGGCCAACTCCGCCCGAGACTTGGCATAGAAGGTCCGCCGAGCGCTCTCAATGCGTTCCGCCAACTCCTCTTCACTGGCCTTAACTCGCTGGATCGACGCCTTGATGATCTCCAGCTGGCCACTTCGCTCCTGAAACTCTCGTTGCAAGCGCAGGAACTCGATTTCCGGCAGCACGCGGCGCTCAAACAAGGCGCGGTTGATTTCAACCTCGCGGGCCATGGTTTCCAGAACGCTTTGAAGCTTGCGCTCCTCGGCAAGAAGCTCTTCGCGCTCCTGCTCCTTCTGACGCTTCTGCAGGCTCAAGACAGAAATGTCGGTTTCCTGCTGTTGCTTGTTGGCCAGAAACACCTGTTCTTCTTCAAGAGCAAACCGGAGCGCATGCGTGCGTACCGCGTCCGGAAACACTAGCGGTTTGTTGAGGGCCTCGGCCTCCAGCCGAGCCGCCTTGGCCTGAAGCGCGCTCTGACGCTGCTGGATCTCGCCCAGCTGGGATGAAAAGCCGGTGTCGTCTACACGTACGATCACCATGCCTTCCTCAACGATTTGCCCTTCTTCGACCAGCACCTGATTGACGATGCCACGCTCAGGTGCCTGAACAACCTGAATCTGGCGGGACGGGATCACCCGTCCATCGCCGCGGGTGACCTCTTCCAACTCTGCCAGAGACGCCCAGATCAGCGCCACGATGATTACGGCAAGCGAGATCAGGATGATGTTGGCGGATCTGCGCGGCGGCCGTGTTTGCAGGCTTGCGCGAATGTCTGTGGCGTAGTCCCAGTTGCTCATCAGACCATCTCCTCCGACTTGCGGGTACGCATGCGCGCCTCTCCTTGCTGCTTCAGCTCACTGAGCACGGCATCACGTGGCCCATCAGCAACGACACGGCCGGAGTCCACGGCAATAATGCGCTGCGTCAGCTTCAACAGCGATGTGCGATGGGTACTGATGATCACGGTCGTGCCGATTTGATTGAACTTCTCCAAACGCGCCAACAGGCGGCGTTCGGATGCCATGTCCAGGTTGCTGGAGGGCTCGTCAAGGAACAGAACCTTGGGCCTGCGCAACAACATGCGGGCCAGCGCTACACATTGCTTCTGACCGCCGGAGAGCAAGCGACCGCCCTCACCCACCTGCATGTCAAAGCCCTGCGGATGGGTGCTGACGAAATCTTCGACCCCTGCAATACGCGCGGCTTGCAGGATTTCCTCATTGCTGGCCTGAAGGCGGCCGATGGCAATGTTTTCACGCACCGATCCGGAGAACAGCACATTGTCCTGAGACAAGAACCCGACCCCATCACGCAAGTCAGCGGGGTCGTATTGCCGGGTATCTATGAGATCTACCAGGACCGCCCCATTGGTCGGCGTATAAAGGCCTGACAGCAGACGCCCAATGGTGGACTTGCCCGCACCGACACGGCCGATCAAGCCAATGGTCTCGCCCGCGTTGATGGAGAACGACACATCGCGCAAGGAGTCATCGGATGCACCCGGATAGCGAAACGTGACCTTTTCGAACTTGACGGCGCCGGTCGCGATCTTGCTGTTTACATAGGTCCGCCCCGGCCGACGCTCGGCCGGCATGGCCATCAGGTCCTCAAGGATCTTGTAGGCATGAATGGTCTGGCGCAGGCGCGTAAGTGTGTTGGCCACAGACGAAAGCGGCGCAAGCACGCGCCCGGACAGCATCATGGCCGCAATGATGCCGCCCATGTTGATCAGCCCTTCGTTGACCAGATAGACACCCCAGATAACGATCACCACTGAGACCATGGCCTGAACAAGCCCGGTAAGCGATTGGGCGAGCGTTGACCAAAAGCGCCCCTGAAGCATGGCGGCGGCGCTGGAGGCAACCGAGCGCTCCCATTTGGTCTGCATGACACCTTCGGCGTTCAGCGCGCGGACGGTGTCCATGTTCGCAACACTTTCCACCAGCACGGAGTGGCGCAGCGCGCTTTCCTTGGTTGCCTGATCAACGGAGCCAGCGAGCGCGGGCTGTACGAGCAGATTGATGATGATGACAATGGGCACTGCCGCCATCGGGACGTAGGCAATGGGTCCAACAATGACGAAGAGGATCGCAAGGAAGAGACCAATGAAACACAGGTCGATCAAAGCCACGAGAGATGAGGACGTGAAGAACTCCCGAACTGCCTCGAACTCTTTGATGTGATTTGCGAACTGACCCGTTGACGACGGCCTGTTCTGCATGTCGATTGACAGGGCGTGGGCAAAGATCTTTGAGGCCAGCGCCAGATCTGCCTGCTTGCCGGTGACATTGATGATTGATGTGCGGGCGGTTTTCAAAACCGCGTCAAACACAAGCGCGAGGATCACGCCAGCTGCAAGAGCCCAGAGCGTGGGAATGGCGAAGTTGGGCAGCACCCGGTCATACACGTTCATGACAAAAAGCGGCGAGGCCAGCGCCAGCGTGTTTATGACCAGAGCTGCAATGGCAACATGGGTGTAGTCGCGCCAAAAGCTCTTGATGGTGCTCCAGAACCAGTGCCCGCCGCCTTCATTGCCTAGTCCTTCGTTCTCGGCGGAGCGGGACGTCGGCTTGAAGAAAATGGCGTGGTTGCTGTAAAGCGCCTTCAAAGCCTCGAAGGATGCCGTTTGCTTTTGATCAGGGGCCAGAGGGTCCACCAGCGTGGCCTCCGCATGATCCTGATTGATGTCCACCAGCACCCGCAGGGTGGAATCTTCCATGACCAGCAAGGCGGGCAACGAGATCGCGGGAATCTGAGTGACTGACTTCGTGACGGTGAGCGCGCGCATTCCGCAATTGGCGGCGGCGCGCTCGACAAGCTTGATGGGCAACCCGCCCATGTCCAGCGGCAAACCCGCAAGAATTACGGAGTCCGTCGCGAAGTTGCCGTAGGTCCTTGCAATGTACTTGATGGCCTCAACCAGCGGATCCAGACGTTCACCAACGTCTTGCACACCTTCATCCTGTGACATTGCTTGCCCCAAACCACATTCCCATAAAACAAAGCAGCAGGGAGACTCTGCCGAGCTTCCCTGCTGCTTTCATATCTCATTTATTTCGCTTGGCAATGCCTTAACGAAGCGGCTCAATGCTGAACCCTGCTGGCTGCGGGAAGACGGAAACCGTCTCGCGACGCCCGGCAGTGCCTTCGGCTGGTGGTTCAATGTTGAAGTGTGCCAGAAGGTTACCCGTGGTTCCCTGAAGCTGATAGGTCGCAAATTTCAGGATCGCCTGTGCGGACACCAGATCAATCTCACTGTTGAACAGCGCATTTTGAGCATTCAGGAGGTCGAGCAGCGTACGCTGACCGATATTGTACTCATCGCGGTAGCCCTCAACCACCTTGCGGTTCGCCGCAACGGTCTGACGCAGAGCGGCGATACGTTCACGCGTTGTGTCAACAGACGCCCATGCGACTTCTACACCTTCAGCGGTCTCCCGAAGCGCGCGATCGACACGGGCACGCGCTTCTGCAAGCTGTTCGTAAGCCTGGTTCTTGCGCGCGGTGTCTGTGCCGCCGTTGTAAAGGTTCCAGCGCATGCGCAGCATGACACGATATTCATCGTTCCGGCCATCGTAGCCGTTCACGTCATCGCCGAAGGAAGCCTGACCTTCAACGGATACCCGTGGCAGGAACGGCGCGTTGGTGCCTTCTGCTTCAAAATCCGCAGCATCTGTATCAGCCTGTGCCGCAAGGATCTGCGGGTTGTTTTGCTGCGCCATCGCGATGGTGGCTGACAAAGTGGCACCCGGCAAGGACGAAGCCTGAACCGGCACAAGGTTCTTCGGATCCAATCCAATTACACGGCGGTACTTTGCCATGGTGTCCAGAAGGGACTTGCGGACGGTCGATGTGATGATGCGCGTTGCGGCCACACGTTCCTGCGCCTGAGCCAAATCGGCTGCACCGGTTTCGCCGCCTTCGAAGCGCTGCCGCACTTCATTATAAATGCGCTCGTGCTTTGCAGTGTTTTCGCGAGACTTGCGCAGAATTTCCTGATGACGGATCACATCGATGTAAGCTTCGATGGCATCCAGCGCGATCGCTTCGGAGCGCTCAAGAACACGGTAAGCAGCGCCGTCAACACGGGCGCCCTGACGGTAAATCTCGTTTACAGAACCAAAGCCATCGAAAATCAGCTGTTCCGCCGTGATGTCGAACTGTTTGGCTGCACGCCACTCGCCATCGGACACAGAGCTGTCAGCAGGACGATCCAGCTGCTCGGCGCCATACGAAGCCGCAATGGACAGGCTCGGCAAATACGCACCTTGTGCGGCCCGCAGCTCCTGATCCCGCGCCCGGCGGTTTGCGGAAGATTCTTGAATATCCGGGTTTGTATGAACTGCTGCTTCTACAGCATCACGCATAGAAATCGCATGCGCAGATGCTGTGCTCAGCATCGCAATCGCCACTGCGACGGTTAGACCCCTAAAATTCATCCCCCGACTCTCCAATCTACTCCTGGTCGCAGGTGGATCTGCATATCCCCTGCCTCCTTGATGTTGCGTGTTCGTTGCCCCAGCACGCCTTCAAAGGAGTCTCAATAATCCAGAATAATGCCAATAAAAGTTGGCATTAGTAAAAACATGAAATGCGTTTATTATCAACTGACTTGTTGGGATTTGTTAAAATTGAAAGCTTCCAAACAAGCCATATTGGCTCTTCGGCCGCCAGATGTTTACTTGAATTGTCAGATGCATATTTTTGACGCTGCGTAAACATTAACTATTCCTAACGCACATGTCATCGATAACCACCTAAAAATCCAAGAAATTTGGGATTGGTTGACTTCGAATTCATTAAAGAGCGACTCTCAGTTGCGGCATTGCCACACTTGCATTCGCATTTTTTACAGTACCAACAGGCCTGCCTCTCTCTGGGGAAGGATTTCAAGACCCACTTAGCAGAATCGCCAGAATCAGCGCAGCCAAGAGGCTGCCTGCAAGAGCAGTGCAATGCAGCATCGACCGCTGCAGCGGCGTTTATGCCGGAGTATGCTGTTCTCTCAAAAATTGTATATGGAAACAGAATTCTATTATTCGTAAACCACTTCCCCAACGGTCATTTCCTCTTGAAGAAAAAATGATGCAGTGCACAATGGAGCCTGCCTGCATTGGTTTGCAGGCAGCGATCAAGCCATTTTGACTTCAAGATTTGAGGAAACCGCCATGATTATCGAAAGCAAGATTGACGGCGTCGTCGCCCGCACCTGCCACCCCCTGGGCTGCAAACAAGCTGTTCTTGATCAGATCGCTTTCGTTGAAGGCGCTCCGCAGATAACAGGTGGTCCCAAAAAGGTTCTTATTCTCGGTGCCTCCTCCGGATATGGGCTGGCATCTAGAATCTCCCTAGCTTTCGGCGGCTGCGCTGCGGACACGATCGGCGTTTCCTTCGAACGCGGCCCTAGTGATAAAGGCATCGGTACGGCAGGTTGGTACAACAATGTGTTCTTCCGCGAGGAAGCCGAACGCAAGGGCCTGATTGCCAAGAACTTCGTGGGGGATGCCTTTTCGCCGCAAATGCGGGCGGACGTGATTGACTTCATCCGGACGGAGTTTGGTGGCACCGTTGACATGGTGATTTACAGCCTGGCCACGGGCGTGCGCCCCGACCCGGAGACGGGCGAGAGAATGCGCTCGACTATCAAGCCCCTTGGCGAACCGGTTTCAGGGACCACCATCAACCTGGAACATGACCGCCTGGATGAGATGACCCTGCCCCCGGCAACCGAACAGGAAGTCCAAGATACTGTTCGGGTTATGGGCGGCGAAGACTGGCGCGATTGGATTTCGGAACTCGCGGATGCGGGCGTTCTGGCGAAGGGCTGCGCAACGCTTGCCTACTCCTATGTCGGCCCTGAGTTCACCTACGAGATTTATCATGACGGGACATTGGGGCATGCCAAGGCTCATCTGCATGCCACTGCGGACCAGATCACCGAGATGCTCAAGCCGGTTGGCGGGCAAGCCCATGTGGCTGTATGCAAGGCGCTTGTAACCAAGGCCAGCGTCTTCATCCCAACCTTCTCTCCCTACATTACAGTGCTGTTCCGCGTGATGAAGGAGAAGGGCTTGCATGAAGGCTGCATCGAGCAAATGCAAAGAATGTTTGTAGAAAAGATCTACGGCCCTGAGGACTATATCGTGGATGAGGAAAATCTGTTGCGCCTGGATGACTGGGAACTGCGCGCAGATGTTCAGGCAGAGGCGAAGGAGCTGCTCTCTCAAATCACGCCGGAGAACTTTGCAGAGATTGGCGACTATGCCGGATACAAGCAAGAGTTTCTGGCGCTCAACGGCTTTGGCCTAGAGAATGTTGACTACACACAGGAAGTGGATCCGGAGGCCCTGAAAGGGCTTCAGCCTTAAACAGCGAAAGTACAAAAGAGAAACGGCGGTTTCCCGCCGTTTCATGCTAGATAATCCTCAAGACTGGATGCGTTGCACCCGCTCAGGGCTGACTTGTTTTTTTAAGGCAGGCGCGTTGCGCTCGTCCTCACGAAACTCCAGCCACATGGCGTTGACCACTGCAAACAGCGCGGCAAAACCGAGCCCCAAAATCCAAGCGAAGTACCACATGTGCTTCTCCTTTCAGCTCAGTAGACAGTTTCCGACTGCTCGATTACGTCCTTCTCGGTCACTTTGCCCCACAGCACCTTGTAGACCCAAGAGGTGTAGGCGAGGATGAGCGGAAGGAAGATGAGGGTGACAACCAGCATCACGAACAGGGTGAGATGGGATGATGACGCATCCCAAACGGTGAGCGAAGAGTTCGGGTCCGCCGTTGATGGCAGAATGAACGGGAACATTGTCAGGCCCACGGATGAGATCATCCCGAGAATGGAGAGCTTTGACGCGATCAGCGTCAGGCCTTCCTTGCCAACCCGCATGCCGAGCAGCGCACCGATGGCGCCGACAAAACCGAGTATGGGCGCGATGATGATCCATGGGCGTTCGCTGTAGGCTGCAATCCAAGAGCCGCCGTGGACCACTTCAGACATGAGTGGGTTGGAGGGCCCGTCAGTCACTACCGGACCAGCGAACGAAAAGGCCGCCACCCCATAGGTGAGCCAAATGCCTGCCACCGCATACAGCACGATGACCGCAACTGCCGCAAAAGACCCGAACACGCGGGCACGTGATTGAACGATACCCTCGGTTTTCAAGGTGAGCCAGGCCCCGCCGTGCATGACCAACATGGCAAACGAGGTCAAACCACACAGCAGCGCAAATGGGTTGAGCAGACCGAAGAACGAGCCCTCATAGATCGGCATCAGGATTTCCGTCAGCCGGAAAGGTACACCTTGCAGAACGTTGCCCACGGCGACACCAAAGATCAACGCTGGAACAGCACCGCCAATAAACAGGCACCAGTCCCATGTCGCCCGCCAATGCACATCTTCGCGCTTGGAGCGGAACTTGAAGCCAACCGGCCGCAAGATCAGCGCTGCAAGGATCACAAACATGGCAAGGTAGAAGCCGGAAAAGCTGACTGCGTACAGTGGTGGCCATGCAGCGAAAATGGACCCGCCTCCGAGAATGAACCAGACCTGGTTTCCTTCCCAGACCGGTCCCACCGTGTTGATGACAACACGGCGTTCCAGGTCGGTTTTGGCGACGAAGGGCAGCAGAGCCCCAACGCCCATATCAAAGCCGTCAGTCATGGCAAAGCCGATGAGCAACACGCCCAACAAGGCCCACCAGATGACGCGAAGCGTTTCAAAGTCAATGAATTCGTGAATGATCATGGCGCTTACTCCGCTGGCTGCGCCGCAATGCGGCCACGTTGTTCAAACCATTCTTCTGTCTCTGCGGTATCGAGGTATGGCCCTTTTCGGATGTACTTGATCATCAAGCCCATCTCGACGACAAACAGGACGGAGTAGAACAGGGTGAAGCCTGCAAGGGTAAGGGCAACCTGCCCTATGCTCAGCTGGGAGACGGACAACGCAGTCGGCAAGACCCCGTCTACCGTCCAAGGCTGACGGCCGTACTCAGCTACGAACCAACCCATTTCTGCGGCAATCCAAGGCGTTGGAATTAGCAGCACCGCCAACCAGAGCGACCATCTTGGGAACTGCATGCCGGAAACGGAGGCTTTCCAGAAGAAGAAGGCCATGGTTACGATGAACAGCATGCCCAGACCGACCATGATGCGGAACGCCCAGAACAGGGGACCAACCTGCGGCACTGTATCATTTGCTGCCGTCTGTATCTGTTCTTCGGTGGCTTGACGGGGATCTTCCACGTAGCGCTTCAACAGGAACGCGAAGCCAAGGTCTGCACTGTGCTCTTCAAACCGCGCACGGACCTCGGGGGCGATGTTGTGAACATCGGCACGAATTTCCATCAGCGCATCGTAGGCGATCAGGCCGGAACGAATGCGTTGTTCCGCCTGTTCGACCAGTTCCTTGATGCCCGGAATTTCCTTGTCAAAAGACCGTGTACCAATGAGACCCATCACGTAAGGGATGTGAATGGCGTACTTGGTTTCACGCGCTTCTGTGTCGGGTATCCCGAATGCGGTAAAGGAAGCTGGTGCAGGTTCCGTTTCCCACATGGCTTCAATAGCCGCCAACTTCATCTTCTGGGAGTGCGTTACGGAGTAGCCGGACTCGTCGCCCAGAACCACCACGGACAATGCTCCCGCAAGACCAAAGCTTGCGGCAATGGCGATTGAGCGCCGCGCCAGTTCGATATGGCGTCCCTTCAGCAAATACCAAGAGGACACGCCGAGCACGAAGAAGGCCGCAACCACATATCCTGCGGAAACCGTGTGCACGAACTTGGCCTGCGCCACCTCGTTGAACATCACTTCAAAGAAGCTGGTCATTTCCATCCGCATGGTCATGGGATTGAACTCGGCCCCTACCGGGTTCTGCATCCATCCATTGCCGATCAAAATCCAGAGCGCAGAGAAGTTGGAGGCAATCGCCACCAGCCACGTGACCACAAGGTGAGCAACCTTAGAGAGCTTGTCCCATCCGAAGAAGAACAGACCGACAAAGGTAGCTTCCATAAAGAACGCCATGAGACCTTCAATGGCCAAAGGCGCGCCAAAGACATCTCCGACATAGTGGGAATAGTAGCTCCAGTTCATGCCGAACTGAAATTCCATGGTGATGCCAGTTGCAACACCGAGAACGAAGTTGATGCCAAACAACGTTCCCCAAAATTTCGTCATTTGTCGCCAGATTGGCCGATTGGTCATCACATAGACCGTCTCCATAATCGCCACGATGACCGACAGGCCAAGCGTGAGCGGAACGAAGAGGAAGTGATACATTGCGGTCATGGCGAACTGGAGCCGGGAGAGCTCCACAATGTCCAGTTCCATGGTGATTTACCCCCTGTGAACACAGCTGGTTAAAGGTGCATCTGAGATGCTACTTCACAGGCCTTGTGGCTCTTAAAGGGGGTATGGCGCGTTGATCTCAATCAAATAAGCGCGCTAATTGCAAAATATATTCTTTCTAATTCTAAGCTCAGAGTGAGCCCAATTTAACTCAGCATCCCGGTGCGAAGCGATTAAAATGGCGGAGTTCGGCAGATAATCGGAAATTCCAGCCAAAACTTCGTTTGCTGTCTCTTGATCCAACCCTTCAGTAGGCTCATCCAAAAGCACAAGGCGCGGATGGCGCGCAAGAACGCGAGCCAAGGACAAACGGCGTTTTTGTCCACCAGAGAGCCCCAGTCCGGACTCACCCAAAGCGCATGAGAGGCCGCCACGTTCCTTGATTGTGCGCTCAAGCGCGACCACTTTCAGCAGCTCCCAAGCCTCTGCCTCTGAGATTGCCGGATTGGCAAGACGCAGGCAGTCCAGGATGGTGCCATGCATGAGCATGGAGCGCTGCGGAAGAAAGGCTTGCCGGGCACGCAGTTCCGCTTCATCAAGGCTGGCCAAAGGCGCGCCGAACAGCGTGATACTGCCAGACGTTGGCTGCAGCAGACGCGCGGCCAAATGGAGAACGGTGCTCTTGCCCCCGCCACTGGGGCCTGTGAGAGCGAGGCGCTGACCTTGTTCCAGATCAAAGCTGATGCCCGACAGGATTTCACGGGCCGAACTTTCCGTCGTGTAGTGAACATCTTGAAAGCTGAGGGCTGGAGATGCGTTCGCGCCAACCGCAGATGCTGACGCGCAAGGCTGCTGCTCACGCTGCTCCGGCCCCTGCTCCAGCAAGCGGTTTACACGCGAAGCCGCAGCTTGCATGCGGCCATATTCGGTGACACCGCGGCGCAGTGGCCCCATTGTTTCATTGAGCGCCAGAATGGCAAAGAAGCCAAGCGCCGCCTGAGCTGCCGAGATGCTGCCAGCTTGTGCCAAGTCCGCGCCAAGTGCGAGGGCCATGACGGCAGCAATGAGGCTGGTGGAGGAGAGCGCCACACCCACAACAAGCTCAATGGTGTCCACGTGGCGCTGGTTGGCACGCAAACGTTGGTCAGCTCCGCCAACCTTCGCTAGCTGAGCCTGAAGGTTGCCCGTAACGATCAGGTCCGTTTTTGAGCGGAACAGATCGATCAAACGCAGGCGAAGGCTTTGATGAGCGCGCTCAATTCGGTTCGAGGGTGCTTTGGCCAGTTTCATGGCGATGGATAGTGTTAACCCGGTCCCCAAAAGGAACAGGCCAATGGTGACCCAAGCGACTATGGGTGCAACAAACAGATAAAGCGCTGCAAACGCCGTAAGGTAAGTGAGCCCGCCCGCCAGAATCGGGATGATCAGGCGAAGAGAAATACCGTCGAGCGCGTCCACATCTGCTGTGACGCGATTCAGCAGCTCCCCACCTCGGAAGCCGATGATTTTGCTGTAAGAAAATCGGTTGATTGCCTTTAACAGCTGAAGGCGAAGAATGGTGAGGCTTTTCAGCGTGGCATCATGGGTGAGCATACGCTCGCCATAGCGGGCAGCCGCACGGCCCAGCGCGAGAAAACGGATCGCGGCACTTGGGCGGAAGACATCAAATTGAATGCCGATGCCGACGAGACCCGCTGCGCCCGTGGCTGTGATGAACCAGCCCGAGATGCCCAACAGCGCAAGGCCTGCGATCAGCACCAGATAGGACAGCAGCAAACCGGTTAGAAACGGGCGCTTCTCTTGACGAACGATGAGACCGAAGATGGTGAGAATGTCACGCATTTTGAGCCTCCAGAACGAGCTGCTGGTCCATCTTGTCCGCAAGGGCCTTGTCATGAGTGGCAACGATGAGCGTTGCGCCCTTGTCCTTCAACGCAAGCAGGCTCTCGGTAATCTGGCGAGCCGTATCGCCGTCCAAGTCGGCAGTGGGTTCATCAGCCAAAATGATGCCGGCATCTGAAAGCATGGCTCTGGCGAGCAACAACCGGCGGGCCTCCCCACCGGAAACGCCGGCGCCAGTTTCACCCAAACGAGTAAACAGTCCATCTGGCAGGCGCTCAACCACGCCATTGGCCTGAGCAGATTGCAGCGCCTCATCAATCTCGTCCGCGGGAATATGCCCTCTGGCGAGAGAAAGATTGCGGCGCACAGTTTCCGCCAGGAAATGCGGAGTTTGCGCAACCCAGTCCATGTTGCTGCGCAGCTGGTCTGCCGTTTCCGCAGTCATTTCGAACTCACCAATGCGAAGGGTGCCGCCACTTGGCGGGATGAGGCCCGCGATCAAAGCCAGCAGGGTCGATTTTCCTGAACCACTTGCGCCAACAATCGCCAGAGACGTTCCTGCTGGCACTTTCGCCTCCTGATATCGCATTGGCTCTTCCGAGCCATAGCTGAAGTGCAGCCCAGACCACGCCACAGGGGCTGGCGCGCGTGGCATTTCCACTGCACCGCCCCTACCCAGAATAGGCTTCAGCTCCTGCTTCTCTCGTTCAGCCAACTCACCGGCAACAGCCACCGCCGAGGCCTTGTCATGCCATGCAGCCGCCAGATCCCTCAGGGGCTGGAAGTAGTCTGGCGCCAACAGCAACAGGAACACGCCTTCATACACCGTCAACTGCGTGGCGTAGGACCCGAAGGTGATCTCTCCCAGCAAGGTGAAGCCCACGAACACGGCGACCATTGCAACGCCCAGCGCCGCGAACAGCTCCAAAACCGTGGAAGACAGAAAAGCGATGCCGAGCACCTTCATGGTTTGCTGGCGAAGCGTATCCGCAGCGCCTTTAAAAGCATCTTCGCTGCGCTCCACCGCACCAAGGGCTCGAATGTCAACGGCTGCTGACAAGTGCTCCATGAGCAGAGCATTCAAACTGCCGATTTCCTGCATCTGCTTTTCGCTGGCACTGCGTGCCGCCATGCCGACGAGGATCATGAAAACGGGTATGAGCGGCCCTGCGATGAACAGGATGAGGGCAACGACCCACGAATGCCAAAGGGCGAAGCCGAGGATGACCAGCGGCACGATGCCAACGCGAACCTGCGCAGGCTGATAGCGCGTGATGTAAACCCGAAGGCTGTCCAGCTTTTCGGCAAGAAGGGATGCAAGGGCGGCGGAGTTTTCATTGCCCGCGCATTGCGGCGACCGCAGAGCTTCCTGTTGAGCGACCTCTGCCCGTACTTTGGAAATGACGTCATCTGCCGCATTGAAGCTGATCCGCCCGGCGCTTGTGTCCAGCGCAATGCGGCAGGCTCCGAGCGCGAGAAAACCGAGCGCTGCTGCCCAAACGGAAAGGTCATGGAGCTCAGGCTGCAGCAAACTGGCAACAAGCATTGCGACAAGCGCGGCCTGACCGATCCAGAGCAAGGACGCTACAGTTGTCAGGTAACCAGACAGCTTTAGCCTCTTGCGCACGGGCGCAAGCAACAGTTTCAGCTTTTCACTGGCAGCATCAGCCACGGGCATTGAACTCCTAAGCCACTCTCAAAGGACAGGGGTTACTGCGGGTTGGCTGAAACTTCAACATCTACTGAGGAAGGATTTTCAACAGAAAATGCATCTCCTCTCGTTAGAACGCTTAAAGAGTGGCGTTGCATGACCTATGTCAAACTGTCGCAGGTACTTTTGTATATGCTGACCGTAACGGCAACTGGGAAACAATTGATGCGTCTAACGACTCGGACAAATCTTGCCATGCGGGCACTGATGTTCTGTGCGGTGAACGAAGGCCGCATTGTCCGGAAGAGTGAAATGGCCAAGGCATGCAACGCCTCGGAGAACCATCTGGCGCAGGTGGTCAACACTCTGAGCCAGACCGGCTACTTGCAGACCGTACGCGGGCGCAATGGTGGCATCCGGCTGGCCAAGGCAAAAGACCATATCTCCGTTGGAGCTGTTTTCAGGAAGTTTGAGGCGCATTTGCCGCTTACCGAATGTTTCGACCGAGACCACAACACGTGCCCGCTGGCGAACAGCTGCCGTTTACCAACCTATCTGGTGGGGGCGCTTGGCGCATTCTACAGCTATCTGGATGGCATCAGTCTCGCTGATCTGGTCAACGATAATGTTGAACTCAGCACGATCCTCTCGGTCGCAGCGCCGATTGTCAGCCAACTTGAAAAGGCCGAAACGCCCTCCGTCACATGAGTTCACGGCAATCTGAACGCGACCAGGGCATCCCCCAAGCGCGGGCGGAGCAATGCACTTCCTCCTGCTGCGATTACAACATACTGGCGGCCATCCTCTTCCGATATGAAAGTCATGGGCGTTGCTGCGCCATCGAAGGGAATGGGATGTGACCAAAGCTCATCGCCCGTCCAGATATTGAAAGCGCGGATTCGTGCATCCATGGTCGCTGCAATGAAGACGAGGCCTGATTTCGTGATGATCGCGCCACCGATGTTCGGGCTGCCCCACGCCTTCGGACCTTCCAGACCCATGGCCAGCGGAACCCTTCCAAGAGGCACGCGCCATCTCAACTCTCCGCTATCAATGTTCACCGCAGCGAGCTCGCCCCAAGGCGGGGCGTTGCATGGCACCCCTAACGGCGAAAGCAGCACACCGCGACGCATCATGTAAGGCGCGCCTTTCTGACGCCCCAGCTCGCCGGGCCCGCTTCCGTGACTTTCATTGGCGTCCGCGGGGATCAACCTAACCCATTGCGCAAGGTTCATGACATTCGTCACCACCATCCGCCGTTCCGGATCATAGGCGGCACCCCCCCAGTTACTGCCGCCGCCATAAAAAGGCATTTGCACCGAACCGCGCAGGCTGGGCGGGGTGTATAGCCCATCAGCCCGCATATCCGCCATTTCATCTGCACACCATGCCTTGTCCAAAGGCGTGATGCCCCACGCATCCGCCTGCGAGAAGCCTTGCTGCGCAACAGGCTTGGGAAGGATGGGAATTGGCTGGGTTGGAGACGTCTGCTCGCCCTCAACATCCGTCTGTGGCACAGCCTGCTCGCGGGTTGGGAACAGGTACTCGCCGGTTGCCCGGTCGAGCACGTAGATGCTGCCCATTTTGGTGACCTGCACCACCGCAGGAACGCGGCCTACCAACGTCTCCTTGTGGGCGAGCACCGGCTGAGCGGGCATGTCCAAATCGAACAGGTCGTGATGAACGATTTGCCGAACCCAGCGCTCCTCTCCCGTGCGTGCATCGAGTGCAACCACGGCGTTGGTTCGTGCCAAGTCCTTCTTTCGAAAACCGCCCCAGTAATCCGGGCTGGGGCTGCTGGTTGGAATGAAAACAGTTGCCGTTTCCTCATCCACTGAGAGGGGTGCCCAGGCATTTGCCGCGCCGGATTTTCTCCGCTCTTCCGCCGGTATTGGATTCCAGGACCAGACCTCTATACCCGAGCGCACATCCACCGCGCGCACAATGCCATCCGGCATGTCGACATTCTGGTTGTCGCCAATGGCTGTTCCGATGATGGCCAAGTCTTCGAAGATCACGGCAGGCGACGTGATATTTACAACGCCCTGCCCCTGATTATCGAAGGTTGTGTTCAGATCCAGTACGCCGTTCTCGGCAAAATCAGTGCAAAGGTCTCCCGTTTGCGCATCCAAAGCCACAAGACGGCCATCCAGCACCGGTGCGATCACCCGTTTCTGGCAAGACCCATCCACGCCACTTTCCCAGTAACTGACACCACGACAAATGAGAGAATGCTGCTGATCATAGTCTCGCGGCAAGGGCGGAGACGGCTCGAAACTCCAAAGTTCGCCGCCCGTTTCCGGTTCCACGGCAATCACGCGGTTGTAAGGCGTGCAGATGAAGAGCTTGCCGTCTGCATAGATCGGGTTTGCCTCAAACGTGGTCTTGCGCGTGCCGTTCTCGCCGTTTGAAAAGTCACCGGTGTTAAACACCCAAACCTGTTCAAGGTCCTTGATGTTCGCCGGGGTAATCTCCGCTGCTTCAGAGTACTGACCACCGCCCGGCTGGCCGCCATATTGCCCCCAACCTTGCGCGTTGGCATTGCCCCACCACACGCCGGCCAACAGCAGAGCCCACACTAGCATTGCACGTCTGGTTAGGGCTTTTGCCATGGTCTTGCGTTCCTCTACGCCAGTTATTGGGGAGGTCGAACCTTCCGAACCAAAAGTAAGACCACAAGAACAGCGAGTGCGGACAGGAAGCAGGTGCCGGTGGCAACGATGGTTGCCATGACTGACGGACCAAGGGCGACACCTTCAAAAACGCCATAGACGATCATGGTGGTCACGGCGACGCCAAAACCAAACCACATCAATAGCAGGAGCAAACACGCCCAAAGCCAGACCATGACACCTCTGTTGGCAGATCAAGAGTACTCGGTGCACCATGTGGGCACCATGAGCGCTGTTCTCGAACGCGCCTAGCTTTCAGTCTTTAGAGGGCGGGGGTCAATTCTTGGAAAGACGGGGTGCTTGACACCAACCGGCACCATTCTATCTACTGGTAGGTAGAGACCGATCACCAATTGGAAACGCCATGAAGATAAACGCGGATTTTTCTCAACGCGTCACCATAGACACCACGAAGATGAACTGGGTCACTTCGCCCATGGCGGGGGTGGAACGTCGTATGCTGGACCGCATCGGAGACGAGGTCGCGCGAGCAACAACGATTGTGCGCTACGCGCCGGGCAGTCACTTTTCCGCCCACACCCACGACGGCGGAGAAGAGTTTTTGGTGCTGGAAGGCGTCTTCCAAGACGAACACGGCGATTTTACTGCGGGCACCTATGTGCGCAACCCGCCGACATCACGGCATACACCCGGTTCCGAGTTTGGCTGTACTATATTGGTGAAACTGAATCAGTTTGATCCAGAAGACCGAACCCATGTACGCATCGCCACTCAGAATTTGAAACCCGTATGCGCAGCAGATCGGCCGGGGGTCAGCATCATGCCGCTTTATCACGATGCGCGAGAAACGGTTCAGATGGAAGACTGGGCCCCTAACACCGTCGCAACACAGCACTGCGCGGGAGGTCTTGAAGGATACGTTCTAGACGGATCAATCGAAGAAAGCGGTGAGCTGCTGACCACTGGCACCTGGTTCCGTCTCCCGGATGGCGCTGTTTTTAAAGCAAAAAGCCAAAGCCAAGGTGCAAGGCTCTGGATAAAAAGTGGCCACTTGAAAGGGCTTTAGAGAGTGATGCGATAGACTTTGATCCTGCCGCGCTGTGACGTTGCCACTTCCCCAGTTGGCACCCAGCCGCGTCGCAGGATCAACCGTTCCGCTTTGTCTGTGGTCGTGTAAAGCGCTCCGTACCCCAGTTCACGAGCGGCACTCTCGATTGCGCCGACCAGCGCGTCACCAATGCCCTTGCCGCGATGGGCTGGCATTACAACCATTGCGGCCAGCCAAGGGGTATGACCGAACTCGCTGCCAAGTGACGCCTGTTTCAAGGAAGCTGTGCCCAAAACCTGCCCCTGCTCACCAAGAGCTACAAGACCAATTGGGAGAGAAGACCCATTGCAGCACGCCTCCAGATCGGCATGCGCATCGCCGTTTCCGGCGGCTCCGTACCATTCGCTCCATTCAGCCTCAAACAACGCCGCCAGTTCTGGCAGGGTGTTTCGCGCTTCCGCCAGCCTTTTGATCTCGATACTCATCGCGCCCTCCCCACCGGTTGAATGAGGCTGCGATGCCAGTTTCCCGATTCAATTTCAATCGTCATTTCGTAAAACAGCAAAAGGCCCCGTCACCTATGCGACGGGGCCATTCAACTGACCGACCACTTAGAGGAAAAAATCGGTCAATCTTTTGCGATCTTATTGATCGTTGGTCTTTTCACGAATGGTTGGAACAACCTGATCGCCATAGCTGCCACCACCATTGTGGCAGCGGGATACGCGGATCAGCTCAACGGACAGACCCAGGTCAACCGCACGCTGAACGGCTTCGTTCACCCGGTGGGTCGCTTCTGCAATGCGCTGAACTGCACGGTCCTGCTCAGAGGTCGTTGGAAGGTCAATGCGCTGAAATGCGTGGTTCGTCATGATTGCATTCCTTTCATAGCTGGGCTGTCTTGATGCCCGCGATCCATCTTGGTTAAGCTGCTTCGAACTGGTTCATGGTGTTCTTGGTTCCACCGGCCTTGAGGGCGCGGTCACCACCGACCATTTCCTTGAAAGTATCACCGAGGTCAGAACCAACTTCGTGCTGGTGCTTAACCGCGGAGATGCTCCGGCGGATTTCTTCACGCTGAATGGTGGCAACATAGGCCAGCATGCGGTCCTCACCGAAGTAGCCCTTGGACAGCTCATCCATGCCCTTTGCGGTCAGGTGGAAGGTTGGCAGCGTGATGAGGTTGTGGAACACCCCAGCGCGGGTTGCGATGTCGTACTGGAAGTCACGCAGGCGCTTGTCTGCCTCACGACCAAGATCGGTATCATCCAGTTCTGCAGACATGAGCTGCGTGCTGTCTGGGTACTGATCCGGGCTGATCATGCCTTCCTCGATCCACTGAGCACGAACCTGCTTGCGAAGGTTCAGCGTCCAGTTGAAGGACGGAGAGTTGTTGTAGGTCAGCTTCGCGTTCGGAATTTCCTTGCGGATCTCCTCAACCATGGATGCAATTTCGGTTACATCCGGTGTTGCGGTCTCAATCCAGAGAAGGTCTGCACCGCCCTGCTTAAGGGAAGAGATACAGTCTTCAATAACACGCTCGCGACCGGTGTTCTCCTTAAAGGCAAACAGACCATTCGGCAGGCGAACCGGCTTCACATAGCCACCATCCTGCGCCAGAACCAGATCGCCATCACGGGCTGGGTTCTCTTCAGTGATCGGCTCGGTCTTTAGCCATTTGATGTACTCAGACGCAAGATCACCCGGCTCTTGGCTTACTGGGACCTTCTGGGTGAGGCCTGCACCGAGGCTATCGGTGCGCGCAACGATAACCCCTTCATCAACGCCGAGTTCCTCAAAGGCCAAGCGGCACGCACGCAGCTTCTCAATGAAGTCTTCGCGCGGTACGGTTACTTTACCATCCTGGTGGCCACACTGCTTTGCATCGGAAACCTGGTTCTCGATCTGCAGACAGCATGCACCTGCCTTGATCAATTCCTTAGCAAGCAAGTAAGTGGCGTGCTCGTTACCAAAACCTGCGTCGATGTCGGCAATGATCGGAACAACGTGGCTTTCGAAGTTGTCGATCTCTGCGATCGCCTTTTTCTCGGCAACCTCGTCGCCTTCGTTGCGTGCCGCAGCCAGTGTCTTGAACAAATCGTTCAGAGCGACTTCATCGGCCTGACGCAGAGAGGTATAGATTTCCTGAACCAGATCAACAACGGCGGTTTTCTCGTGCATGGACTGGTCTGGCAGGTGACCCCAGGTGTTGCGCAGGCCAGCAACCATCCAACCGGAGAGATAGACATAAGTGCCCTTCGCCGTGCCGCGCTGGCGCTTTACAGCCTTGATCATCTGCTGTGCGTGGAAACCGGACCAGCAACCCAAAGACTGCGTGAAACGTGAAGGATCTGCGTCATAGGCCGCCATGTCCTCACGCATGACCTTCGCCATGTCGCGCGCGATATCCAGATGGGTGTCGTAGGTGTTCTGGATTTTCAGCTGAACGATGTCGTCCACGGATACGCCGCCCGGGGTCTGACCGCTCGGGTAGCGTTCCAGTACCGATTGACGGATTTCGGAATAAGTTGAAGCCATGTTGTGTCCTCCTCAAATTTCATGGTGCGCCGGGTCAAAGCCTCCCAGCTCATGCCCTTTGCAAACTTCTCTTCTGGCGCCTCAAACGTCTCGGCAGGTTTGTAAAAAACAAAAACTTCGACCTTTGTGTCGATTTGCGAAGATCGCATACGTAGTTTTTGTTTTTCCTTTTCCTACCTTCGGTTAAGCGGCTTGCCATTACTGTATTTGCAGCGCATTTTGTGTGAAACGCCTGAAAAAGCGAAGATTTGCAAAGCATGATCTTGCGAAGTGCGAAGGTTGCGAAGGTGCAGTGATGAAGAAGGCATTTCTTGGGGGGCGTCTGAGACAGCTCCGTGAGCAAAACAAACTCACACAAGCGGCGCTGGCTCAACGTCTTGATATATCAGCAAGTTACCTGAACCAACTGGAGCGAAATCAACGCCCGTTGACGGTGCAGGTTTTGCTCAAAATCAATCAGGAATTCGGGCTGGATATCCAGTTCTTTTCGGAGGAGGGAGACGCCCGATTGCTCGCAGAGCTGCGTGAAGTTTTTCACACAGAAATGCAAGAGGATGCTGTTACAGCCGCGCAATTACGCGACCTTGTTGATAACACACCGGCTGTGGCTAGACGTTTTGTTAGGTTATACCGCGATTATCGCGAGGCGGACGAGTTGGCAAAGACTCAGGTACTGGGCGGTACGCCAGCCAACTCAGCAGCAAACGCTCGCACCGCCTTTGAGGACGTGCGAGATTTCTTTTACGACAAGCGCAACTATTTCGAGCAGCTCGACAACAAGGCGGAGGCCATCTTCGAAAACGCCTCGCTGTCCATTGGCCACTCACTGGATGGACTAACCCGGCGCTTGCGCAACCGACATGACATTGAAGTGGCGCTCGTGGACATGCCAGAGGGCGGTCAGATACGCCACTACAATGCGCAAGAGCACGTCCTGCAGCTTGCCAGAAGCCTGCGTGGCGGTCAGCGCGCCTTTCAGATCGCGCTCCAGATCGGCCTTCTGGAAGCACAAAGCGAAATTGAACGCCAAGTCTCGACGGTGGAGTTTGCGACCAACGAAACACGAGAACTGGCGCGCATCGGCTTGGCCAAATACTTCGCAGCGGCGCTTATCATGCCCTACAACGCCTTCTGGAAGGCGGCGGAAAAGAGCCGCTATGATATCGCGTGGCTCAGCCGACAATTCGGAGCCGGTTTTGAGACCACCTGCCACCGGCTCAGCACGCTTCAGCGCCCCACCCAGAAGGGCATCCCCTTCTTCTTCTTGCGGGTAGACCGGGCTGGCAACATCTCAAAACGCCAATCGGCAACGGACTTCCACTTTTCCAAAGTTGGAGGCAGCTGTCCGCTTTGGAAGGTCCATGCCGCCTTTGATCAGCCGGGAGAGATCCTGACTCAAATTGCACAAATGCCCGATGGGCGTACTTACTTCTGGGTGACGCGCACGGTTGCCAGCGGCTATGGCAGCTACGGCGCACCGGGCAAGTTCTTCTCAATCGCCCTTGGCTGCGACATTCAACACGCGAGCCGCATGGTGTACTCAAAGGGTCTGGACCTCAGTGACCCAGAGGCCGCTACGCCAATCGGCGCGGGCTGCAAGATGTGCCCAAGGGAAAAGTGCACGCAACGCGCCTTTCCGATGGTGGGTAAGTCCATCGAGATTGACGCCAATAGCGCAGGGTTCGCGCCCTATTCATCCGATTAGCGGACGAAGCGAATCATTTCGGCTATTCACTATCATTCTCAATAGGTTAGGCCGAGTAGCACGCATTTTGTCGAGGATAAGTTCGAGTAACTTGCCTTGATGTTATCTGCCCGCCCCGTGTACCACGCCAACCATTGTGATGCGCGCGGCTGGGCTTTTGATTGAACACTCCCCTGAGCCTACGCAGTTCTTCCGACGCGATCTCAATGACTTCGCGGCCCTGTCTGTTGAGAGGGTGACAACCTGGCTGCGGTCGGAAGCTTTTTGATGGCTGTCACGACGTGTAAATGCAGGCTTTACGCGGTCTGCGCCGACACCTTCCAAGCCAGACTTCGATGGACAGAGGATCAGGATACTGTAGGCTTCTGGAGCTGATCCTTCGCCAGATTGATGGCTGCCGTCGGATGGCCCGCCGCATGAGGATAATCAATAGGATGGATCGCCTTGGGAGTGCTAACTGCGAGCCTTACATTTCTGGATGAGGTGCACACGTGGCCATGGAGAGCTCACCTCCACGTTACCCGAACCGGCTTCAGGCAAGAGGCTCGGCGCCGGTGGCCCACTATTGAACTTGCAAATCATTCGCAATTGCAATAATACTTGCAAGTCACTCGCAATTGCAACTACCGGAATCATACGGATCAACCAAAGCATCATCAGGAGTCACTACATGTCAAAAATTCTTAGCGGTCTGGCGGCAGGCACAGCACTCGTGGCCATGATTGCGTCTTCTGCGCAAGCGGAAGAAAAGATGAAAGTCGTCACAACGTTTACCGTGCTGGCCGACATGGCCTCAAACGTTGCAGGCGATGCGGCAGAGGTTGTCTCCATCACAAAGCCCGGGGCTGAGATCCACGGGTATGAGCCCACACCGCGGGACATTGTCCGCGCCAGCGATGCTGACTTGATCCTTTGGAACGGCATGAACCTCGAGCTGTGGTTCGAGCAGTTCCTGTCAAACATGGGCGATGTTCCCTCCGCAACCCTGACGGATGGCATTACGCCAATTTCCATTGCGTCCGGTGCTTATGAAGGCAAGCCAAACCCTCATGCCTGGATGGGGCTCGACAACGCTCTGATTTACATTGACAATATCGTGGAAGCGTTTTCTGAACACGACCCGGAAAACGCAGCGACATATGTGAAGAACGCAGCCGCCTACAAAGACCAACTACGCGCAACACTCGAGCCGCTGCGCGAGCAGGTCTCGCAAATCCCTGAGGACAGCCGTTGGCTTGTTACTTGTGAGGGGGCCTTCAGCTATCTGGCCAGGGACTTCAATATGAAGGAACTCTATTTGTGGCCGATGAATGCAGACCAAAACGGCACCCCACAGCAAGTGCGCAAGGTAATTGACGGGGTGAAGGAGAACGATATCCCGGTAGTCTTCTGTGAAAGCACGGTGAGCAGCGCGCCCGCAGAACAGGTGGCCCGTGAAACCGGTGCCAACTACGGAGGCGTGCTCTATGTTGATTCACTGAGTGAGCCAGATGGCCCAGTTCCAACCTATCTGGACCTTCTACGCGTGACGTCCGAGACAGTAGCCAAGGGTCTTACCACCCACACAAACTGACAGGTCGTCGCTCCCAATACAGTTATTGCCTTCGCGACTTGCGAGACGCGAAGGCTTTTCCCGGTTTTACGGAAGCAATTCTTCCAGAGGTCCAACACATGTTAGCCAAGCCTGAAGACATTCAAACACGGGTCGCCGACGACGGCTCAGGCGGCGGCATTCTTGCCGACAACGTTACGGTGACCTATCGCAATGGCCATACAGCTCTTTTTGACGCCAGCTTTGAAATTCCACGGGGCACGGTAACCGCCCTTGTTGGCGTGAACGGCGCAGGCAAATCCACGTTGTTTAAAGCGATCATGGGCTTTGTTCCTGCTGCCCGCGGCGAGATCCGCCTTTTGGGCCGGACGGTCAAACAAGCTCTGAAAGAGAACCTCGTTGCCTATGTTCCGCAATCAGAGGAAGTGGACTGGGCCTTCCCGGTATTGGTGGAAGATGTGGTCATGATGGGCCGGTATGGGCACATGGGCTTTCTGCGCCGCCCTTCCAAAGCAGACCATGATGCCGTGGAGCAGGCACTTCGGCGCGTGAACATGCAGGACTACCGCCATCGCCAGATTGGCGAATTGTCCGGCGGTCAGCGAAAACGTGTGTTTCTGGCGCGCGCGCTGGCTCAGGATGGCCAGGTTATTCTCCTTGACGAGCCCTTCACCGGCGTGGACGTGAAGACCGAGGACCAGATCATCCAACTGTTGCGCGAGCTGCGTGCCGAAGGCCGTGTGATGTTGGTATCCACGCACAATCTGGGGTCTGTTCCCGAGTTCTGTGACCGAACCGTTCTGGTGAAGGGCACAGTGTTGGGGTATGGGCCAACGGAAACCACCTTCACTCCCGAGAATTTGGAGCACGCTTTTGGCGGCGCGCTTCGTCACTTCACGCTCGGCGGCCCGGCTCTGCATGAGGATGGCGATCCCCGTCAAGTGACCATTCTAACAGATGATGAACGCCCGTTTGTTCAATATGGCGAGCAGACTCAAGTAAGTGAGCGCAACGATGCTTGAGTACCTGCTGGAACCATTCAACTACGGCTACATGACCAATGCCATGTGGGTGTCCGCGCTTGTTGGCGGGGTCTGCGCGTTTCTTTCCGCTTATCTCATGCTGAAGGGCTGGTCTCTGATTGGTGATGCGCTCTCCCACTCCGTAGTGCCAGGCGTCGCCGGGGCCTACATTCTGGGTTTACCGTTTTCTCTCGGAGCATTCATCGCTGGCGGACTGGCAGCAGGTGCCATGCTTTTCCTTTCCGAGCGCTCCGGGTTGAAAGTGGACGTCATCATCGGCCTGATCTTCACCTCCTTCTTTGGCCTTGGCCTCTTCATGGTCTCGGTGAACCCCATGTCGGTCAGCATTCAGACGATCACCATGGGCAACATTCTGGCGATTACGCCGGAAGATACCTTGCAGCTGGCCATCATCGGCTTTGTGTCCCTCGCGGTTCTCCTGGCAAAGTGGAAGGATCTCATGGTGACCTTCTTTGACGAAAACCATGCTAGGTCCACCGGTCTCAATCCCGGCCTCTTGAAAGCAACCTTCTTCGTGTTGCTTTCGGCCTCTGTAGTGGCTGCCATGCAGACTGTGGGCGCGTTCCTCGTCATCGCCATGGTGGTCACACCCGGCGCCACCGCCTACCTTCTTTGTGACCGGTTCCCGCGCCTCATCATCCTGTCTGTCTTGATTGGAAGCCTGACTAGTTTCTTCGGCGCCTATATCAGCTACTTCCTGGATGGCGCGACGGGGGGCATCATCGTGACCCTACAAACGCTGATTTTCCTCATTGCTTTCATCTTCGCGCCCAAACACGGCTTGCTTGCCGCACGCCGAAAGGCGCGGCTTGCCCTTGCAAGGGCCGATCAACAGGGCGGCACCCCTGAAGCAAAGGAGAGCTTTTGATGTCGATGGATGAGCTGCTCCTTCCGTTTCAATTTCCGTTCATGCAGAACGCATTCTACATCTCCCTGCTGGTGGCGGTGCCAACAGCCCTGCTCTCCTGTTATCTGGTGCTGAAAGGTTGGGCGCTCATGGGAGACGCCGTCAGCCATGCCGTCTTGCCGGGCATTGTCTTGGCCTACATCCTCAACATCCCGCTTCTCATCGGTGCCTTTCTTGCGGGAATGACCTGCTCCCTTGCCACAGGGTATCTTTCCCATAACAGCCGAGTGAAACAAGATACGGTCATGGGCGTTGTCTTTTCAGGCATGTTTGGTCTCGGCATCGTGCTCTATGTCTCCATTGAGACGAACGCCCATTTGGACCACATCCTGTTCGGCAACATGCTGGGCGTTGAAGCACACGAGCTCTGGACCGCCGGCATCATCTCGCTGCTGGTGTCGGGAACCATTGCCTTGAAATGGAAAGATCTTCTGCTGCATGCATTTGATCCGGCGCAGGCACAGGCCGCAGGCTTACCAGTAAATGTCTTGCACTACGGCCTGCTCGCCGCGCTATCCCTGACCATCGTTGCCACCCTTGCAGCCGCGGGCCTTATTCTGGCGATCGGTCTCCTGATCGCGCCTGGTGCCATTGCATTCCTGCTGGTCCGCCGCTTTGGCCACATGCTTGTTGTAGCCGTGCTCAGCTGCATGATTGCCATGATCCTTGGGACTTACCTGAGCTTTTTCCTCGACAGTGCCCCCGCACCAACGATCATCCTGATCCTGACGGCAATGTTTGTTCTGGCCTTCGCCAAGAAGCTCCATACCAATAAGAGAACATCAATGCAGTTGATCAAAGAACAAACAGAGAGCTGAGCTTCGGCGCCTAAACCCGGACGGAATGACAAGAACCACAGGCCCCGTGTGATGCGGGGCCCTTGGGCCTTTTGTGGCAGCCGAGGTCAGGTCGCTACCCACATGCGCACTGCAGAAGACGCATCTGTGAACCTGACCGTAGAACAAAAAACCCGCCAACTCGATGAGTTAGCGGGTTAATCTTTGGTTGCGGGGGTAGGATTTGAACCTACGACCTTCAGGTTATGAGCCTGACGAGCTACCGGGCTGCTCCACCCCGCGATAAACTTCTTTTTTGGGCTTTTGTTGTGCCCAGCCGGGCGTTGGCGTTGCCCGGTCTTTTTGGTTTGCCCGTCCTCACTCAGGCCAGTGGCCTTGCGGGCGATGCGGGGCTGTTCCACCGCGACAAACTTTTAGTTTCGTGTATGAAGAGACACGAAAAGGCCCGTGGTTGGGCCTTGTTTTGTGTTCAAGCTGATTGGCTTGGACAGTTGGAGAGGTTTTTGATTGTTGTTATCATGCCCGGCGGCGCCCTACTCTCCCGCGTCTTGAGACGAAGTACCATTGGCGCAGGGGCGTTTCACTTCCGAGTTCGGGATGGGATCGGGTGGGGGCGCCCCGCCATGGCCACCGGGCAGGATAACAACAATTTGAG